>CAMOJW010000010.1 GCA_946617225.1 uncultured Lachnospiraceae bacterium
GCCCGTAAACGGATTTCGGATCTTCTCGACCGCCTGCCCGATCTCCTGCATGGCCCGGATGGCATTCTCCGCCATCGGATACAGGGAACGGCCATAGCTGGTCAGGCGGATCCCCTGCCCGCTCTGCCTGACGAAAAGCGGAACGCCCAGGTCCTTTTCCAGGGAAACGATGGAATAACTCAGCGCCGACTGTGTCACATGAAGGTTCTGTGCCGCTTTCGTAAAGTTAAGAGTCTTCTTCACTTCGATAAAACAAACCAGCTGCTGATAGGTCATGGTGTCACCTCGATACACACTGTCCGCATTCTTATGAAACGGAAGCCCGGGGACGATCGCCCCGGGCTGTCTCTGCATCTCAGTATACCATTTTTAACATTTTCAGTCCATGAACACCCGGAGTGATTTCTTGAAGATCCTCACCAGGTCATCGCGGCCGATCGTACCGGGATACCGTTTCAGGCGATGCCCCTGGTACTTCATGAAGTGGTCCGCCCACTCCTCGCACTCCTGCTCCGTCACGTGGATGTGCACATTGCGGGAGGTCATGGCATCCATATAGGAGGCAAAATCCTCCACATCCTTAAAGCCGCAGGCAGAAATGATCGGCGCGATCAGGTCGGGACGGTCAGCGCCGACGACGCGGAGGAACTCGCCCTGGGTCAGGCTGCAGGCCAGGCCGTGGTTGACGCCTTTTTCATGGGAGAGGTAATAGCCGAGGCCGTGCGGCAGAAGGGTCCCCGCCTGATAGAAAGCCATGCCCTGGATGGCGCTGTGCAGCATGATCTTCTCATAATCTTCCGCTGTCAGCTCTCCGCTCAGCAGATGATCCTTGAACTCGTTGAAGAGCCTGAAACCGATGAGGGCGATCTGCTGGTTCATAAAGTTGCTGTTCACGTTGATGGATGTCTCGATCCCGTGGCTCAGGGCATCCATCGCGCCGGTATCCAGGATAAGCTGGGGCGCGCCTTCGATATATCTGGGATCCAGGAAAGACGCCTCGGAGAAGACCATGATGGAAGGTGCCTGCTTGGAGCCGGTATCTTTTCTCGTGATCACAAAAAAGCCCGTGATCTCCGAGCTGGATCCCGCTGTCGTAGGGACACAGATGACGGGACGGCAGCGGAAGGGGCGCCTGTATTTGTCCGCTTCCGGATGGAGGAACAGAAGGTCGTAGGCGGCCTCATCCTCTGTGATCCCTCTTTCCATCAATACGCTGGCGCACTTGGCGGCATCCATGGGTGAGCCTCCGCCCACACCCATAAAGAAATCCGCCTCCGCAGCCTGTGCCGCCCGGACGATCTCCAGTACGTTCTCTACGGAAGGATTTTCTTCTGTTTTATCAAAAACGGTTGCCTCAATGCCTTTTTCAGCACACACAGCGAGCGCGTCCTCGAGTGCCAGGTTGGGGCACCCCTCCGGGAACTGTGTGGTGACGATCATGGCCTTCTTTCCATAGCTGGCGATCAGGTCTGCATACTGGCGGACGACACCGCGGCCGAAATAGACAGGCGACTGTACATGAAATTTAAAGTTCATCATCCTGCTCCATCCTCCTTTGGCGGAAACATGGTTAATATTCTGTCATTCCTTTCTTTATTTTATGAGATGACACGTTCCGTGGGAAATTGAAAATACTGATCGCTCCCATGATGAATTTGAATTGGGAATCCAAAATCCCGAATGGTATTGTTAAAGAAACGATAATGTCGGACTATGGTCTGTACACGGAAGGAGCGGCAGCTATGAAATATGAGAATCTCTTCTCCCCCCTGAAAGTGGGAAAAATCACACTCAAGAACCGCTACGCGGTGGGCGCGATGGGCAACCGTCACGCGATCTACGACCAGAAAGGCGCTTACAGCCGGAACGGCATCGAATACTGGGTGGAGCGCGCCAAGGGCGGCTTTGGCCTGATCTTCACCGGCTCCAACGTGGCCAACCTGACCGTCGATCCCTTCGATCCGGTCAACGGCAACCCTAACCCCCTGACCAATCCGTCCTTCTTCAAGGCGGCTGCGAGGGAGACTCTTGAGCGCGTCCACGCCTACGGCGGCAAAATGTTCATGCAGGTCTCCATGGGCCCCGGCCGGATGCGCGACGGCAAGTCCTGCTCCCCGATCCCGCGCTTCAAGGATCCTTCCACCCTCACTGAGGAGCTGACCCGCGAGGAGATCGAGACCAAAGTCCGTGATATGGCCCGGCTGGCCCTTTTCGCCAAAAACTGCGGCTACGACGGTGTGGAGATCCACGGCATGCACTGGGGCTATCTCCTGGACCAGTTCGCTATGGCCTACACAAATCATCGCACCGACGAGTACGGCGGTGACCTGGACGGACGCCTTCTCATCCACAAAAAGATCATCCGCGCGATCAAGGAAGCCTGCGGCGAGGACTATCCGGTCGCGATCCGCATGTGCCTGAAGACCTATATGGCCGGCTATAACAAGCGGACACTGGATGGTTCGGACGAGGTGGGCCGCACCGTCGAAGAAGCGATCGAGATCGCCAGGAAGTTTGAGGAGTGGGGCATCGATCTGCTCGATGTCAACACCGGCACCTATGACACGTTCTACTACTGCGTGGGGCCCTACTATATGCCCAAGGGCTACAACATCGATATCGCCGCGCGTGTGAAAGCCGCTGTGAACATCCCGGTGATCCTCGCCGGCAAGATGGACGATCCCGATCTCTGCGAGCAGGCAATCGCCGAAGGCAGGATCGACGGCGTCACGCTGGCACGCGCTTCCCTCGTCGACCCGGACTACCCGAACAAGGTCTTCAGCGGCCGCCTGGATACGATCCGGCCCTGTATCGCCTGCACGAACTGCATCGAGACCGTCCTGAGCAGCGGCATCGTACTGTGCAGCGCTGACCCGGCGGCTACCGTCCACTATCAGTACGGCATTCAGGAAGCTCTGGTCAAAAAGAAAGTCCTCGTCATCGGCGGCGGTGTCGCAGGTATGGAAGCTGCGCGCACCTGCAAGCTCCGCGGCCACGATGTGGAACTGTTTGAGGCGGAGGATCGCCTGGGAGGACATCTTCTGGAAGCCGGTGCTCATCCTTTCAAGTCCGGCATCGCCGACCTCTGCAGCTGGTATATCCGGGAGCTCCGCGACCTGCAGGTCCCGGTACATCTCGGCACCCGCGCCGATGCTGCCATGATCAAAGATCTGGCTCCGGACGTCGTCATCCTCGCGGTGGGTTCCGACCACTTCGTCCCCCGCAGCATCTACGGCCAGGATCATGAGAAATGTGTCAGCTGTGCCAGGGTCCTTCTCAAAGAGAAGACCGTCGGACAGAAAGTCGCCGTCATCGGCGGCGGCCTCACAGGCTGTGAACTCGCTTACGACCTGGCAGCCTTTGAGGGGAAGGACGTCACCCTGGTCGAGGCTCTGGACAGCCTCATGTCCTCCGGTCCCGCCGTCCCGCGCGCTGTCCACGACATGCTCCTCGACCTCCTCGACAGGCACGGCGTAAAGATCCTCACCGGCCACCGCATCGCGGGCATCGATGACCGCGGCGCAGTACTGCTGAATAAGGAGAACGAAGAGATCGTTGTGGAAGCGGACAACGTGATCACCGCCATCGGGCTGCGCCCGCGGAAGGATATGACGGCTCAGCTCGCCGGCTCCGGCATCACCGTCTATTCCGTCGGCGACGGCTCCCGCGTCGGCAACATCCGAAGCTGTACCGCTGCCGCTTATGAAGTTGCCCGTTCGATCTGACTTCGCGAAAAACGGGTCACACTGGGAACTATTCCCGGTGTGGCCCGTTTTTTTCTCTGACTCTACGGTAAATTCTCTGAATGGCGATCGCGGATACCAGAAGGACGATGAACATGACGATGTATGGCACGACATAATTGCCGAACAAGTCAGCCAGCATCCCCATCACCGGATTGAACAGGAGCCCGCCCATGGTGATCGCAAACAGAAATCCGGACAAAACGCGCGGATAATCCGCCTCCGTGGTCATTTCGATGCTGTAAATGGCCGCAACGGAATTAGAAACGGACATTCCGAAACCGCCCGCCGCTGCTCCGGCTGCGGCTATAGGAAACACATGATTCTGTGCCGCAATTGTCAGAGCGATCCCTGACAGCGCCGTGGCGAACATGATCCAGGAAGTCCTGTAGGAGCCGATCCTGTCGGAGATCTCCCCATAAGCGATCTTGCCCCCCGCCAGCAGCAGACCAAAAGTAGAGATGATGGCTGCTATCTGTGCACTGTCATAAGACAGAGTCTTGTAATGCAGGGAGAGGAACGTGTAAAAGCCATTCGCGGTGATCCCCATCGTGAACAGGGCCAGGCGTATTTTGGCATAGTCCGCTTTGGTCATGGGTCTTGCGGCAAAAGCATGTTCCGGTGCCTCTGCTGTCTCTCCCAGCGGTGACATTCCGGCTTCCTGCGGCGTACTGCGGATCACCAGCCAGACCAGGCCGCAGCAGGCAGCAATGAAGGCGGCTTCTGTCAGGAAAGCTGTCCGCAGGGAAAACTTCTCTGTCACCAGTGTAATGAGCGGAGAGACTATAAATGCGGAGAGTCCGGTGGAACTGGTGAAAATACCTGTCGCCACCCCGCGGTGTTCATTAAACCAGCGGGAGATCAGAATACTTCCTGTCGCCAGCCCTCCCAGGCCGTTGGATGTTCCCACTATGGCGGAAGCGACGCAGCAGGCTGCAAAACTTCCTGCCATTCCGTACAGCACAAATCCTCCTGCCGTCAGAAGCATGCAGGAGGGGATCAGGATACGAAGGGGGACACGTTTCACGAAAAAAGGCAGTGTGAACAGTGCCGATGCATTCATAATATTCCGGATCAGAACGATCAGAGCTGACTGTGTATTTGTCAGCTGCAGACTGTCCGCCAGATACGGCTGATAGACGGAGAAGGCTGTTGTCACCAGACCTGCTGTACAGAAGACTGCCAGGGTAGCGGAAAAACAGACCAGCCAGGCGTAATGAATAGTTCCTTGTTGTTTCATAAGGCACTGTCTTCCTTCTGTGAATCATCAGATACTAAGAATCTGCAGGATCGCAGAGGTGGGGGCTCCTGCGATCCTGCAGCATACAAACGGTTTGAATGGATGCATCTCCGGGAATATCTTATCTCCCCATGAAGAAGGCCAGATACAGGGCGATCGTGCAGGTGATGATGCTGCACACGTTCAGCAGACCGCCGACGATCAGGTAGTCCTTGAAGCGATAGCCCACCGGGGTCGTCTGGGTGATGTTGGTGGTGCAGATCGGGGTAGCCATTGCAAGGCCTGCGCCGACGCCTGCGGACAGAGCCACAGGCAGGTAGGGGCAGCCGATCTTCTCAGCCATGACGAACAGGATCGGGATCAGGATCAGGGCGGTCGAGGAGTTGCTCATCACGTTCGACAGCAGGGAAGACGCGATCAGGCCGATGATGCAGATGCCGATGCCCGTCTGTGCCAGGGGACCGCACAGCTGGATCAGGAACTCCGCGATCGTGACGCCTGCACCGCTGACGTCGATGCCCTTGGCAAAGCCGATGGAGCAGGCGACCAGCAGCACGATGGGCCAGTTGATCTTGTTGAATGCTTCATCCGCGCTGACACAGCCGGTCAGGATCAGGGCTGCGCCGCCCGCCATGGCCATGGCGCCCAGCTTGAAGTCAGAGAAGACGAAGAACAGCACACAGATGCCCAGGATCACCAGGGTCATGGTGCACTTGTATTTGGATCTCTCCTTCTTCTCCCCGCCCTTTTCGCTGGCCACCAGAGGCTTCTCCTGGAAGTTGTACACTTTCTTCATGAGCGGATAGCCGATGGTGGCGTAGAAGATCAGGTGTGTCAGCAGGAAGGTCCCGCCGATGAGAGCCGGCTCAAAGAATGTGAACCCGCGGCCCATGGGGGACTCCGCCAGAAGGCCGGAGGAAAGGATGACGGTCGTGGAACTGATGATCGTCATGCTCGCGCCGGCGGTAGCAGCCTGGGACAGCGGAAGGATCGTATTTTTGCGGGTGATCGTCGCCCCCTTCTGACCGGCGAGACCGTCGATGATGTTCATGAAGATGGCCACGATCAGGACGGGCGAGATCACCGTGCTCAGCAGGGCGCTGAGGATCGTCCCGAGCGAGAGGAATCTCTTCTCCGACATCTGATGCTTCGCGAAGAACTCTCCGAGCTTCTCGCCGATCAGGTCCGCAAGGCCTGTCGAGGAGAAAGCCACTCCAAAGATGCTCATGCCGATGACCATCTGCGTAGCATTGTTCGAGAACCCGCCGAAGGCATCGCCGAATTCCAGGATCCCGCTGAAGTACATGGCCAGCATCGAAAGCAGTGATGTCATCACCAGCGGGATCTTCTCCGTCGCGTAGGATATAATGACCAGGACCAGGATGATGATCGCTAAGATATTCTGAGACATTATGTATTTCCCCCTGTATTGTTTCTGTGTCGATCCCGGGAACCGGAGTATCCGCTCCGGTCCCCGGTCTTACTCTCAGACCTCGTACTTCAGAATTCCGTTGCCGATGAGTACCTTGCCCTCCTGGCTCAGGAGCTTCCAGTGGACCTCTCCGGGCGCCACGACCCAGCCCTGAGCGGTGACGTTCTGGCCGGGGAAGCAAAGTGAGCGGACCTGCGCGTAGACATATTTGATGCGCTCCGGCTCATAGGGGATCAGCTTGTGGGCGACCATTCTCATGCCATAGGCATAGGTGCACATGCCCATGTTGAAAGGCGCCTTGTAGCCATGTTCCGTGCAGTAATCGAAGTCCACATGGACGCGGTAGGTGTCGCCGACGAGACGGAAGAAGGCTGCGATCTCGGGGATCATGTACTCGGTCTCGTTCACATCGGGCTCTCTGTCCGGGAACTCGCACTTGGGTGCCTTGAAGGCGGGCCCGCCGAATCCGCCGAACGCATCGTTGTAGTGATAGCTGTGCAGGGTGGTCATGTGACGGCCGGCCTGATCATAGACATCCATGCCGCAGTCCGCGACGGTTCCCTTGCCCTCGCCTCTGTCAAAGATGCCGTTCAGATGATCCTTGACCACGAAAGTGCCCGCATACGGGTCAATAGGGGTATGGAAGGTCATTTCCATCGCCATGTGCAGTCCGTTGGGCATATATCCGAGGAGTCTTTCCAGATATTCCCTGTAGATCTCATTCGTGCCGTCGGGTTCGGGCGTGATCGTACGCATCGTGATGTTGTTCAAGTAGGGTATGGAGGAGAAAGTCGGGAAAGCATGCAGGCCTTTCTTATCCCTCTCAAAGAAATAGGGGGTATCAGGGCGCTTGCATCCGATCGACAGCGCATACAGCGAGATATCGCGCCAGTTGTAGTCCATATTCCGGACACCTGTGGAGGCGCCTTTCAGATGATCGAACATTGTGGGTTCCATGGGGATTCCTTTATACTCTGCCATTTCTTTTTTCCTTTCTGGTCGTTCCGGAATGCCTTCCGATGAATCGTCTTGCTATTCCTTTAAGCAAATACTGTGCCAATTCCAAACCACCCCATATTCCATATCATTCTGTGCCTCCGATATTATTACTGTGTCACTATTATCTGATTGTGGCGCATCATTGATTCCTTGTGGCACACATCTGGCATGGTCTGTCTCTGCGTGCCTGTCTCGCCCGTCCCCGCTTCCGGGTAAAAAATGCTCCCTTCCAGGCAGACAAGAGAAATCAAAAATCTCTTACTGTCTGAAAGGGAGCATATCCTTCTTATCGACTGCCCCTTATGCAGTTGTGACCGCTCAGTCCTTGATCGCCGGCTTGGAGAGGTCGGTGCTGCGGATGATCTTGCGGAGAGGCAGGACGCTCTTGGCGTTCACGGAGAGCTCATCCACGCCCATGCGCAGGAAGGTCTCGGTGAGGGTGGGATCCGCGCCGAGCTCGCCGCAGATGCCGACCCATGCGCCATGCCTGTGGCCGGCGTCGACAGTCATCTGGATGGCCTTCAGGACCGCCGGATGATGCGTGTCGGAGAAGCGCTCCAGCTTGGCGTTCTGACGGTCGATAGCGCAGGTGTACTGGGTGAGGTCGTTGGTGCCCAGGGAGAAGAAATCGACCTCCTCCGCCAGTTCGTCCGCACACAGGACAGAAGCGGGCGTCTCGACCATGATGCCCAGCTCATACTTGCCGATCTTGTGGCCTTCGCGCAGCAGTTCGGCCTTGCACTCCTCGAGGATGGCCTTGGCCTCCACGACCTCCCAGCGGCTGATGATCATGGGGAACATGATGCCCATGTTGCCGTAAGCGGAGGCACGCAGCAGCGCGCGCAGCTGTGTCTTGAAGAAATCTTTCCTGGTCAGGCAGATGCGGATCGCGCGGAAGCCCAGGGCAGGGTTCTCTTCCTTGTCCAGGTTCATGTAATCGATGGTCTTGTCCGCGCCGATGTCGCAGGTGCGGATGATGACCAGCTTGGGAGCCAGCGTCTCCACGACGCGCTTGTAAGCCGTGAACTGCTCTTCCTCAGAGGGGGCTTCCTTGCTGTTGAGGTAGACGAACTCGGAGCGGAACAGGCCGACGCCTTCCGCATCATTCTCGTGGACGCTGCCCAGATCCGAAGGGCCGCCGATGTTGGCGTACACGCGGACCTTGCGGCCGTCCAGGGTGACGCTCGGTTTGCCTTTGAGTTCCTGGAGAAGGGCTTCTTTCTTCAGATCTTCGTTGCGTTTGGCGGTCAGGCTGTCGATCAGGTCCTTGGTGGGCTCGATGTAGACGCAGCCGTTGTAGCCGTCCAGGATAGCCAGCTTGCCGTCCCAGCTGTCATCGATGTCCTTGCACTGGATAAGCGACGGCAGGTTCATGCTGCGGGCCAGGATCGCGGTGTGGCTGTTGGAGGAACCTTCGCGGGTGATCATGCCCAACAGAAGGGATTTGTCCAGTTTGACCGTCTCCGAAGGAGCCAGGTCCTCAGCCACCAGGATGGAGGGCTCGGTGCCCTGCAGGCTGTCGGTATCGTTGCCCATCAGGACATCCAGAACAGCCATCTCAACGTCGATCAGGTCGGCACTTCTGGCCTTCATATAGGGATCATCCATCTCGGCAAACATCTGCGCATACTCGTCAAATGCCGTCTTGGTGGCGTACTCCGCGCCTCTCTTCTGGCTGGTGATGATCTCGCGGGCGGCGTCCTGAAGATCGTCGTCCTCCAGCATCATCTGGTGGGCCTCGAAGATAGCAGCGCTCTCCTCGCCCGCTGTCTGCAGGGCCTTCTCATACAGGACGCCCTGCTGGTCGATAGCCTTCTGCACGGCGTCATTGAAGCGCTGGACCTCGTGCGCGGGATCTTCGATCAGGCCTTCGTTGATCTTATACTCAGGTGCTTTGTAGATCTTGATCTTGCCAATGCCGATCCTGTTCAGGATACTCTTGCCGGTTGCTACGATCATAGGTCATTCCCTCCCCTATATATGAGTGGTCGGACCGCGGTACCGTCTATGACGTTCCCCGCCGCGGTCCTGTAGAAAAAAGGTCCCGGCTGCAAAAGCACAGTCGGGACCTGCTGCCTGAGTCCTGTGATCAGAAGTTCTCTTTCAGGAATTTCTCGATGGCCGCTGCGCAGTCCTCTTCATCCGCTCCGTCGAACTGAACGGTGATGTTCTCGCCCTGCTTGATGGCCATGCCCATGAGAGCAAGGAGTTTCTTCATATCGCAGCTCTTGTCACCTTTCCAGACGGTGATCTTGCTGGCGAACTTCTTGGCTTCCTTGACAAGGATGCCGGCGGGACGTGCATGGATTCCAAGCGGATCAGTCACGGTAAAGTTGATTTCTTTCATTATCTTTCTCCTTTTTGCTTCACACTTCAATGCAACGGACTGCCTGCGGACAGCCCGCAGTCAACTAAAAACATTATACACTATTTCCCCAATTATGAAAGCAAAATACAACAGAAAATTGTCACAATCCACAGAAACAGCCGGCCCGGAACTGCATCCCGGACCGGCTGTTCATGACAGTGTGATACTGTCTTACATTTCTGCTGCGCAGATCAGACGTTCTCGCCGACCTGAACATCCTCGTAGTCGTCGGAGTTGGTCAGAAGGGTCACGACGCAGTCGGGATGGTTGGCCTTCTTGATCTTGTCGCGGTCGAAGAGAAGGAGCACATCGCCCTGCTTGACCTGCTGGCCGGCTTCCACTTTGGCCTCGAAGCCGTCGCCGTTCATGGCCACGGTATCGACACCGACGTGGATCAGCAGTTCAAAGCCTGCATCGTTCGTCAGGTTGATGGCATGCTTGGTGTCAGCCACGAGAGCGACCTCGCCGTCGAAAGGAGCGAAGACCACGCCTTCCGTGGGTTCGATAGCCACGCCTTCACCCAGGACGCCGGAGGCAAAAGTCTCATCCGGGATGTCCTCTCTGGCGATGACCTTACCGACAGCAGGGGCGATGACTTTGGCGCCGCCTGCGGAAATAACGGCATTGGTGGGAGCTGCGACCTGAGGAGCAGCCTTGGCAGCGGGCTTCTCTTCCTCATGCCAGATCGCCATGGTGATCGCAAAAGCGAGACCGCCGGAGATAGCCAGCAGGATGGTGTAGAGGAGCGCGTTGTTGATGGTCAGGTAGCCGGGAATACCGGTAACACCGTAAGCGGATGCGCCAATGCCCATGAAAGCACCGAGCAGTGCGCCGATGGCACCGGCGATCATGCCGCCGATGAAGGGCTTGAAGAAGCGCATGTTCACACCGAAGATAGCGGGCTCGGTGATACCCAGGGCAGCGGACAGGGACGAAGGGATCGCGACCGCTTTGGTCTTCTGATTCTTACATTTGAGACCGACTGCAAGGCAGGCGCCGAACTGTGCAAAGTTAGCGGCGGAAGCGATGGGCATCCAGGTGTTCAGGCCCTTGCTGGCCAGCATGCCGGCTTCGATAACGTTGTACATGTGGTGCAGGCCCATGACGACGGTCCAGGGATACAGGGCACCCATGAGGCCGGAGCCGATGGGGTTGGAAACAAGGATCTGGGCAAATTCGAGCACCTTGGTCTCCAGGAAGGAGAAGATGGGGCCGATGACCATGAAAGTGACCAGTGCGGTGCACAGGACGGTGGTGAGCGGGGTGACGAACAGGTCGATCATCTCCGGAACATGCTTATGCAGCCATTTCTCTATGGTCGACATGAACCAGACGGCTATGATGACCGGTATGACGTGACCTTGATAGCCCAGCTGGTTGATCTGGCCAAGCGTGTAGTTTCCGATCTGGATGTGGCCGAACAGGTACCACACATCGTAACCGTTGGCTGCGTTCCAGCCGTTGGTCAGAGCGGAGTGGATCATCAGCAGGCCGATGACGGCGCCGAGGAACAGGTTGCCGCCAAAGACGCGGGCTGCGGAGATCGCAACGATGACCGGCAGATAGGCAAAAGCGGTATTGGCGACCATATCCAGGAAGCCGTACCAGTCGCTCTCCGCAAAGCCGAGGCCGGGGATCTTGCCGAGAGCTTCCACCAGGCCCATCATAAGACCGGAAGCGACGATGGCGGGAAGGATCGGGACGAAAACATCGCCGACGGTCTTCAGTGCCTGCTTCCAGACGGGCTGCTTGGCAGCTGCGGCTGCCTTGACATCATCCTTGGTGCCGGCAGCAACGCCGGTGATGTCGATGAACTCATCAAAGACCTTGTTGACAGTGCCGGTCCCGATGATCAGCTGGAGCTGTCCGTTGGACTCGAACATGCCCTTGACGCCGTCCACCTCTTCCAGCGCGGCCTTGTTGACCTTGCCGTTGTCGGCGATGACCAGACGGAGTCTGGTGGCGCAGTGGGCAGCCGAGACTACGTTAGCGCCTCCTCCGATATTGTCGGAGATCTCCTGGGCGCATTTGCGATAATCAAGTGCCATACGATTGTTCCTCCCTTTCGTGTGTAATCGTTTTCACTTTGTTTATTATATTTTTATTTTTATCCGTTGTAAACCGTCTTTTTGACGGATTACCTCCCCTCAAATTGTGCATTTCCACGGTATTTGACCGGGGCGCACAGAATCAGTCCGTCAGCCCCAGCTCGGCAAAGGCAATGGCCATGCCATCCTCTTCCACCGCGGGGCAGACCCTGTCGGATTCCCTCTTCAAAGCTTCGGCTCCGTTGGCCATACACACGCTGGTCCCCACGGTGCGGATCATCTCCAGGTCGTTCATGCTGTCGCCGAATCCTATGGTGTCGGCGATCTCCGCGCCGCAGTACCGGCAGATCCGCTCGATGGCGCGGCCTTTGTCAAAGGCGCGGTTGATGAGCTCGCCGTTGAGGCAGGGGTGCGCCGGGTCTTTGATCTCCTGCAGCACCATATTGTACCTGTCGCCAAAGCGGTCCCTGGTCCGCTGCAGCTGTCTGTCCTCCATACACATGATCACGACTTTATAGACGGGGCTGCCGTCGTAGGCGGACATGGGCAGGATGTGCAGGCTCTCGGCGAGCGCTTTTCTCCAGCGTTCGATCTCGCTGTTGCCGGTCCCGGCGGACTCCAGAAAATCCCCCAGGTCCTCATCGCCCCAGGTGAAGTCCCGCCCTTCCACGGTGCGGAAAACGCCGTCTTCGTGCAGCAGACGCATGACTTCCCCGGCATCTTCCGGTTCCATCGGGCAGTCGAAGATCACTTCGTCTCCCACCTTGACATAGCCGCCGGCGCAGCCTATGAAGCCGTCGAACCCGAACTTTAAGAGCGGCGCCAGCATACCGGGGTTCCTGCCGGTGCACAGGAAGACCTTATGTCCCCTCGCCTGGGCGGCCCGGATCGCTTTCAGGGCGCTCTCCGGCGGTTCATTGTGGCCCGGAAGCGTCAATGTTCCGTCAATATCCAGAAAGATCAGTTTTTTCTTCACAAGCTGTCCCTCCTCACGATGATGTGATCCAACCGGATCTGTTTCTCTCCTGCCTCCCTGTCGCCCTCGATCAGTGACAGAAGGAGTTCCGCTGCCACTTCACCGCAGAGTCTGTGGTCCAGGCGGACTGTGGTGAGCGGCGGCTGCGACACGCCGCCGGCCCAGCTGTCTCCCACACCGGCTACGCTGACCTCGCCGGGCACATCGTAGGCCCGGGCCAGCAGAGCTGCCATGGCACCCAGGGCCATGGCATCCGTGGCACACAGGACTCCGTCCGGTGCGGTCCCCTCCGCCAGGATCTGCTCCATGGAGCTGCGTCCGCTCTCCGCCGAAAAATCGGCGATGACACGCCGGATCCGGACATCGATCCCGGCGCTGTGCGCCTCTGATACAGCCTCTTCCGCCCCCTGCCACCTGGCCAGGCCGGCTGCGGGGTCCTCCGGCGGCGCGCTGATGTACAGCAGGTCCCTCCTGCCGCGGCGCAGCATGAGGGCGGTCAGTTCTTTCATGGCATAGCGATCGTCATGGTAGACGCAGGGGAAGCCCTCAAACTTCTGGCCTGTCACCACCACTGGCACCTGCATGCCCGACAGGGCATCATGAAGGGCAGGCGTCAGGACCCTGCCCATGAAGATCACACCGGCGACTCTGGTCATCTGCATGTTCTCCAGATAGTCCAGTTCCGCCTCCGGATCACCGCCAGTGCACCCCAGGACCGGCATGAAATCGCTCTCCCGGAGTCTCGTCGAGATCCCGTCCATGATCCGGCTGACGGCATCCGAATTGATCTTCGGTGCGATCACGCCGATCTGACGCATGATGCCGGTCCGCATGGTCCGCGCGGTGAGATTGGGTCTGTATCCAGTCTCCTCGATGGCGCGCCGGATGCGGTTCTTCTTCTCACTGCTCAGGGGCCCCCCGTTCATATATCTGCTCACGGCTGCCGGAGATACTCCTGCCAGCTCTGCAACCTGCTTGATCGTCATTTATTTTCCGCTCCCGCGTCTCGCTGTCTGTTTCCCTGCTGCTTTGTTCTCTGCGGTCTGTCACTCTGCCGGCTTTTTGGCGGCGGGTTTCTTAGCGGCCGGCTTTTTGGCTGCGGGCTTCTTTGCAGCCGGCTTTTTCGCGGCGGGCTTCTTCGCAGCGGGCTCTTCCGGCTTCTGCTCTTCCGGCTCAGCTGCTTCAGGCTCGACCGGCGCGAACTCCGTGACCAGCCAGGCAAAATCATAGGCCGGGACGCCCACCGCTCTGGCCGGACGCAGATCGCCGGTGAGCAGATCGCGGTACTCCTCCGCCTCGTTGATCCAGGCGGTCTGGTCCTCCCCGCTGAAGTTGAACAGGGCGATCAGCTTCTCTCCGCCGTAGTAGCGCCCGATCCCCAGGATGTGGTCGTTGTAAGGCTCCACGATCCATGTGTCCGCCTTGTTGTCAAAGACCCGGTGGTCCCTCCGCAGGATCTCCAGCCTGCGCAGGGCGTGGAAGATCCTCTGTTCTCTGGTCCCTTCGGTGTCCCTCTTGTCCGCGTTCTCCCAGATCATGTCCCCTCTGTGCAGGTAGCGGCTGTCGTCCCACTTCAGAGGATCCTTGTGATAGTTGTAGTCGTTCAGCTGTCCGATCTCATCTCCGGCGTAGAGGACCGGGATACCGCTCTGGGTCAGCAGGAACGCGTGCAGCATGAGATCCCTGCGGATGTAGCGGTCCAGTTTGTAGTCGTCCCTCTCGTATTCCGCGGCTTCGATCCCGCAGAGAGAAGCGGTGGTGCCGCAGAGGCGGGCGTCGCCCAGGCGGGGATCGTCGTTGTAGAGCTCGCCCCGGCTGTCGCTGCCATACCCCTTGCCTGTGAGATAATCGTTCAGGTATTTCTTGTGGGGCACCTGCTCCATGCCGTAATTCTTCAGATAGTCGTAATCGAGGCCCCAGCCGATGTCGTCGTGACAGCGCAGATAATTCAGGAAGGTGTACTCGCTGGGCAGGGCAAAGACGCTCTCCATCTGGTGCCTGAGGAGCCGCACGTCCTGCGTCGCAACGGTGTGCCAGGTACTGGCCATGGTCGTCACGTTGTAAAGCATCTGGCATTCCGGTTTGGCCACCGTGCCGAAATACGGGACCACCTTGGAAGGCTCCATGACGACTTCTCCCAGGAGGAGCGTGCCGGGACAGACCACATCCGCTGCCATGTGCATCATGCGCACGAGGGTGTGCACCTGCGGCAGGTTGCGGCAGCTGGTCCCGAGTTCTTTCCATATATACGGCGTGGCGTCCAGACGGACGATGTCGACGCCGCGGTTGCACAGGAACAGCATGTCCGCGGTCATGTCGTTGAAGACGGTGGGGTTGGCGTAATTCAGATCCCACTGATAGGGATAGAAAGTGGTCATGACCACTTTGCCGGCCTCCTCGCACCAGGAAAAGTTCCCGGGTGCGGTCTGAGGGAAGACCTGCGGGACCGTCTTCTCGAACTCGCCCGGAATGCGCCAGTCATCGTAGAAGAAATACCTGTCCTGGTACTCCTTCTCGCCCGCTCTGGCGCGTCTCGCCCACTCGTGGTCCTCGCTGGTGTGGTTCATGACGAAATCCAGACACACGCACATGCCCCTGCCGTGGCAGTCATCCGCCAGCGAGGAGAGGTCCTCCATGGTCCCCAGCTCCGGCTCCACCTGGCGGAAATCGGAGACGGCATAGCCGCCGTCGCTCCGCCCCTTGGGGCTCTTCAGAAGCGGCATCAGGTGCAGGTAATTCACCCCGCACTCCTCCAGATAGTCCAGATGGCTGCGGACGCCCTGCAGGTTGCCGGCAAAAGGCCCCACATACAGCAGCATGCCCAGCATATCCCTGCCGCGGTACCAGAGAGGATTCTTCTCCCTGCCGCGGTCCAGGGTCTTCAGTGTCTCGGGTCTCTGCAGATAGCTCTCGTAGAGCATGTCGCAGAAATAGTCGAATGCGTTCAGATCGTTGTGATACAGTTCACAGTAGAGCCACTTCAGCTCATCATAATGTTTGGCGAACCGCTCGGAAAACTCCGGTTCCCAGTTCTTGTTCTCGAACATATCTGCCCCTTTCCGCTCACCGGTGATAATACAGGTGTAATCGATTTCATTATAATCAAAAAGACGACAATACCGCAATTTGTGAACTGCCGAATATTGCCGTCTCTATTTGTGCAAAATGTCACCGGGCACTCTTCCGGGTCCAGCGGAGCACGCAGGCGCTCCTGCCGGGCAGCCGCAGGTCGATGACGCCTTCCGGCGCCTCCACACGCAGCGGTCCCTTACTCTGTCTTCCTGTGCTGTCCTTCTCTCCCGCCACATACAGGCCGCGGGCATCCGAGCGCAGCAGGACCTTCAGTTCCGCGGACGCTCCCCGCCGCAGGCACAGGCCGGCGCCCAGGATGCTCCTGTGATACCGAACGGACCTCTCCCTCCGGTTGATCAGGATGATGACCGATTCTCCGTCCAGGAACCTGGCGTAAGCCAGCACCCCCCGCATGTCCGGGAGCCGGACGAGGGCTCCCTCCCGCAGGGCGGGACTCTCTTTTCTCAGGCGGATGGCCTCGCGGTACAGGCGCAGACACTGCGGGTCCTCCCGGCCCCAGGGATATGTCCTGCGGTCATCGGGATCCGTGAAGCCGCAGACGCCGGCCTCATCCCCGTAATACAGCGTCGGTGCGCCGGGCCAGGTCAGCTGCAGCAGGACCGCCTGCCGGAAGACCGCCGGATCCGTGCCCTCCGAAGCCGCCCCGCTCCCCAGTTCGTGCAGTCTTCCCGGACGTCCGATGGTCCGTGTGAGAAAACGGGCATGGTCATGATTGGAGAGCTGGTTCATGGCCGCAGCACGGGGCTGGGCTGTCATCGGTCCGCAGCCCTTCCTGTTCACGGCATCCCAGAACAGGTCCGTGTCGCCGATCCGCTCGGGGAGGTACTCGTCGCCGTGTTTCTCCATGCCGGTGAGGAACCACCCCACCGGTTCCATGAAGGCCTCGTAGTTCATGACGGTGTCCCACTCGCCTCCGCGCAGCCACTTCCCGGAGTCCGTGTAATTCTCGGCCACGATCAGTGTCTCGGGCGAAGCTTCCCGTACGGCGGCTCTGAAACGCCTCCAGAAGGCGTGGTTGAAAGAGCGGGAATGGCCCAGATCAGCCGCCACGTCCAGCCGCCAGCCATCCGCGCTGTAGGGCGGGGAGACCCATTTGACTGCCGCCTGCAGGACATCCTCCACCAGCTGTTCCGACCCCTCGTAATGGAGCTTGGGAAGAGAGGCAAAGCCCCACCAGGACTCGTATTCCTCTCCGTCCGCAGGCTGCTCCTCCGTGCTTTCAGCTGTGTCTCCGTCTGCCGGGCAGTTCTCATCGGTCCCGAACCGGAAGTAGTTCCGGTAAGGGGAGTCCGGATGCCGGTAAGCGCCCGGCTCCTTCCGGGACGGATCCAGTTCGTAGATCCCCTCCCTGTCCATCCAGGGGTGGAAAGCGCCGCAGTGGTTGAAGACGCCGTCCAGGATCACGCGGATCCCCCGGCTGTGGGCCTGCCGGATCAATTCGGCAAGCAGGGCATCGGAGGCCTCCAGATTCTCCCGGGAGAGGACCCTGGTCAGGTACCGCTCCGCCTGTCTGTTGTCGCTGCAGTCCGGCGGAAGGAGCTGTCCGCCGTCCCTCAGGATCACCCCGAAATGGGGGTCCACATGCAGGTAGTCCTGGGTGTCGTATTTGTGGTTGGAGGGGGACAGAAAGATCGGGTTGAGGTACAATGCCTCCACCCCCAGATCCCGCAGATAGTCCAGGCTGTCGATCACGCCCTGCAGGTCGCCTCCGTAGTGCCTGCCCGTGTCATCCGCCTCCGGGAGGCTGTCCCACTCCGTGACGCGCCGTGCCCGGTGACCGTCGCAGATATACTCGTCGGTCAGCGTATCATTGGACGGATCCCCGTTGCGGAACCGGTCCACGAAGATCTGGTACATCACCGCGCCGCAGGCCCAGCCGGGCACCTGAAAACCAGGCGCGAGAAGCCACAGATCCAGGTCCTCCGCGCCGTGTTCCAGGCACGCCTCCGCTGCTTCGAGACCCGAACGCAGATACCACCACCGGCGATCTCCCTTGCTCACTTCAAAGCAGTAGGCCGTCGGTCCCTCCGTCACAAGGGTCCCCTCGTACCAGTCAAAATGGCCGTCTGCGGGAGACCTCCGGAGACGGCGCATGGGCACTCTCTCCCAGCTGCTGCTTTCCTCCGGATAGACGATCAGAGAGGCCTCGTCCACATCCTCCCTGCCTGCCCGGAGCCGGATCTTCACCTCGTCACCGGGCATGGGCTGCAGCGGTGAGACGAACGGTGCCGTGCCATCGCTGAACAGTGCCTGTAGATCGGGTCTGTTTTCGGTCTTCCTGCGCATATCCCCCCCTGCCTGTCACTGGGCCAGGAACTCCTCCAGGCACAGATCCTGCTCATACATCTCTCTGGCATATTCTCTGCCCACATACCGGTAGTGCCAGGGCTCATAGATGATGCCGGTGATACTCTTTTTGGCAGTGGGGTAGCGGAGCACCCAGCCGTATTTCCAGCTGTTTTTCATCAGCCATTTCTGGGCGCCGGTGTTTTCCTGGTCTTCGTTCAGGCGCTGGTTCGCATAGCTGACCAGGTCGACCGCCAGCCCCAGCTCATGTTCACTGGTGCCGGGGATGGCCACCTCATCCGCCGTGCGTTTACGGGCCTCTTCGTAGCTCAGACCGCGGGCCTGATAGTTCCAGATACTGTTGTTGAACAGATTCTTCTGATACTGGACGTCCCTGTACGCGCTGCAGATCTTGGGGTCATTGCCGGCCTTGCGGCAGTCCTGCAGCATCTGCTCGAGATCATCCACACAGCGTTCGTCGATCTGGTACCCCAGCTCGGTGGTGGCGACATTGACTTTGTAGCCGTCCGGGATGGGATGCTCCTTGTTCACCAGGATCAGATGCCAGTCCGCAGCCCTGGCCCTGCGGCGCTCCTCCTGCTCGATGCGCTCCGCTTCCGCAGCCACTGTCTGCGCCAGGCTGCCCACGGACTGCTCCAGATTCCCCTGTGCAGCTCGCCCCTGCGCTTCGGAAACGGCCCTGCCATTACCGCTGATCCTTTCTGCACTGATCCGCGTATCTTCCTCTTCCGGTGCGGACAGCTGTGTCTGCACTGTCTGTATGAGCGCCGGCAGCTGTCTCCCCGCCGCTGCTCCCACCAGAAGCAGCACGGCGGCCAGCAGCCACGCGCGGACATTGTCCAGACCGCTTATATCATGATGTCCCATGCTCTCCTCACTTCTCCTTAAGCGGCTCTATCTGCTCCCGGTACAGTTTGCGGAAGAGATATACGGACAGGACCAGGGACAGTCCCTCCGCAAGCACAAAAGACCACCAGATGGCCTGCAGACCGCCGATCCGCGCCAGGATCCAGGCGGCGGGGATCAGGACCACCAGCTGCCTGCCCACGGAGATGATCAGCGAATACACACTCATGGAAAAGGCCTGGAATACCGATCCCAGCGCGATACACACCCCTGCGACGGGGAAACACAGACAGATGATCCGCAGCGCGGGGATGCCTATAGTTTTCATCTCCGCGGAGGCGTTGAACATGTCCAGGAGCTGTCCCGGGAACAGTTCGAAAGCTGCCGTCCCAACCAGCATGATGCCCACTGCCAGCATCATGGCAAAACGCAGCGCCTCCTCGATCCTCTGCCTGTTCCTGGCGCCGTAGTTATACGCCAGGACAGGGATCAGGCCGTTGTTCATACCGAATACGGGCATGAAGAAAAAGCTCTGCAGCTTGAAATACACACCGAAGACCGCCGTCGCCGTGGTGGAGAAAGCGATCAGGATGCGGTTCATGGCATAGGTCATGATCGATCCTATGGACATCATCAGGATCGAGGGGACGCCTACCGCGTAGATCCGGGAGATGATCTCCCGATCCGGGTGCAGGATCCCGTCCACCGACAGGTGGATGTCCCTGTTGGACCGCAGGTTCAGGAACAGGCCGATCAGAGCCGCTACGCACTGCCCCAGAACGGTGGCGTAGGCCGCGCCGGCCACACCCAGCCTCGGAAAACCGAACAGACCGAAGATCATGATCGGGTCGAAGATGATATTGATGACCGCACCGCTGGCCTGGGAGATCATGCTCAGAAGCGTCCGCCCCGTCGCCTGCAGCAGCCGCTCGAACATCATCTGACAGAAGATGCCGATCGAGAGACAGTTGACGATCCTGAGATATGTGACCGAATACTGCGCTATCTCCACGTCCGCCGTCTGCGTGGCGATGAAAGGGCCCGCCACGAACAGTCCCATGATCACGAACAGGATAAAATTGAATCCCGTCAGCAGGATCCCCGCGTTGGCCGCCGCGTCGGACCGGTCGAACCGCTTCTCTCCGAGAGCTTTGGACAGCAGCGCGTTCACGCCGACGCCCGTGCCGGAGCCGACCGCGATCATCAGGTTCTGCATGGGAAAAGCCAGCGTCACCGCCGTCAGCGCATTCTCCGACAGCTGTGCCACGAAGATACTGTCCACCACATTGTACAGAGCCTGCACCAGCATGGAGATCATCATGGGCAGCGACATCGTGATGATCAGTTTCTTCACGGGCATCACGCCCATCTTATTCTCCTGCCGGATCTCCGTCTTCTCATTCTCCTGCCGGGTCCCGGCCTTCTCATCTTCCTGCAGGGCAGCTGCCTCTTTCGTTCGTTCATCCATGACCCTGAATCCTCTGTCCTTCCAAACTCTGTCTTTATAGCCTGACCTTTACAGTATAACTATATTATTATACAACGCCTGTCAATGCCTGGCCTGTTCCGTTGTTCTCTTCCTGCTGCACGACGAAAAACACGCCGGATGCGGCGTCCCGGTCCGGGGCCGTCATATCCGGCGTGAAATAAAGTGAAGATCACGTCAGTGATGCAGTTATCGTTTCAAGGATCTCACAGCAGTTCCGCATAGGTCTCCCAGCTGTCCGTCTGTGATGCGCCGCTCAGATCCGCCGTATCTTTGTATTCCTGCACAGTGACCGTATAGCTGCTGTCGCCTTTCACCAGGACAGTGCCGTCTGCCGTCTGTACAGTCACTGTTTTGCCGGAGGCATCCCTGAGGGTCCCTTCGCAGTACAGGCCGGTCAGGGTGCTGTCGCCGGTCACGACCCAGGTGCTGTCGCTGCTGATGTAGAGGTTGCAATATCCGCTGCCGCCGCTGCCCGCAGCCGTTTCGTCGTCGATCACGGCACCTGTCAGCGTGCTGCCGTCTGTCAGATACATGTCCAGCTCACTGATGCTGTCCCAGATCACGTCACCTTCCATCTCCTGGGAGATGGCCGTGAACAGGCAGTCCGCGCCGTTGGCGCCGGACGAGCCCCAGCCCCGCTGGTTGACATTGCCGGTGGCCTTCAGGAAGAAATCGTTCTCCTCCGCATACTCTATATCCACATCCTGCAGAATGAAAGTGGACTCCGTGTTGGTGGTGTAGAACATGCCGCCGTTCTGGGCCGTCAGGGTGCCGCCGATCATCTCAAAAGTGCTGTTGCCCACCTCGGCATCCCCGGACATGCTCTGGTAGAGGATCACGTTCCAGGTGCAGTCGTTCTGTTCGCTGTCGGGCATATTTCCGCTCAGGTCACAGTCGAAGAGGCGGATCGAATTCAGGCCTTCGATGCAGATGGCTTCGGAAGCGGTGGCTGCGAGATCCGCGCCGTGCACGGTGATATCGGCCGTGGAATAGATGGCGGGAGAACCCGAACCACCTGACGTGTAGCTGCCGCCGTCCACCACCATGGTACCGCCGCCCCTGTCACTGCGGATGGCCGCACTGGATCCGCCCTCCGTCGTCGCCGTCACATTCTCTGCATAGAGCGTGCCGCCGCCCGCCACGTGGATGCCGCCCGACGTTCCCTGCGCGGTACTGATGACCGTGTCGCTGACACGGGCGATCCCGCTCCCGTAGGCAAAAACGCCAGCTCCGCCGGCCGCATCCGTCGTGATGGTGCTGTCAGACACTGTCACGGTACCGTCCGTCACCAAAACAGCCGAACCGATCCCGTAGAAACTGGAGGCGTCTCCGCCCGTGCTGTTCGAAGATTCCCTGGTGATGGTCATGCCGGACAGTTTCACATCGGCTCCGTCCTGCACCAGGACGGCATTTTCATCCGTCCCGGCGGATGCAATGGATCCGCCGCTCTCCTCCGCATCCGCGGAATACGCGGTGGCTGCGTCGTAGCTCTCCGGGGCACCGGCACTTCCGCCGGGCGCTCCGCCGGGAGCGCCGTCAGGCGCCGCACCATTCATGCCCGTCTGGATCACGCCTGTCTCACCGCCGTCCACCCTCTCCAGGTCGCTGCCGGAGAGGATCCTGACCTTGGTCGCCTGCCCCTGCTCGTCAAAAGTGATCTCCACGGCTGCGCCTTCCTTGAGGGAAGCCTTGCTGTGTCCGCCGCTCCTGCTCTTTTTCCCGTCGCTGCTCTTTTCGCTGCTGCCGCTCTGCGCACTGTCCTCTGCGGCCCCATCACCGCTGTTCGCTGCCGGCGCCTCGCCGGCGGGCAGTTCCGGAGGCTGCTCTCCGCCGTTCATTGCAGGTGCTTCGCCGTCGGGCAGCTCCGGAGGCTGCTCTCCGCTGTTCATCGCAGGCGCTTCTCCATCCGGTAGCTCCGGCGGCTGCGTTACGCTTCCGTCAGAGGACTGCGCATCGGAGGTGTCGCTTCCGGAGCTGCTCTTCTTACCCTTGCTCTTGCCGCTCTTGCTGCTCTCGCTCTTGCTGCTTCCGCTCTTTTCTCCGTCGCTGCTCTTGCTGTTGCTCTTCCTGCTGTGTGAGGAAGTGACTTTCGTGTCCTCCGTGACTGTGATCTCCAGCTTCTCGTCCCCGGCTGTCACAGTAGCGCCGTCTGCCGAGAGCTCGCCCAGGCTCACTGTGAAAGTGCCTGCCTCCTCATCCACACTGTCCACCACGCCGTAGACGGTCTGTCCGGCGTAGGCGGATGTGTCTGTAGTTGCCTGCGCTTCCGTGCCGATACCTGCGGATGTTCCCGCCGCATTCCCGCAGCCCACGGCCGTCAGGGAGATGCTCAGGGCCAGTCCAAGTGCCATCAGTGTCCTTCTTTTCATTGTATTCTCCTTTCCGGAGGGATCATGAAGATCCTTCCTGCCCCCGGTCAGGCTCTGCTCCGTTCTGATGTCTCCTGTTCCCGTGAAAAAGAGCCCGCCGGATGGTTATTTCCATCTGACGGGCTCAGTATAACGGGCGAACCTTAAGGAAAACTTAAAAGAAAAAACAACTTCAGGCCCCTGACCTCATTTCCCGGATCAGTCCGTATTCTTGTTGGCGTTGCGGAGGACCCTGTATCTACCGTTCTCTTTCAGCTCAAACGTATCGAAATCCACGGAATCAATGATCCGTGAGTTTGCGTGATCATAGAGCACCATGTTCAGGCCGCGCCTGTTTACGGCCTCCTGGGAAGTCCACTGGTAAGTCCCGATCCAGACCCGTCCTTCATTGTCCCTGGCATTTCCCCCCGCACTGTTGATCCAGTACTTTACACCGTCCGGGAAGACGCCCTCGTACTTCAGAAGCTCATCGGGGCTGAACTGTTCGATGACGACTCCGTCAGGACCGACAACGGCCAGATAGCTGCATCGGAACTGGTCCGTGAGATCCTGCTGCAGGCCCAGATCGCGCAGCCCTTTTTTGACGGACTCCGTCAGGCCCGAAGTGGGCTCGTCCTTGGCTGTGATGACCAGCGTGTAATCGCCTGTAGCCAGCAATTCGGAGCAGATCTTCAGATACAGATCCATGTCCGTGACCATGGTCCGAAGGTCCTTTTTGTCGTAGACCCTGTACTCGGCACCGGACTTGGTGAAGACGGTGGCCGATGCACAGAGTTCCTCGGGAGAATGGCCTTCTATGGAGAGAGAGGCGGTATACGTCTTGTCCCCCGCTTCCGTCATCGTGACTTCACTGAGTGTTTCCAGTTCGCGGATGGTCTCCTCCTCGCCCTCCGTGACTGTCTCTCCGAGATACAGTTTCAGTTCCGCATGATCGATGTACTCCGACAGATTTTTAAAGCCGCTCAATTCAAAATCCACGGTGCCGTCATCGTTCATCGCGATGACACTCAGCGTGGCTGCCGGATCATGCTCCTGGCTGTCATAGGGGTTGTTGATGAGATCGATGTCGGACAGCTTCTGCATGAACTCACTGCGCCTCCTGATCTCTGAGGAGCACGTTTCAGCGCTGTATTCCTCGACCAGCGTATCCCTGCCGGAGAACAGATCAGTGCCCAGGCCCAGGCGGTCCCCTTCTATCTCCACTCCCAGGGCGGCCAGTGTGGTCGGGAAGAGGTCCATGGTGGAGAACTCCCTGCGCCTGCCAGGATCCGCGGGGGTGTCCGCCGCATTGATGTACGCTGTGTAGGTCCTGCGCACATAATCCGACGGAACATCCTTGCAGAAGTCATGGTCCATCGTGGTGTGGTCACCGGTCAGGACGATGGTGGTGTTCTCATAGAAGTCCTGCTGCTGGCACCAGCGGATGAACTCCGTGACCTGTCTGCTCGAGCAGGCAAAGACGTTGGCGTACTGGTCGTCCCCGAATTCATCCCCGCAGAGCCTGCAGACATACCCGTCTTCAAAGTGCGTGTCCACGGTCAGCATGGTGA
>CAMOJW010000011.1 GCA_946617225.1 uncultured Lachnospiraceae bacterium
GGACCACGGCGGAGCGCTCCTTCAGGGTCTTGTAGCCCTGCGCGACCTCGTGGGAGGACAGCGGAGTGCCGCAGCTGGGGCAGTAGGGAACGACCTTGAAGCCCTTGTAGAGCAGGCCCTTGTCCCAGATGGTCTTCAGAGCCCACCACTCGGACTCGATATAGTCGTCGTAGTAGGTGACGTAGGGGTGGTCCATGTCGGCCCAGAAACCGACCGTACCGGAGAAATCCTCCCACATCGACTTGTACTGCCAGACGCTTTCCTTACATTTCTTCACGAAGGGCTCGATGCCGTAGGACTCGATCTCGTCCTTGCCCTCGATGCCGATCTCCTTCTCCACTTCCAGTTCCACAGGCAGGCCGTGGGTGTCCCAGCCGGCCTTTCTGGGGACCTGATATCCCTTCATGGTGCGGTAGCGCGGGATCATGTCCTTGATGACTCTGGTCAGCACGTGTCCGATGTGCGGCTTGCCGTTGGCTGTCGGCGGTCCGTCATAGAACATATAGGTAGGGCATCCTTCCCGCTCCTCGATGCTCTTCTCAAAAATCCTGTTCTCTTTCCAGAACTTTTCGGTCGCCTTCTCGCGCTCCACAAAGTTCAGGTCGGGATTAACTTTCTTGTACATAGTGTGTTTCCTTATTTTGCACTTAACCCACTGTAGCAGTCTAATATTATAAGGGCCAAAAGGAGCGGATGTCAAGTTGTGACCTGACATCCGCCCCGTGATGTACTTCATTCTATATCAGTGGACGCATTTCCGTTCAGAAGAGGCTTCCGAACTCGTCTTCATTCAGAAGAGACCCTCGAACTCATCCTGGCATACCGGCCGGATGCCCGCTTTCTGCAGGACGGCGATGGCTTCCTTGGGATCCGCCACGCGGAGGATCATGAAGGCGCTGCCGGGTTTCTTGGACAGGAAGGCGTAGGTGTACTCCAGGTTGATGCCGCCCTCGCCCAGAACGGACAGCAGGTTCACGAGTGCGCCGGGCTTGTCGGGGATCTCCACGGCCAGGACCCGCGTCATGGAGCAGACGTAGCCGTTCTCCTTCAGGGTCTGAATGGTGGAATAGGAGTCGTCCACGATGACGCGGACGATGCCGAAATCTTCGTTCTCGGCCAGCGACAGGGCACGAAGGTCGATGTTGCTCTTCTCCAGGACCTTGATGAACTCCGCAAGAGTCCCGGGCCTGTTCTCCAGAAACACAGAGATCTGTTTGACGGTCATGACTGCCTCCTTTCTGCAGACACTGCTACCTTGTTACAACGGGCGCGATGCTCCGCTTCATCCCTGATACTGTTATCGAGCTTGCGGAGCGTTCCGCCTCATCCCTCATACAGGTTTCTCTTGTCTATGACGCGTTTGGCTTTGCCCTCGCTGCGCTGGATGGACTTGGGGGCCACCAGACGGACGTCGCACTTGATGCCCAGCATGCCCTTGAGGTCCGCGACTAGCGCCCGCTCCCTGGCGGTGACCTCTTTCAGGGAGTCGGAGAACATCTCGGAGGTCATCTCGACCTGCACTTCGATCTTGTCGCTGTGCTTCTCCCTGGAGACGATGATCTGATAGTTGGCCGGATATCCGTTGTTCAGCAGCACGGTCTCGATCTGGGACGGGAACACGTTGACGCCCTTGACGATCAGCATGTCGTCGCTGCGGCCGAGCGGTTTGGTCATGCGGACAAAAGTGCGCCCGCAGGAGCATTTCTCACGGCTCAGGATGCAGATGTCCTTGGTGCGGTAGCGGATGAGCGGGAAAGCTTCCTTAGTGATACTGGTGAATACCAGCTCGCCCTTCTGGCCGTCGGGAAGGACCTCTCCGGTTGCGGGATCGATGATCTCAGCGATGAAATTATCCTCGTTGATGTGCATCCCGTGCTGCTCTTCGCACTCGAAGGCGACGCCGGGGCCTGAGATCTCCGTGAGACCGTAGATATCGTAAGCTTTGATACCGAGCTTGTCCTCGATGTCGTGCCGCATCTCCTCGGTCCATGCTTCTGCGCCGAAGATACCTGCCTTCAGCTTGATCTGATCGCGGATGCCCCTCTCACAGATGGTCTCCGCCAGATAGGCGGCGTAGGAAGGCGTACAGCAGAGCACCGTCGCTCCCAGGTCGGTCATGAACTGGATCTGGCGGTCAGTGTTGCCGGAGGACATGGGCAGCGTCAGGGAGCCCAGCTTGTGGGAACCCCCGTGCAGGCCTGCGCCGCCGGTAAAAAGCCCGTACCCGTAGCACACCTGCACCACATCGTCCGGCGTCGCGCCGGCTGCAGTCAGGGCTCTGGCACAGCAGCCCTCCCACATGTCCAGATCATTCTGCGTATAATACGCCACCACTCTGCGGCCTGTGGTGCCGCTGGTGGAATGGATGCGCACACACTCTGACAGAGGCCTGGCCAGCAGGCCGTCCGGATACTGCTGCCGCAGATCCTCCTTGCTGAGGAAGGGCAGGAGATGTAGATCCTTCACGCCGTGGATGTCCTCGGGGCTGACGCCCGCTTCGTCCATCTTCTTCTTATAATAAGGCACGTCCCTGTACACGCGGCGTACTGTCTCAACAAGTCTCTCGTCCTGTAATCTGCGGAGGTCTTCCGGTGAGGCGGTCTCGATCTCCGGGTCAAAATAACGATGCTGCATTTGGACTCTCTCCTATACCTTCCTTAAAATTACTAACTTTCCAGCACCCAGGAACTCAGAATGCTCCGCATTCTGAGTTGGCGCGGCGGACGGAGGCGCTTCGCTCCTTGTCCGCCCCGGGGAAACCCCTCCTAACTCCGGCACCCCGGAACTCAGAATGCTCCGCATTCTGAGTTGGCGCGGCGGACGGAGGAGCTTCGCTCCTTGTCCGCCCCGGGGAAGATCACGTCCTCGCGTCTGCCGGCGAGCAAGCTCGCCGCAGACGCTCGTCCGAATCTTCCCCCGGGGTGCCGTTTTTTATGCTTTGTTTACGAACTTGGTCAGCTGCGGCTGCCACAGCAGCTCGACGGTCCCGATGGGGCCGTTTCTCTGCTTGGCGATGATGATCTCGGCGACGCCCTGGTTGTCTCCGTCGGGATTGTAGTAGTCGTCGCGGTAGATGAACATGACCAGGTCGGCGTCCTGTTCGATGGCGCCGGATTCGCGCAGGTCCGACAGCATGGGGCGGTGGTTCGGCCTGCTCTCCACGGCTCTGGACAGCTGGGACAGGGCGATCACGGGGACGTTGAGTTCCCTGGCCAGGCTCTTGAGCGAGCGGGAGATGTCGGAGATCTCCTGCTGGCGGGAATCGCCGCTGCGTCCTCCGCTGCCGCTCATGAGCTGCAGGTAGTCGATGATCACCATCTCCAGCCCGTATTCCATCTTGTATTTGCGGCATTTGCTCCGCAGTTCCGCCACCGTGATGGCGGGGGTGTCGTCGATGATGAGGCGGCTCTCACCGATGTTGCCGGCGCTGTCCACCAGGTCATTCCACTCCTGTTCGCTGAGGTCGCCCGTGCGGATCTTCTGGGCGTCGATGTGGGCCTCCATGGCAAAAAGCCGGTTCACCAGCTGTTCCTTGCTCATCTCCAGGGAGAAGATGGCCACGCACCGGTTCTCCTTCAGCACCGCGTGTTCCGCCACGTTGAGGACAAAGGCGGTCTTGCCCATGGAGGGGCGGGCGGCGATGAGGATGAAATCCGCCGGCTGCAGGCCTGCGGTGCGGTTGTCCAGATCGGTAAATCCCGTGGAAAGCCCGGTGATGTTCCCCTTCATGTGGGAGGCGCGCTCGATCTTGTCGATGGCGTTCAGGACGATGTCCCGGATACTGACAAAAGTATTCGAAGCCCTTTTCTGGGAGATCTCGAAGATCTGTTTCTCTGCCCGGTCCATCAGGGCTCCCGGCTCTTCCGACTGGGCATAGCAGGCGGCGGCGATCTCCTCGTTCACGCGGATCATCCGGCGGAGTTGGGATTTTTCCGCCACCAGAGAGGCGTAGGACCGGATATTGGCGGAGGTGGGGAGCTGCGTGATCAGTCCGGCGATGGCGTCGTCGCTGTAGATCTCAGGGGGGAGGTTTTTCTCCTTCAGGCGGGTCTGCAGGGTCACGGGATCCACGGCCAGGTGCTGCTGCTGCATCTCCAGGATCACGGAAAAGAGCGTGCCGTTGGCACGCGAATAAAAGTCCTCTTCCGTCAGCATCTCGCCCGCGGCGTCGATGGCATCGGCGTCCATGATCATGGCGCCGATGACCGCCTGCTCCGCCTCGATGCTGTGGGGCATGACCCTTCTGATCACATCCTCCTGCGGCATGTTACGCCTCCTGCACCAGCACGTACAGTCTGCCGGTCACCTGCGGATGCAGCTTGATGGGCACTTCGTGCATCCCGAAGCTCTTGATGGGATCGGGGAGCTGGATCTTCTTCTTGTCGAGATCCAGGCCGAACTGCTCCTTGGCAGCTGCGGCGATCTCCTTGCCGGAGATGGAGCCGAATACCTTGCCGCCCTCGCCCGCGCGCATCTTCAGGCTGATCTTCTTGCCCTCCAGGGCTTCAGCGAGCGCCTTGGCGTCCGCAAGTCTCTGGGCGGCCACCTTTTCTTCGTGTTTTTTCTTCAGTTTCAGTTCATTCAGGTTCCGCTCCGTTGCCTCGAGACCGAGTTTCTTCGGAAGCACGTAGTTGCGGGCGTACCCGTCACTGACCTTGACGATCTCCCCCTTCTTGCCGAGGGACTTCACATCTTCCAGCAAAATGACCTGCATATCGTTCTCCTTTCCTGTCAGCCCCGGCGGTCCGCCGGCGCTCCGCTGCCGCGGGTGATCCCTGATCCCCGCCCGTCAGCTGCTGTAGGTTCTTGCTTTATGGGTTATCTCTTCTCCTGGATCGTCAGCTGTCCTGACCGGATCATATCGTCGATCACTTTTCTGACGCGGCTCTGCGCCTCCTGCACGGTGACGCCTTCCAGCTGGCTGCCGGCGATAGTCATATGTCCGCCGCCGCCGACTTTCTCCAGGATCACCTGCACGTTCACCTCATCGATGGAACGGGCGCTGATATATACTTTGTTCTCATACTCCGTAAAGACAAAACTCGCCTTGACCCCGCGGATATCCAGCAGATCGTTGGCCGCCTGGGCGCCGATCACGGTTGGACTGTCCAGGCCCCTGGCTCTGCATACGGAGAAGGCAAACGCCGTCCGGTAGATCTCCGCCTGGGAGACGGTGTCCGCTTTGGCCTTGTAGTCCTCCGCATTCTCCCGGAGGAGCTTGCGCACGCGGGTCACGTCGGCGCCGCTGCGACGCAGGAAGGCTGCCGCTTCGAAAGTGCGCACGCCCGCCTTGCCGACAAAATTGTGGGTGTCCACCACGATACCGCCGTAGAGGACGTCCGCCTCCTCCGGACGGATCCGGATGTTCTCCCCCACATACTGCAGGATCTCGGAGACGAGCTCGCAGGCGCTGGAGGCGTAGGGCTCCACATAGGAGAGGGTGGCGTTTTCGATGACTTCCTTGCCGGTACGGTGGTGGTCCAGGACTACGATGGATTTGCACAGTTCCAGCAGGCTGGGGCACTCCGTGCGGGAGGGCTGGTTCACGTCCACAACGACCAGCGCGTCGTTGTCGGAGACGAGCATCAGAGCCTCTTCGCTGTTTATGATGAATTTATCCTCGTATTCCGGGTTCTTCTCAAAAAGCGCCAGGAAGGACCGCAGAGAGGTATTTCGCTCATTCAGGACGATGAAGGCCTTCTTGTTCAGGGTGCGGGCGATCCGGTAGATGCCTATCGCCGCGCCGAAACTGTCGGGATCCCCCAGCTTGTGGCCCATGATGAAGACATTGTCCCTGACCCGCAGGATCTCTTTCATGGCCTGCGCCTTGACTCTGGCGCGGACGCGGGTGTTTTTCTCCGCCTGGAGAGTCTTGCCTCCGTAATAGACCACATTGTCGGGCGTCTTGACCGCCGCCTGGTCGCCGCCGCGGCCCAGGGCCAGCTCCACGGCGTTTCTGGCGAACTCATAGTTCTGGGCATAGGTCAGGCCGTCCAGGCCGATGCCGATGCTGAGGGTGAGGGCCATCTCGTTGCCGATGTTGACGGTCTTGACATCCTCCAGGAGGCTGAAATGGCCGTCCATGATCTGGCGGAGCTGTTTCTTCCTGAGTACGATCAGGAACTTGTCCTTCTCGATCTTGCTGCACAGTCCGTCGTACGAGAGGATGTAGCGGCTGACTTTCCGGTCGATCAGGGCCACCAGAAGGGACCTTTTGACCTCTTCCAGCGACTCCAGCGCCTCCTCGTAATTGTCGATATAAATGAAACCGGCGGCCATGCTCTGGTCGTCCACTTCCTGCACCGCCAGGCGGACAGCGGTGACATCCTTCAGGTTCAGGAGCATCACATAGTCCTGCATCCCGGTCTCACCGAAGAGCCGGTTCCCTGCGGCCATGCCCTCCATCGGCACGCGGCGGATCTGCGCGGACAGTTCGCGGTCCCCCCTGTGTACGGGGATCCGCACGGTGTTCTCGTCGTGGGGCAGCGCCTCCTGCCGGATCTCCTGGAACATGGAAGAGATGGGCCTGCCCCCCAGGAGGTTCTCAGCCGCGGAGATCCCGCGGCTGGATTCAGCCATGACGTCAAAAGCCCTGTTGGTCCACAGGACCCTCCCCTTCTGGTCCAGGATCGCCAGCGACTGGTCCGTATCCTTCAGGATATGATTCTCCAGGTCCTCATACTCCAGGGCAAACTGCACCATCTCCCGGGTCATGATCGATTTCTGTTCCAGGTACAGGTAGGCGATCAGCGCAAAGTATCCCACCAGAAAGGCCAGGATCAGCAGGCCCGCCGGCCAGTACAGGAAAAAGATCAGCAGATCCAGCGCCGCCAGGATCCCTCCCAGCACAAAAGGCACCAGAAACAGGACGCTGATCTGCTGTGTCTGTTCATTTCTGCGCAACATGGATAATGATCTCCATCCAGCTTATTGGAAAACTAACTTGGGCATATATACGAGTATTCTATCACCTATTTCTCCCTCTGACCATAGCTTTTCCGTATACGCCGCGGCGGATCATAAGCGCCGGGGGCTCTGAAAGCGGACCGGGATCCGCCCGAAGGATCCCTGAAAAGCGTGTTTTTGTTTCGTTTTGTTGACATTTTCGCAACAAACTGTTACAGTCAGAGAGTGTAGCTATTAATAAAGAAGGGGTTTTGTTACCATCAACTAGGAGGATGAAACATGAACAAGAAGATCACAGCCGCTCTCATGGCAGTGCTTATCGCAGCATGTATGCTGATGACCGGATGCTCCGGCAACAAGGATGCGATCACTGCTGCTGGCACCGGCTTCCTGGACGGTATGCAGGCCGGCGATCTCGCCGCCATCAAGGAGTATTGCACTGAGGAATTTGCAGCCAGTGAAGACCTGAATTCTTTTGACGTCGAGTCGCTCGTTGCCAATTTCTACGACAGCATGGGCATTCCGGAAGAGGATCTGGGTGAAGAGGCCCAGGCCAGCGTCAGGGAATTCTGCACCAACGTCGCCCAGAACGTAGTCAAATCCTACGAGATCACCAATGTCAAGGAAGAGAAGGGCGTCGGCACCGTCACCGCCAACATCGTCCTGGGCTTCGACCCCGACGAGTTCGACCCGAGCAATGATCCCGATACTGCCGCCAAACTCTCCTCCCTGGTCGAAGAGTACCAGAACGCGAACCTGGACGAACTGCTCGATATCTATCAGAACCAGGGCGAGGAAGCGTTCTATCAGAGGCTCTACTCCGATCTGATCCCCGATATCCTGGCCGTGTATAACGAGCAGCTTGCCGCAGCCGGTGAGCTCAACGAGCAGATCGAACTGACCGTCGAGCAGCAGGAAGACAAGTCCTGGTTAGTGTCCGGTTACCAGGAATATGAAGTAGAGGATACAGAGGAAACGACAGGGAAATAAGACAGACCTCAGATCCCCGGTAACAGAAAGGGGGGTGCCGCATCGGCACCCCCCTTTTTTCTGTCCGCTCCGGATCAGGTATTCTCCTTCTCCGCGGGCTGTTCGTCTTTGTTCAGATCCGCCTGCACCTTGGCCAGAAGGCGCTGCTTCTCGGCCTGTTTCTCGGCTTCCTTCTCCTGTTTCTTCTGTCTGCGCGCCGCTCTTCTCCTGCGGATCCCGCGGATGAGGCGCACGGCGATGACGATCACGGCGATCCAGAACAGCAGGAACGGCCAGTTCTCGACGAGGTAGAGGATGATGTCCTGCGCGAACTCCACGAAATTCTCGATGGAGTTCTGTGCGGCTCTCTTGAGACGCTCGACAAAAGGTGTCTCCACGTTGTTCACGGAGTAGCGTCTTACTTCCTGCAGGTTGATGTAGACGGTGGAATATTCCACATCCTTGTCCATGGCGGCCAGAGTCGTCTTAGTTGCGTTGAGGGAGCGCTCCACCTCGGTCAGTCTGGCCTCCACGGCGATCATGTCCTCGATCGTCTCAGCCTTCTCCATCATCTGCAGAAGGCGCTCGAGCTCGGTCTCCTGGGCCTTGCGGGTCGTCTCCAGGCTGGCGTAGGACTGGCTGATGTTGTCGGCGCTCACAGAGCGGCTGATGACTTTGCCCTCCTGGTCCAGGCCGTCGAGAAAACCGGAGAAAGCACCGGAAGGAATGCGCACGGCCATGAACAGGTTGTGAGTCCCCGAAGTCCGCTGGGATCCGTCCGCGTATTCATAATACCAGTTGTAATCGTTGCTGCTCTCGCTCTCCGACTCGATGAAACCGCCCGCCGCCGCGATTCTGCTGCGGATGGCCGCCACCGTCTCGGCGTACTCCAGGGTCTGCATCTCCAGGTTGGCGGTGTAGACGATCTTCTGTCCCGTAAGCTGCTCATTGCCGACAGTCATGCCGTTGTCAGCATCGGCATCTTCACGGTACTCATACGCTGCGCCTGCCTCAGCCTCATAGTCGGCCGCTTCCTCCGAGGAGGCATAGTTGCTGCTCCCGCCCGCCGCCAGGGGCATACCGGCTTCCATGGGCTCCTCGTAATATTCATAAGAACTGTCCGCCGTTTTGGCATTGCTGCTGCCGCAGCCGGCCAGCGCTGCCGCCAGCACCAGGCTCAGGAACAGTGCCTGCACTCTCTTCCACTTCTTCATAACTGTCTCCTTTCCACAGGTCCGAAACTCACTCCGCCTGTCTCACGATCTTACTGAAGACCTGCTGCCCGATCTCCGCGATCCTGCCGGCCGCTCTGGCCGCGGGATCCGCTCCGTCTGCTCCGCTGTCTGCCATCCTGACCTCGTTCGTGTCCGCTGCGGCCATGGCCGCCTCAACGGGGGCCTCTGCGCCTGCTGCGGCCGCCTCAGCCTCTGCGGGCTCCTCATCGGCCGGTTCCTCCGCTGCGGCCATCTCCTCCTCAACAGCTTCCGGGGCAGTTCCCTTATCTTCTGAAGGGCCTGCTGCGAGGGGCTGTCCGCCGCCCGTGACGATGACCTCTTCAAAGGCCTCCTCTATGTTCTCCTCATAGTCCTCGGAGGCTTCTTCCGTCTGCGCGCTGCTGCCCGGGGCGCTGCTCCCTATGCGGGGCGTCAGGAAGCGGGCGCCTGCCGCAACGATCAGGATCGCGGCTGCGGCTGCCGCCACCCGTCCGCTGATGACTCTCCAGCCCCGGAGGCCCATGGGGCGCCTCCTGTCAGCGCTTCCGTCCGCGGGACCGGCGGCAGAAGTATCAGCGCCTTCGCTCATCTCCCAGCCGGCCGTTTCGCTCCGCTCCAGGATCTCATCCGGGATCCCGTCCATGGCGAGGAGGAGATCCATGCCTGTCAGTCTGTGTGCGCTCACTGCAGAAATCCCTCCTCTCTCAGTCTCTGTTTCAGCCTGCCGCGGGTCCTGCTGAGGATCACGGTCACGTTGTTGTCCGTCAGGCCGTACCGCTCCGCGATCTCCGGGATCTCCTCCGCAAAGAAGTAGCGCCTTGTGAAGATATTGCCCTCCCGCTCCGGGAGGCCGGACACGAACCGTCCGATACATCCGGCCAGTTCCGACGCTTCCACGGACTCCTCCACGCGTCCGCCGCCCTCCAGGCATTCCTCCAGTTCATCGATCAGTACCGTCATCTCTCCGCCGCCCCGTCTCTCCGCGTTCCGCCTGCGCCACCTGTCCAGTGACAGGTTGCGGGTGATCCTGGCCAGAAAGGCCCGCAGGATCGACGGACGGGCGGGCGGCATGCTGTTCCATGCCCGCAGCCAGGTATCCGAGACGCATTCCTCGGAATCCTCCCTGTCGCGCAGGATATTCTCCGCCACGGTCATACAGTATCTGCCATACTTCCTGTCTGTCTCCGCTATGGCTCTCTCGGATCTCTGCCAGTAGAGATCGATGATCAGTGCATCTTCCATTCCGCTCTCCTAAAAGGTCCCTTTGCCTATAAGGACGGAGCGCCTTCTCCGTCCTTACACGAAAAATCAAAAAATGATCTTCATTCCGCAGGATACTGAATGATCACTGCTATTATATCATCAACCGCCGCCCCGCACACAGCAAAAGGCGCGGTCCGCGGACCGCGCCTTTAACGGATGCACTCTCCTGGGTCATGATCGTCCTGCGTCATTGTGCAGGATCCTCCAGCAATGCACTTTCTTCGTATTTTTCCAGGATGATTCGCTCGAGCATCCCGCGCGTCTCCGCGTTGATGGGATGGGCGATGTCTCTGTACTCCCCGTCTGCCGATTTCTTGCTCGGCATTGCGATAAATAACCCCTTTTCCCCTTCAATGACCTTGATATCATGGATGACAAAGACATTGTCGATCGTGATGGACACGACTGCCTTCATTTTACCGTCCCGGGCAACTCTCCTTACTCTTACGTCCGTTACCTGCATAGCGTACTCCATTTCTAAATGGCATAACGTTCGCCCCTTTCGATAACGATCTTTATACCATTTTCTCCTTTATAGCAGGAATTTTCCTGAATGGTATCGCCGCTCTCTACGATGCAGTTTTCGATGATGGTGTTGTCGCCGATGTAAACGTCATTCAGAATCAGGGAATTCCTGATCACACAATTGTTCCCAACATACACCTGATGAAACAGAACAGAGTTTTCGACCGTGCCGTTCACGATACAGCCGCTGGAGAGCAGGCTGTTACGAATGTTCACACCTACGTTGTATTTGGCCGGGGGTAGATCTGCTACCTTTGAATGGACCTCAGGATACTGTTTGAAAAAGTAGTCCCTGATCTCAGGATCCAGGAAATCCATATTGGTTCTGTAATAATCCTCTACGGTCGCAATGTTGCTCCAATAGTCGTCCATTCTGTATCCGTAGATTTTCTTCAGGCCTCTGTATCTGACGAGCACGTCCTGTACGAAATCATAGCGCCCCTCTTCCGCACATCTCTCCAGGAGCTCGATCAGAAGTCTCCTGCGGATCACATAGATCCCGCAGGAAATCGTACTGGATCTGGCAACGACCGGTTTCTCCTCCAATTCCAGGACCCTTCCGTCGCCGTCCATCTGTACGGTGCCATACCGTTCGACGTTGAATGTCTCCGGCATATGTTTTACTACTACCGTTATGTCCGCCCGTTTCTGCACATGATACTCGAGCACCTCATTGTAGTCCATCTTGTAGACGCAGTCGCCGGAAGCGATGACCACATAAGGCTCGTGAGATGTCTTCAGAAAGCTGATGTTCTGGGCCAGTGCATCGGCTGTGCCTCTGTACCACTGACTGTGTGCGTCGGCAAAGGATGGTGTGAAAAGGAACAGGCCCCCCTGTTTGCGCCCAAAATCCCACCATTTGGAAGAAGCGAGATGCTCATTCAGACTGCGGGAATTGTACTGCATCAGTACAGCCACTTTCTGAATACGGGAGTGCTCCATGCTGCTCAGCGCGAAATCGATACTCCGATAGCTTCCAGCTACGGGCATGGCACAAACCGCCCGTCTCTGCGACAGCTCTCTCATGCGCCTGCTGCTGCCCCCTGCCAGGATGATCCCGATAGCTCTCACTTCGCCTCACCTTCCTTCACCAGAGTCCGTCCGCTCTCCAGCCAGCCGTAGGGATAATCATCCGCCACGGTCCTGCCGAAGATCATGACATTCTTTCCGACGCTGACACCCGGAGGGACCACCGACCCTTCTCCGAGCGTCACCAGCCCGTCGCGGTAGATGTCTGGACGGGTCTCGTTGGGACGTTCGTCCCCCGTGCCCAGTACCGCGCCGTCGCCGATCTGTACATCTTCCGCCGTGATGACTCGTTCCAGGTGCGCTCCGCGGCCGACCACGGTGCCGTTCATCAGGATGCTGTTTCTGACGACAGCTCCCTCGCCGATCACCACGTTGCAGCCGATCACGGAATTGCACACCGTTCCGTAGATCTCCGTGCCCTCTCCGATGATGGTCCGTTCCACGTAACTGTGAGGTCCGAAATACTGCGGGACATTGGAAGTGCTCTGCGTGTAGATCTTCCAGTACTCCTCGTACAGATTGAATTCCGGAACGATGTCGATCAGTTCCATGTTTGCTTCCCAGTAGGAGGTCAGCGTCCCGACATCCTTCCAGTAACCGTGGAATTCATAGGCGTACAGAGGACTGCCGTTGTTGCGGCAGTAGGGGATCACATGCTTGCCAAAATCCAGGCCCGGTTGGTCGGCATTGGCGATCAGTGCGTCACGCAGTGTCTTCCAGGTGAAGATGTAGATACCCATGGAGGCCAGATTGCTTCTGGGCTGTGCGGGCTTCTCCTCGAAGTCCGTGATCCGGTGGTCCTCATCCGCGATCATGATGCCGAAACGGCTCGCCTCTTCCATGGGAACAGGCATCACGGCGATGGTGACGTCGGCGTTGTTCTCCTTGTGGAAGTCCAGCATCGCCTCGTAATCCATCTTGTAGATATGATCGCCGGAGAGGATCAGGACATAGTCCGGATTGTAGCTCTCCATGTAAGCCAGGTTCTGATAGATCGCATTGGCAGTGCCCGTATACCATTCCGTATTCTGGATCTTCTCATACGGAGACAGTATGGACACGCCGCCCCAGTTCTTGTCCAGGTCCCACGGGATACCGATACCCACATGCGTGTTAAGACGCAGCGGCATGTACTGTGTCAGTACACCCACTGTGTCCACGCCGGAGTTGATGCAGTTGCTCAGGGGGAAATCTATGATCCTGTACTTGCCCCCGAAAGATACGGCCGGTTTGGCCATATTCTCTGTGAGGACACCCAGCCTGGAGCCCTGGCCCCCGGCGAGCAGCATGGCGATCATTTCTTTCCTTACGACCATTTCAGCACCTCTGGTAGAAGTTATTCGCGCAATTAACGCAATACCGCAGAAATTTGCGCATTAAAATTATAACACATGCCTAGCATAAAAGGAACTGTAACCGGTGCTTTTTATAGTAAGCTTTCACAAGCATAGTTTTGTGATCGAACTTTTTTTGTGCAATAGGACAATCGCGTTCTGAAAGATAAAGCGTCTCAGGCCGCGAAAATCGCCTGTCCGGCGATCCGGCCGGCTGTCGGTCATGTGTTTCATTTGCGTTCCCATCAAACTGATTATATAATGTATCTGCCCGATGCGGTCCTGCACGTGAACCGGCGGTCCGGCAGTTTCCCGTCTCGGTCCTTTATGCCTTTTCAACAGGAGGATTAGATTTCATGTATCAGATCGATCCGGACCATCCGGTCCATATACATTTTATAGGTATCGGCGGCGTATCCATGAGCGGGCTGGCCAGGATCCTGCTGAGCCGGGGCTTCTCCGTCTCCGGTTCCGACCGCGACGCTTCGCCCGCCACGGAAGCCCTGACGGCCCAGGGGATCCCCGTAGCCATCGGGCAGCGTGCGGAGAACATCGTCCCCGGCATCGACGCTGTCGTCTATACCGCTGCTATCCATCCGGACAATCCGGAGCTGGCAGCCGCCCGTGACGCCGGCCTGCCCCTGCTCACCAGGGCGCAGCTCCTGGGACAGATCATGCGGCTGTACGGCTGCTCCGCCGCCGTGGCGGGCACGCACGGCAAGACCACCACCACGTCCATGCTCTCCGAGATCCTTCTCGGCGCGGGACTCGATCCCACCCTCTCCGTGGGCGGGAATCTCCCCAGCATAGGCGGCAACGTGCGGGTAGGAGGACAGCGCTACTTCGTGGCTGAGGCCTGCGAATACACCAACAGCTTCCTGGAGATGTTCCCTGACGTGGCTGTCATCCTCAATGTGGACGCCGATCACCTGGATTTCTTCAAGGACCTGGACGATATCCGCCGCTCTTTTGCCCGTTTCGCCTCCCTGGTACCGGAGGAGGGCACACTGGTCATAGGTGCGGATATACCTGACTGGCAGCAGCTGACTGAAGATGCGGTGTGCCGCGTCGTGACCTTCGGTCAGTCCGCAGATGCCGACTATCACCCGGCAGAGATCCGGTTCGACGAGCTGGGCCACCCCTCTTTCCTTCTGATCAGAAAACAGGGCGCGCCCGCAGAGCAGCGCATCTCCCTGTCCGTACCCGGCATCCACAACGTGTTCAACGCCTGCGCCGCCATTGCGGCAGCCGACGTGCTGGGCGTGTCCCCCTCCGTGTCCGCTTCCGCCGTGGAAGCTTACGAAGGTACGGACCGACGCTTCCAGATCATCTCCCGGGAGGGCGGAGTGACCGTCGTGGACGACTACGCCCATCATCCCACGGAGATCGAGGCCACTCTCCGCGCTGCGGCCGAGTTCCCCCACACAAGGGTCATCTGTGCCTTCCAGCCGCACACCTACAGCCGCACCAGGGCGCTCCTCCCCGAGTTCGCGCGGGCGCTGTCACTGGCGGACGAGGTATACCTGGCTCCCATCTACGCTGCCAGAGAGACCGATACGCTGGGCGTGTCCTCCGAGACGCTGGCAGAGGAGATCCGCCTTGCCGGACATGCCTGTACCGCCTTCCCGGATCTGGACGAACTGAAGAACTTCCTTCAGAAAAATTGCCGAAAAGGTGACCTGTTGATAACTATGGGCGCCGGCAACATTGGAAATATCGCACCGGAACTGCATTTTTCGATGTAAGGGCCCTTTCCGGGCGCCGGTTGTCCACATCATCCCCAGCCAAAAGCGGGCACATCCCTGTGGATAACAAATATACGTCCTGCGCCTGTTCCGCTGTCTTATACACACTGTCCACATTTTCCACGTGGAAAAGACACCCCGACACCGGGCCTGCGGGCCCGGTTTTTTATGGGCAATTTGTCTATTTTCCCGCTTCCCGTGCCTGTGCTATACTCCAGTTACATCAGATTTGCAGCCATACAGAGCACCGGCACAGACGCAGAGTCCGTGCCGTTTCGGCGGGTACAAAGCATTGTTTACGATCTATAATGACAGTGACACGGGTTCTACCCTTGTCTCCAATCTGTTCATAGATGAATATATGAGGGACGCCAATGATGCGCAGATCAAGGTCTATCTGTACCTTCTGCGCATGATGAACGCTCACAGGACCACCAGTATCTCCGATATGGCCGACCAGTTCAACCACACCGAGCGGGAGATCCTGCGCTCTCTGCGCTATTGGGAGAAGCAGGGCCTCCTGATCCTGGAGACCGACAGTACCGGCAATATCGTCGGGATCCGTATGGGCAGGCGTTCCATGAGCGGGCGGGTGATCCCCATGTCCGTCCTGCAGGCACAGGCAGCTGTCCCGCAGGCGGCTGTTCCGCAAGCCTCTCTTCCTCAGGCGGCTCTTCCGCAGCCCGCAGCGGCTCTCGCATCAGAGGCCCCTGCGCCGGAGATCCCTGCCGCATCTGTCCCCGCACAGATACAGCCGGAGGTCCGGGAAGGCTCCCCCGACAGGAAGGATCCCTCCGGCGAAGATCTCCGGAGTTTCTGTACCGATGCTCACCGCTCTCAGCTTCTCTTTGTCATCGAACAGTATGTAGGCAAGCCTCTCTCGGCCGCAGAGATCCGCACGGTCTATTACATCTCCGAGCAGCTGCATTTCTCGGACGAGCTCATAGACTACCTGCTGCAGTACTGCGTGGACAGGGGCAAGCGGGATTTCCGCTACATCGAGAAGGTAGCCGTCCGCTGGGCAGAGGATGGCATCACCACTCCCAGGCAGGCCGAGAGGGCCACTTCCCCGCTGGCCCAGTCACAGACAGGCCGCAGGGCGGCGATCAGGCCGGAGCGCAACAAGTTCAACCAGTTCCCCCAGCACGAGTATGACTTTGACGAACTGGAGAAGGATCTTCTGGGGAGCTGATCAGCGGAGCGAACGAACGTGGCATTGAGCAGAGACCAATATGACCATATCATGCGCGGCTACGCGCAGACCCGGGACCGGCACCTGCGCCTGAGGCAGCAGCGCCGGGAGGAGGTCTATCTCCGGGTGCCCGCCCTGCGCGCACTGGACGAGGAGGTCCCCACCGCCGCCGCGGACAGGCTCCGCGCCAGGCTCTCAGGCTCCTCCGACAGTCAGCAGGAGGATCTCGCGCGCCGCAGGGTCGCGGATGCAGCCCGCCGCCGCAGAGCTCTCCTGAAAGAGAACGGATGGCCGGAGGACTACCTTGAACTCACCTACGACTGCCCCGACTGCCACGATACGGGCTATATCAACGGGCAGAAATGCCACTGCCTGCGCAGCAGGGAGATAGCGCTCCTCTACGACCAGTCCCACCTGCAGGCCCAGATGCGGGAAGCACGTTTCGACCGGCTCTCCGAACATTACTATGAGGGAGAGGATCTCCTCAACTTCCGGAGAGCGGTGCAGTGTTCCCGGCAGTTCGTCCGCAGTTTCGGGACGGAACAGGCCTATCCGGGACTCCTCTTCTACGGCTCCACGGGTGTCGGCAAGTCCAGCCTCTCCGCCTGTATCGCCGGGGAGATCCTGAACAGAGGCTCCGGTGTCCTGTATTTCAGCGCTGCCACTCTTTTTGACAGACTGGCCGGTTATGGTTATAATGCCGGTGAACGGGATGAATTCCGCATTTTTACCGGAGACCTTTATACATGTGACCTTCTGATCATCGACGATCTGGGCACGGAGCTTACGAATCAGTATGTCTCCGCCCAGCTTTTTGCCTGCCTGAGCGAACGGCTCCTGCGGCGCAAGGCGACCGTCATCTCCACCAACCTTCCTCTGAAGGAACTGCAGAAGCGTTACTCCGACCGCACTTTTTCACGCATACTGGACAGCTACCTGCTGTGCCGGATGACCGGCAGGGACATCCGTGTCCTGCGCCGCCGTGAGAGAAGCGGCCGCTCCGGGTCCTGAACAGGGCCGGCGGCATCTTTCAAGGCTTCACAGACAGGTCTTTCTGTCTTCATTTGCTTCACGAACATCACACCAGCACCAGGGAAAGAGAGGAACCCGCATGGAACCCATTCGATCGCACGAGAAGAGAGAACTGTCAGGCATACCTGCCGGTGCACTGGGCATCATCCCCGTCACCGGCTGTGAGAAAATGGCCTCCTCCGTCGACTACTACCTGACGAACTGGCGCGCGGAGCGGCAGAGCGAGCACAAGAACAGCCAGGCCTATGTAGGCTATCAGCGGCCCACTTATATCGTCAAATGTGACCTGCCCCGTTTCGGCACCGGCGAGGGCAAGGGCGTGATCAAACAGTCCGTCCGCGGCATGGACATCTACCTGTTGGTCGACGTGGTGAACTACAGCGAGACGTACAGGCTCTGCGGCGTGGAGAACCACATGTCTCCCGACGATCACTATCAGAACCTCAAGCGCGTGATCGCGGCCATCGGCGGCAAAGCCCGCCGCATCACGGTCATCATGCCGTACCTCTACGAGAGCCGTCAGAACCAGCGCTCCGGGCGTGAGTCCCTGGACTGCGCCATCGCCCTGCAGGAGCTGGTCCGCATGGGCGTGGACAACATCGTCTCGTTCGACGCCCACGACCCCAGAGTCATGAACGCCATTCCTCTCAGCGGCTTCGACAACGTCCAGCCTGTCTACCAGTTCATGAAGGGTCTGCTGCGCAACGTGCCTGATCTGCAGATCGACAGCGATCACATGCTGGTCATCAGCCCCGATGAGGCTGGCATGAAGCGGGCGGTCTATTTTGCCAACATCCTGGGCCTGGACATGGGTATGTTCTACCGCCGCAGGGACTACACCCGTTTTGAGAACGGCGCCTATCCCGTCGTCGCCCACGAGTTCCTGGGATCCAGTGTCGAGGGCAAGGACATGCTCATCATCGATGACATGCTCTCCTCCGGCAAAGGCGTCATGGAAGTCGCCAGGGGCCTGAAGGACCGCGGCGCCAAGAGAGTCTTCGTGTGTGCCACTTACGGCCTGTTTACGGGCGGCCTGGATCTCTTCGACAAGGCGTATGAGGAGGGCATCATCAGCAAGGTGCTCACCACCAACCTGATCTACCAGCGTCCCGAGCTCTTCGATAAACCCTGGTACATCAGCTGCGACATGAGCAAATATATCGCCTTCATCATCGATACCCTGAATCACGATTCCTCCATCAGTGATCTGCTGGATCCCTCCACCAAGATCAACCGCCTCCTGTCCCGCTACCGCGAGGCGCAGGCGCAGGGCAAGCCTTTCGTGTTCTGAGTATCATCCGTACACAGAAGCATCATTCCTTGCACAGGAGCACCGTTTTTACACAGAAGCATCGTTCTTACACAAAAACATCGTTCTTACACAAGAACCAGCGGGGGTATCGCAGCTGCGACACCCCCGTTTCTGTGCGGTCTCCCGGGCCGTATAGGCCCAAGGCACAAATAGATGACTTCAGGCCTACATCCCTTCCGGTGATGTAGGCCTCAGCACTTTGATCGTCATCACAACTGATGATTTCTGTCATAACGTTACTGGCTGTGTGATTTTAAGCTGTATTTCACATGGCTGATAACGTTTCTCCTCCCTGTCGTTATTCTCGCGGTGATATTTCCCTTATTTCACCGCAGCTATAACGTTATCCGACCTTATCGTTGTTCCCGCGGTGATATTTCTCTTATTTCACCGCACCTATAACGTTATCCGACCTTTTCGTTGTTCCCGCGGTGATATTTCTCTTATTTCACCGCAGCTATAACGTTTCTCCTCCCTATCGTTGTTCCCGCGGTGATATTTCCCTTATTTCACCGCACCTATAACGTTATCCGACCTTTTCGTTGTTCCCGCGGTGATATTTCTCTTATTTCACCGCAGCTATAACGATCTCTGGCCTCGTCAGAGGCAGAGGTGCGTCAGCACCTCTTGTCAACCAGTCACCATCTTCCGGGGCAGCTGTCAAGGACGCCTCCGGCGAGGTACACCGGTTCCTTGACAGCTGCCCCGGAAGATGGTCAACAAGACATCTGTTAAGAGCATACAAAATGATCGCTTTATTACTTTAAAACAGGGTTGCCGCATTCATACTGTGCGGCAACCCTGATATTCCCCTTTTTTACTGTGTCTGCAGCCTCTTCTTGCTGAATAGCCGCTCCATCTCCTCTGACACCTTCACCCGTGCAGGATCCCCTCGTCGACACTGTCCATGAAGGACTCCACCTTGTCCCAGTAGGTATCCGGCTCGCAGCAGACGGACTGCACATGTGAGGCTCCGGGGATCCAGAGGTGGTCCTTCCTGCAGTTCGCCGCCGCGTACAGGCGGGGCATCATCTCGGAAGGGACAAAGTCATCCTTCTCCCCGTGGATGAAGAGGGTAGGCGTCTCGGAGTGTTTGACGGCCTCGACAGGTGCGGCCTGCGCCATATCATAGCCGGCGCGGATCCGGGTGATGATACGGACTACCTGCATCATGAGAGCAGCAGGCACGGGCGTATCTCCGAGACTGTTATAGACCGCCTCGCAGACCTCGATGGCGGATGTATATCCGGCGTCTTCCACTGCCGCCTTGACCTGGGAAGGAAGTTTCTCTCCCGTGGTCAGCATCACTGTAGCCGCACCCATGGAGATCCCGTGCAGGATCATCACCGCCTCCGGGTCACGGCGCAGGATCTCGTCGATCCAGCGGACGATGTCAAAATGATCATCCCAGCCATATCCCACGTAATTCCCTTCGCTGCCGCCGTGGCCCCGCAAGTCGGGGAGCAGCACGTTCATGCCGTAGCGGTCATGGTAGACGGACGCATATACGCCCATGCTCTCCGCTGTATCGGCATACCCGTGGACGCAGATGGCGTACCGGTGGCAGCCCTCCGCAGCGGGGATGTAATTCCCGTGCAGCTGCAGGCCGTCGTGGGATCGGATCAGCCAGTCCTCCCTGTCAGGATGCTCGTTCATCCAGCGTCTGCCCTCGACATAGGGCACGGCCAGCTCGCCCACATCGGTGCGGGGGTCGTGCTTCTTGGGTGTCACCGCGTATTTATAGAAGAAGTTTCCCGCGCCGATCAGTGCTCCCACACCGATGCAGGCGCCTGCTTCAAGGGCAACTTTGGTCACTTCCCAGACCAGCGATCTCTCCTTCTCCTGCTGTTTCTTTTCCTTACTGTCGCTCATGCTGACCTCCCCGGGGGTACCTCCGCACAAATCTCAGATGCTGTTTTCAGTATACCATCGCCTGTTCGTTTTGTGGATGAAAACTCTCTAAATCTCACTCTTTCCGCGCTGGAGCATCCCCTGAAATAGCGGAAATCATACTAAAATCGGTTTTATCCTATTTCATATTATACAATCCATATAGGACAGCATCCCGGACAGGTGCTGTGATCCCGGACTGTGACCGGTACCTCCTGCCATCAGCTTGTATACGACACCTCAGTAAAGGAAATCCGATATGACCACCGGTGAAAGACTCCGCGACCTGCGGATGACCCACGACTACCCGCAGCGCTACGTGGCCTACAAACTCGGCATCAGTCAGCGCACCTATTCCGATTACGAGAGGGAACGGGTCTGTCCCTGCACAGACAGGCTCATCGCCCTGGCGCGGCTCTACGATCTGAGTCTCGACGAGATCACGGGGCTCCGGGGCTGCGAACCATCCGCCTCCGCACCTGACATTTCCGCCTGATCAGTCCCGGTCCGCACGTTCCGCCTGACATATCATACTTGACGGTACCTCCGGGATGACGGACAATAACAGGGATCTTATCATTCACCGGAGGTCCCCATGATCACTATCCTCTGCATAGGCAAAAACAAAGACCGCTCCCTCCGCGATCTGGAACAGGAATATGTCAGGCGGCTGCAGGCCTTTGACCGCGTGGAAGTCACGGAACTGAAAGACGAGCCCACGCCGGGTAATGACCGCCCCCTGGAACAGACGCAGGCCATGGACAGGGAGGCGGCCCGCGCGCTGGACAGGATCCGCCCCGAGGACTACGTGATCCTGCTGGATCTGCACGGAACGGAGTGGGACAGCGAGTCTTTTGCCGCCCGCCTGGCCGACTGGCGCATGCGGGGCAGAAGGCTCGTGTTCGTCATCGCCGGATCTCTGGGCCCCGGTGCGGCCCTCACGGCCCGCGCAGACGTTCGATGGAAGCTGTCGGATCTGACCTTTACCCATCTCATGACCCGCGTCCTCATCCTGGAGCAGATCTACCGGGGATTCATGATCACGGCGGGGAGGCCCTACCATAAGTGACCCGACCGATCACCGGGAAGGTGCAAAAAAGGGCACCAGGACAGCACGGAATAAAACAAGTACCGGGACAGCACAGAAGAAAAGAACTGCAGCACGGAAGAGGACCTTCCGCGCTGCAGTTCTTTGATCATGCCAGCACCAGACAGATCAGGCCGCCCACGACGGTGTAGAAGAGGCAGTATTTGAAGACTTTGCCGATGACCATGTTCTCCTGTCCGCTCATCCCGATGGCTGCGCAGCCGATGGCCACATTGGAAGGAGAGATCATCTTGCCTATGCCCGCGCCGAGGCAGTTGGCGGCGCAGAGCCACTCGGGGTGCAGGCCCAGCTGCCGTGCGGCCTCCGCCTGCAGCGGTCCGAAGAGCACGCTGGTATTGGTGCCGGAACCGGTGACAAAAGCGCCCAGCACACCCACCATCGGCGAGAACAGGGGATAGAACCTGCCCGCCACGGTCACAAGGACGTCCGCAACATCCGTCGTCATGCCGCTGTGGACCATGAGTTTGGCTGTTGACAGCACGGAGCAGACGGTCAGTATGGTCTTCAGGTTGCCCTTCACAGTCCTGCCCAGCACTTTCAGGATATCCGGCAGGGAGGCGCCCTGGATCAGGCCGCCTATGATGCCTGCGAGGATGATCCACACGCCTGGCGTGTTGATCCATGTGAAAGAAGACGGCGCCGCGTCCTCACCCACATACAGCTGGAAGCTGGACTTGATGCTCGAAAGCGGCCCGTTGATGAACGGGAACAGCTTGGAGGTGAACAGCAGGAAGATGAAGATCAGGATGAACGGGCTCCAGGCTCTGACAGCTTCCTCTTTGGTCACTGTCTGGTCCGTACCGGTCGTCTTGACCAGATACTCCTCCGGGATCTCCCTGTCCTTCATGCGCATGGCCACGATCACGCCCACCACCAGCGAGCAGATCGAACCGATGATATCCGGCAGCTCCGGGCCGACGAACGTGCCCAGTAGGAAATGCGGGATCACGAACGAGAGGGACGACAGCAGGGTGAAGGGCAGCATGCCCTTGAAAGCCTTCAGTCCTCCGCCCACGAGAAAAACAAGGAAAAACGGCGACAGGAACATGAGCACGAGGGAGATCTTCTCCGTATTGGCGGACAGAGCCGCCACCGCCAGCCCCGTCGCGGACTCCATGGATGTAAGGGGGACACCGACACTGCCAAAAGCCGTCGGTGTGGAGTTGACGATCAGCAGGCCCAGCAGCATGCTGAGCGGCTCAAAGCCGAGCGCCACCAGGATGGAGCCCGGGATCGCCACGGCCGTGCCGAAACCTGCCATGCCCTCCATGAAACAGCCGAAGCTCCAGCCGATGAGGAGGGCGAGGATCCTTTTGTCCCTGGAGACGCCGGCCAGCATGGTCTTGATCTTGTCCATCGCGCCCGTGTCACAGGATAGGGCGTAGACGAACAGGGCCGCCAGGATCACCAGGATGATGGGCCACAGGGCTGTGAGGACGCCCTCCAGGACCGCCGTGGCGGCCGAGACGGGCGGCAGCCCCTTGTAAAAGATCGCCGTCACTGCGGCAAAGACCACAGCAATGGGACAGGCGCGGAACCCGGGCATCTTCAGAACGGTCAGCGCGATGACCAGCCAGATAATGGGCACCAGGCCTAAAATAAATTTAAGTATCAGCATGTAGATATCCTTTCTGCCTCCGGCTCAACTGTTCAGTCTCTTACCACCACAGAGATCCCGTTGGGGATGCAGGTCAGGCTTGCGTCCGGGCCTTTCAGCCGGCGGGCAAGCTTATAGGCTTCCAGGAGATCGGGTGCGTAGGTCAATTTGAGGCCTTCGATCATCTCCTTCTGCTCCGGCTCCGCGACAAAGATCACTCGGTATTTTCTCGCGATCCTGGCCAGGATCTGGGAACACCACTGGTCGGGAGCCGTCTTCTCCTGCGGCGTGGCCAGGAATTTCTGATAGGCCGTCTCGATGTCGGGCTCGTCGGCGATGATATGATAGAAGAAATCGCCGCCCGTGCCGTCGGTGCAGGAGGCCAGCATGATGATGACACCGCCGTCCTTCACGGTCGCCTCGCCTGCCGTCATCCCTTTTGGCGACTGGTAGGCGTTCTGATCGAGCGGCCAGCCACCGTTGGTGGTGATGACGATGTCCGCCGGCTGCGGCTTCACGCAGACGTACCCGGCGATGAAATCACATCCCTTCCGGTGCGCGGTCTCAAAGTTGCCGGCAAAAGCGGCCACAGTCTTCTTGTTTTCGTCGATCACGACGTTGACGATGTAGGCCAGTTTGGACATATGGGCGGCCGCCAGCATGTCCTCATGCATGGGATTGCCGTCCAGGATGCCCGTGCGGGCATAAGGGCTGTCGATGAACTTGGAGCAGTGGTTGCCCATGACCGTCA
>CAMOJW010000012.1 GCA_946617225.1 uncultured Lachnospiraceae bacterium
TGGCCAGTTTGTTGAAATCCCCGTCACTGGAGACGATGCAGAAACCCTGCACATCCCCGGTGTAGAGAATATCCATGGCATCGATGATCAGACCGATGTCGGAGGCATTCTTGCCGGGCGTGTTGTTGGGCTGCATGACGGGCGTCAGGGAGTAGCGGGAGGCGCATGCGAGCCACGAATGGAGGCGGTCCTGGGACCAGTCACCGTACATGCGGCGCATGGTGATCTTGCCGTATTTGGACAGCTCGCTGAGGATCCCGGCTATATAGCGGGCGCTGACATTGTCGGCGTCTATGAGCATGGCGATGTTGATGTCTTCCATAAGAAATACCGTTTTATACTTTCCAATTTGTGTCTGAGACTGTATCATGGTCTGATAGGGCGCGCCCGTTTCGGGAGCACCTACGTCCCAATTATAGAAGGAAACCCGGAGAAAGTACACGAAAATCTTGCTCCCCGGGCAGCAGAAGGAGCTGAACAGATGGCAGAAAAGAAACAGAACGTTCCACCGAAACCGAAGTATCCGCCCAAAACAGGAGGCGACAGCTTCCGCATCGAAGCCAACAAGGGAAGTCACGTGAGACGCGTGATCGCCGTGGTGAGCGGCAAGGGCGGCGTCGGCAAGAGCAGCGTGACAGCCATGGCGGCAGTGTGGGCCAGAAGGAACGGTTTTGAGACGGCGGTCATGGATGCGGATATCACGGGTCCCAGCATGCCCCGCATGTTCGGGCTGGGGTATACCGATCTGGTCGCCACGGAGGAGTGCCTGTACCCCGCGACCACAGTGACAGGGATCAAAGTCATGTCCATGAACCTGCTGACCAAACAGGAAGACGCCCCCGTGATCTGGCGCAGCCCCGTGATCACCGGTGCTCTCAAACAGTTCTGGACAGACGTGAACTGGGGCAACGTCGACTACATGTTCATCGATATGCCTCCGGGAACCGGCGATGTGCCGCTGACCGTCTTCCAGTCCCTGCCCGTGGACGGCATCCTGATCGTAGCCACGCCGCAGGACCTGGTGGGCATGATCGTGCGCAAGGCCGTCGGCATGGCCAAGATGATGAGTGTCCCGATCCTCGGCATCATCGAGAACATGAGCTATGTCACCTGCCCCTGCTGCGGACAGCAGATCAAGCTGTTCGGTGAGAGCCACGTGGACGAGACCGCACAGAAATACAAGATCCCGGTGGTGGCCAGGATCCCGATCGACCCGGCTCAGACGGCTGCCTGCGACACCGGCAAGGCCGAGTATATGGAGATCGATTACATGGACGGCCTGAAGGACGTCCTGCCCGCCGTGGGAGAGTGAGACTCAGTCCTGCCGGCCTCGGGAGAACGGCTTCGTCTATCCCGCGGCAGGAGAGCAAATGCTCTTTCCGGTCTTCAGAGCTGCTGTATCCCGGTTCAGGGATGAGGGCGGTGTCACAGCCGTCCGGCCTGCATTCAGAGCGAAATCATAGAGGAAAAGGTTGATATGCAAGGCCGCCGGGGTGCAGCAGCATTCCAGGAAACAAAACAGAGGCTGTCACATTATACTTCTTTCATGCATAAACAGTTCCGAGGGGCCCGCTTTCGCTTAGTCCTCGCTGCAACGGTACTACGGCTCGACAATACCTCGCCGAGTACCGGCGCTGCGGAAGACCCCTCGGAACTGTTTATGCATAGAACTCTATAATGTGACAGCCCCTTTTGGACAGGAATGTCTGGTCACTCCTCAAACGCCGTGGCGCTCGACGCCTCATAATAGCCGTCCATCTCCTTCAGGATGGCAGCGTAGTGGTCGCGGACGGAATCGCAGGCGGGCCCTCCCAGGACCAGGATACCGGGCAGATCGTCTCTGTCAGCGTAGGAGCATACAAATGCGGCCGCTCTGGCGGGATCGCCGTTCTGCTTGTGATTGTTCACATGCAGATAGTCGATCATGTCGTGGGCGGGGGTGCCGTCATAGGCGGCCATGGGAGAGATGGGCTCTTTCATGGAACTGCCGTCGCGGAAATCCGTCCGGAAAGGGCCGGGGCAGACAGCGCAGACCTGAATGCCGAAGGCGGCAAGTTCCAGACGCATGCTCTGGGACAGGCCCACCACCGCATACTTGACTGCATTGTAGGCGCTGTTGCCGGGGCCGGAGACCAGGCCCGCCTGCGAGGAGACATTCAGGATCATGCCGGATCTCTGCGCTCTCATGGAAGGCAGGACAGCCTGAGAGACACGGATGATCCCGTAATAATCGGTATCGAAGAGGACCCGGAGCTCATCGACTGAGATCTCCTCCATGGCGCCCATCATCCCGAAACCGGCATTGTTGATGAGGATGTCGATCCGCCCAAAGCGCTCCAGCGCAGCCCGGACACCGCTGTCCACCGCCGCCTGATCCGTGACGTCCATAGGCACAGCCAGGACGTTCGGCTGCCGATAGAAAGGATCCTCCGGGATCCGCCGCATGGCGCATACCACGCAGTCGCCCCTGCGTGCTGCCTCCTCCGCAAAACACCTGCCCAGTCCTCTGTTCGCGCCGGTGATCAACCATACTTTCTGTGACATAGAGTGCTCCTTTCCGCCCGCACCGCCGCTCTGCGGCAGAACCGTCTGCGGGATGCTGCCTCGTGATGATCTGCTGTTCTCAATTATAGACCAATGCTGCACTTTTGTCCGCAGATATGTCCTCAGATACCGGAGAGGAAAAACCATCTTGACCCGCTCTCCGGATGTGTTAAGATAGTTCTGCTGTCATCGTGCGTGTATTGCCACAGCCCTGCATCCCGAAGGTGAAGAGAGGCAGGGACCGGCATCAGAGCACAGAAATAAGCGAAAGAGGGTTTTATGTACACTTTCAGCACAAGAGTGCGTTACAGCGATGTGGGAGCGGACGGTCTGATGGACAACGTGGCCGTTCTCAACGCCTTTCAGGACTGCTCCTCCATGCAGTCGGAGGATCTGGGCATCGGCAATGACTATCTGGAACCGTACGGGATCGCGTGGCTGGTGGTCTACTGGAACCTGCACGTGTACCGCTATCCCAGGCTGGGAGAGCGGATCGTGGCCGGGACATCGCCTTATTCCCTGAAGGGGTTCATGGGAAACAGGAACTTCATGCTGGAGACAGCTGACGGGGAGCGGCTGGCGGAAGCGGATTCCGTGTGGCCGCTGATAGACATGACGACACAGAGACCGGTCCGCATCCATCCGGTCATGAAGGAGAAGTATGAGCTTTTCCCGCCTTTTCCCATGGAGAAGACGCAGCGCAAGATCGAGATCCCTGCGGAGCTCCTGCGCGCCGTGGAGCCTGATGCCGGGCCCGGTGCAGAGGAGCAGGAAGGTGTCGTGAAGCATACGCCCGTGATCGTGGATGAGTACCGGATCGACACCAACGGGCACGTGAACAACGCGCAGTATCTGCGGATCGCCGAGGCAGTCTCCCCGGCCGTCAGGCAGGCGAGGAAACTCAGGATAGAATACAGAAAACAGGCTTACGAAGGAGATGTGATCCTTCCGGTGGTGTACAGGGACGATATGGTCCTGCTGTGTGCGTCGGACGGAGATCCCTACGCCATCATCAGCGCGCAGGGGGAGAGGACGGAGAGACGATGCTCAGAATAGGAGAGAAACAGGAACTGGTCGTCAGCCGGCAGGTGGAGTTCGGTGTCTATCTGGAGGAACCGGCCGCCGCGCAGGGCGAGGGACCGGCTGCCTCGCAGGACCGGGCAGCGGACTATGCGGACCGCGCGTATGCCGGCGCCGGAGATGACAGGAGCGTGACCGCCGCAGAGATGCCGCGGGAGGTCCTGCTGCCGCGCTCCCAGGTGCCTGAGGGGGCACGGAAGGGGGACAGGCTGACGGTCTTTCTGTACAGGGATTCGGAGGACCGGCTGATCGCCACCCGCAAGGAGCCGCTGCTGACCCTGCATCAGGTGGGATACCTCACGGTGAAGCAGGTGGGCAGGATCGGCGCATTCCTCGACTGGGGCCTCGACAAGGATCTGCTGCTGCCCTTCCATGAGCAGCCCAGGAGCCGGGTCAGAGAGGGGCAGGAAGTGCTCTGCGCCGTGTATCTGGATAAGAGCGGCCGCCTGTGCGCCACCATGAACGTGTATCCCTACCTCCGGACGGACAGCCCCTACAGCGCGGGTGATCACGTCACAGGTGTCGTCTATGAGACGAGCCGGAATTTCGGCGCTTTCGTCGCCGTCGACAGCTGCTTCAGCGCTTTGATCCCCAAAAAAGAGCTCCTGCGGGAACTGCGCGTCGGAGAGGTCGTCTCCGCACGCGTCTCCAGAGTCAAGAAGGACGGCAAGCTGGACCTGAGCCTCCGCGAGAAGGGATATCTGCAGATGGAGCGCGACGCGGAGCGCCTGGTCGTGGAGATGCAGCTGCGGGGAGGCAGGCTCCCCTTTACGGACAAGGCCGATCCCGAGATGATCCGGGCGGAGCTCCGTATGACCAAGAACCAGTTCAAAAGAGCGGTCGGCAGACTCCTGAAGGAGGAGAAGATCGAGATCGGGGAGCAGGAGATCCGGCTCCACTGAAGAGAGCCCTGAACAGGGCAGCACGGCCCCTTCCTGTCCATATTTGTGAAAATCCACAAAAATCTGAAAGATTTTTGTGGATTTTATTGCTATATTCTATTAGAATGATATTCAGACAGTGCAGGCTGCACGGATGAGCAGTTGTTCAATTGGCAGATGATGCCGGAAACGATCCACAGTAACGACAGACTGGCCTGCACGGAAAGAGTGGGAATATGATCTCAAATCAGATCTTGCAGAACACTATCGACGGCATCCGGGAGATCTCTCATCTGGAGATCGGTATCATGGATGCAGAGGGCAGAGAGATGGCCGTCACAGCTCCCGTTTTTGAGGAGGCTGCAGCGGTGATCCCTGATTTTGCCGTTTCGGCCGCTGACTCTCAGACGACCGGACTGTTCCAGTTCTTTAAGGTCATGGAAGACGGTCAGCTGGAATATGTCATAGCGGTCTACGGGGAATCCGACAAGACCCAGCTGGTGGGCCGGATGACGGCTTTCCAGGTGCGCGGGCTGATGGGCGCGTTCAAGGAGCGGTTCGACAAGGACAGCTTTATGAAGAACCTCCTCCTGGACAACCTCCTGCTGGTGGATATCTACAGCCGCGCCAAGAAACTCAGGATAGCGACCGACGCGCAGCGCGTCGTCATCATAGTGGAGACGGGGCAGGAGAAGGAGCACGGCGTGCTCGAACTCGTGCAGGAATATACCGGTTCCGGGACTTCGGATTTTGTCACCGCCGTGGATGAGAACAATGTCGTCGTGGTCAAGGACCTCACGGACAGCAGCCGCGGCCGGGATATCGAGCGCACCTGCGTGGGCCTGGAGGCCCATCTTCAGAAACTGGGCCTCGAGCATATCCGCATTGCCTACGGCACCGTGGTGGGGGATATCCGGGAGATCAGCCGCTCCTACAAGGAAGCCAAGATGGCGCTTGACGTCAGCAAGATCTTCTTCGAGGGCAGCACCATCATCGCCTATAACGAGCTGGGGATCGGACGCCTGATCTATCAGCTGCCTATACCGCTCTGCAGGATGTTCATCCGCGAGATCTTCAAGGACCGCAATCCCGACGAGTTCGATCAGGAGACGCTCACCACTATCAACAAGTTCTTTGAGAACAGCCTGAACGTGTCCGAGACCAGCCGCCAGCTCTTCATCCACCGCAATACGCTGGTGTACCGCCTGGACAAGCTGCAGAAGAGCACGGGCCTTGACCTGCGGGTCTTCGAGGACGCCATCACCTTCAAGATCGCCTTGATGGTCGTCAAGTATATGAAGTATATGGAGCAGTATGAATATTGAGGATATGGGAAGCGAAGATACGATGACAGACACGGAGGTACTGGATACGGAGCGGAGAGAGAGACCCGGAAGGGGGAGAGGCCCCCTGGTATTCCTCCTGGGATTCCTGGCAGGCGTGGTCGTCATGACCGCGGTCAGCATGGTCATCCTGCGGCGGATGCAGGACAGGATACCCGGCACACCGGCGGTGTCCGGCGGAGGAGATGCTTCCGCAGAAGAGCAGCAGGAGGCCGTGACCGACGACGCCGTCAGCAAGCTCCGACTGCTGGAGAAATACATCTCTTCCTACTATTACAACATGGACAGCGTGACCTCCGAACAGCTGCAGGACGGCATGTACAAAGGTCTCGTCAGTTCCCTGAACGACCCGTACTCCACATACTATAACGCAGAGGAACTGGCGGATGTCACGACGCAGACGGAGGGCCTCTACGGAGGGGTCGGCGCCACACTTCAGAAGAATGAGGAGAGCGGCCTCGCCGAGATCGTGGGCCTGATCAAAGATGCCCCGGCGGAGAGGACCGGCCTGCGGGTCGGCGACCTGATCTATAAGGTGGACGATACCGTCTGTACCTCCGAAATGGAACTCCTGGATGTGACCAAAATGATCCGCGGTGAGCCGGACACCGATGTCAGGGTGACAGTCATCAGAGAAGGCGAGACGGAGGAGATCGTCATCACGAGGGCCATGATAGAGCTGCCCACCGTCAGTTCCGAGATGAAGGAGGACGGGATCGGCTATCTGGCCATCACGGAATTCGATGACGTGACGGAGCCCCAATTCAAAGCGCAGATGGCAGAACTGAAGTCACAGGGGATGAAAGCCCTGATCCTGGACCTGCGCGGCAACCCCGGGGGCAACGTCTCCACGGTGACGGCCATCGCGGAGGAACTTCTTCCCAAGGGACTCGTGTTCTACATGGAGGACCGTTACGGCAACAGGAAGGATTACCCCTGTAAGGGGGCGGATTTTGACCTGCCGCTGATCGTGCTGGTGGACGGATCCAGCGCCAGCGCAGCCGAGATCCTGTCCGGCGCCATCCAGGACGCGGGCATCGGCAGACTGGTGGGCACGAAGACGTTCGGCAAGGGCATCGTCCAGACCATCTATCCCTTCAAGGACGGCAGCGGGATCAAACTGACCATAGCCGGCTATTACACGCGGGGCGGAAGGGACATCCACAAACAGGGCATCGATCCCGATGTGGAGATCGAGTTCGATGCGGATCGCTATTATGAGGGCGACGGCGTGGACAATCAGCTGGAGAAGGCCATGGAACTCCTCAGAGAGGAACTGGGACAGTAAGGCTGCGGCAGGGTCTGCGGGGGCCTTCCGGAGCAATTAGTTCTGTACGGAGACTTTGTGTCCGTGCTATCATAATGACAGGAACAGACAGAGATGGATTGTGATACCTGCGCATTTCTGGCGTACGACGAGGAGTACGGGGATTATCTCTGTGAGATCGATCTCGACGAGGACGAGTACATGCGTCTCCTCTCAGACCGTCACCAGCAATGCCCCTATTATCGCAGCGGCGATGAATATGCCGTGGTGAGACACCAGATGTGACCAACGGATTCCGCGATTCAACACAAACAAAAGGAGGAAAAGGTTATGGGACTTATTTTGGCAGCAGGTGCTTCTCTGAGTTCGGTACTTGGGGACCAGTGGAAAGAATATTTTTACTGCCCTGAGCTCGGCAACAGCGTCCTGGTCAAAAAGGGCGAGCGCCACCACGGCAAGAGCGGCCTGCTCAACAGAGGCGGCAGTGACAATGTGATCACCAACGGTTCCACCGTCGTGGTCAATGAAGGCCAGTGCATGATCATCGTGGATCAGGGCGCCATCGTGGACATCTGCGCGGAGCCCGGAGCCTACACATATGATACTTCCACCGAGCCCAGCATCTTCACCGGGAATCTGGCTGAGAGCATCATGGCCTCCTTCAAACAGTTCGCTGCCCGTGTCTCCTACGGCGGCGTGACTGCCAAGGATCAGAGGGTGTACTACTTCAACACCAAGGATATCATCGGCAACAAGTACGGTACGGCCAGCCCTGTGCCCTACAGAGTCGTGGACAGAAATATCAACCTGGACGTGGACATCGCCATCCGCTGCTTCGGTGAGTATGCATACCGCCTGGCGGATCCGATCCTCTTCTACAAGCACATCGCCAACAACGTGGAGTATGAGTACAGGAAGGAGCAGATCGAGAACCAGCTGCGCACAGAGCTTCTGACCGCCCTGCAGCCCGCGTTTGCCAGGATCTCCGAACTGGGCATCCGCTACAGCGCACTGCCCGGCCACGCGGCCGAACTGGCAGCGGCTCTGAAACAGGAACTCTCCGGCACCTGGGGCGCTCAGTACGGCATCGAGATCACCGCTTTCGGCGTCAGCAGCGTCAAGGCCTCCGAGGAGGACGAGGCGATGATCAAGGAGCTCCAGAAGACGGCCGTCTTCAAGAGCGACGAGATGAAGGGTGCCGCCTACACCAACGCCAAGACCCAGGCCATGGTGGAAGCAGCCAAGAACCAGAACGCCGGCCCCATGATGGCTTTTGCGGGCCTGAACATGGCAGACCAGGCGGGCAGCGGCGACATGGCAGCGATCCTGGCCGCCTCCAGAAGAGAAGCGGAAGCCGCCAAGATGCAGCCCGCCGCAGGCTCCTGGAAGTGCCCGAAGTGCGGGACTGACAACACCGGCAAATTCTGCGTCGAGTGCGGCACAGCCAAACCTGCCGCATCCGAGTGGAAGTGCCCGAAGTGCGGCACCGTGAATACCGGCAAGTTCTGCACCGAGTGCGGCACAGCCAAACCTGCCGCATCCGAGTGGAAATGCCCCAAATGCGGAGCTTCCAACACCGGCAAGTTCTGCACCGAGTGCGGCACACCCAGAGAATGATACTGAAGAGATGATCCGGGGCTGCCGTCAAGGCAGCCCCGTTTGCAGTGTAACGGCTTTTACGAAGGGAGGCACGTATGGCAGATCGCGTGACAACTTATCAGTGCCCGGCATGTACAGGACCTCTGCATTTTGACGGCATGAGCGGAAAACTCGTGTGTGATTACTGCGGCAGTTCCTATACTCTGGAAGAGGTGCAGGCCTCCTATGCCGACAGGAATGCCTCCGCAGCCGCAGCCGATCACGCCGCGCAGGAGAAGGAAGAGAAGCAGAGACAGGAGGCGGCCGCTCAGGAGGGCGGCGCACAGGGATGGGGCGCCGATGCGGTACATATGCGCGCCTACAACTGCAGCACCTGCGGAGCCGAGCTGATGTGCGATCAGTCCACGGCGGCGCTGAACTGCCCGTACTGCGGCAATCCCACAGTGATCCCCAGCAGGTTCGAGGGAGTCGACCGGCCGGACTACGTGATCCCCTTCAAGATCGGAAAGGATAAGGCTGTAGAAGCCCTCAGGACTTATTATAAGGGAAAGCACCTGCTGCCCGGTTCGTTCATCTCTTCCAACCACCTGGAGGAGATCAAGGGCGTGTATGTCCCCTTCCGCCTGTATTCCGGCACGGTGGACGCGGAGGCCCAGTACACCGCCAAAAAGGAACACAGGGAGAAACAGGGCGATACGGAGATCGTCCGCACGGAGTTCTACGAGGTGCAGCGCTCCGGTTCGCTGGATTACTCCAAGATCCCTGTGGACGCCTCTCAGAAGATGCCAGACGATCTGATGGACTCCATAGAGCCGTATGATTACAAGGACCTCCGGAAGTTTACCCTGGAATATATGCCCGGTTTCATGGCAAGCCGCCAGGATGTGGGGGAGAAGGAGTGCCGTGAACGCGCCAGGACCCGTGCGGGGCACAGCGCGCAGGAAGCTCTGAAGGGCACAGTCGAGGGCTATACCAGTGTCAGCACAGACCGGCACAGGGAGGGATTCAGGCAGGAGACCGTGGAGTACGGCATGTTTCCCGTCTGGCTGCTGAGCACGAAGTGGGAAGGGAAGACCTTCCTGTTCGCCATGAACGGACAGAGCGGCCGCATGGTGGGGGACCTCCCCGTCTCCAAGGGCAAACTGTACGGTGCTTCCGGGATCACTTTTGCCTTCCTGTTCCTCCTGAACTACTTCCTGCTGTTTGCCCAGCATCCGCAGAGAATGCTCATGTCCGTGCTGCTGCCGCTGATCGCGGCGGTCATCGTGGGAGCAGTCTTGTATGGTCCCATGAAGAATGTCGCCAAACGGACATCGGCAGGCACCTATATGGAGAAGAGCAGTTTCCACATCGGACGCACCACTGACCGGTATATGAGGACGGAGGAGACCCGCAGACAGACGGGTCCCGGAAGCAGACCGGGCGGCGGCGCCGGAAAGAGTCCCTCCGGCGGCAAGGCTCCAGGTCCCGGCAGAGGGCGGGGACCGTCCGGAGGCCAGGGGCCGTCCGGAAACAAAGGACGCGGCGCAAGGTAGACACAGGACCTGCTCATGGGTATGAGCGGCAGTCAGAGCAGAGACGGGAACTGTCAGCGCGGAGTACACAAAAGGTATGGCAGATAGAGACAAAAAAACAGCGATCCTGATCCCCTGTTACAACGAGGCGGTGACTATCGGCAAGGTCGTCCGCGACTGGCGGACGGTCCTGCCGGACGCGGTGGTGTATGTCTATGACAACAACTCCACCGATGGGACTGCTGACATCGCGGCGGCAGCCGGGGCGGTGGTGCGCCATGAATATCAGCAGGGCAAGGGAAACGTGATAAGGCGGATGTTCCGGGAGATAGACGCGGACTGTTATATCATGGTGGACGGGGACGATACTTATCCCGCCGAGTTCGGGCCGGAAATGGAGGCGCTGGTACTTGAGAAGCAGGCGGACATGGTGATCGGAGACCGCCTGTCCTCCACATATTTCGAGGAGAACAAGCGCCCCTTCCACAATCTCGGAAACACGCTGGTCAGATCCAGTATCAATCACCTGTTCGACTCCGAGATCAGGGATATCATGACGGGATACAGGGCGTTCAGCTATGCATTCGTCAAGACTTTTCCGGTCCTGTCCAGAGGCTTCGAGATCGAGACGGAGATGAGCATCCACGCGGTGGAGAAGAACATGCGCCTGGAGAACGTGATCGTGACCTACAGGGACAGGCCCGAAGGGAGCACCTCCAAACTCAGTACGTACTCCGACGGGCTCAAGGTGCTCGTGACTATAGCCCGGTTGTTCAAGAACTACCGTCCCATGGAGTTTTTCGGGACCATCGCAGCCTTCCTGATCCTGATCGCGCTCGTGCTGTTCTGCCCGGTGATGATCACATATCTGCAGACAGGGCTGGTGCCCAGATTCCCGACGCTGATCGCGGCAGGATTTATCACGCTGGCCGGCATCCACTCCTTTTTTGCCGGCATGATCCTGTCGACGATCGCCCAGAAGGACAGGCAGGATTTTGAGTTCAAGCTGAACACCGTCGAACAGATGAAGAGGATGAGCCGGGGGACAGCCGGGCGAGAGGAAAGACAGGATGGATAAGAGAGAGGAAAATCCGGCCTTAAAGAAAGGGACAGGGGGCGTCCGCCTTCTGTCCGTTTTTCTGACGTCGCTTCTGGTCGTCGGGAACGCGCTGTTCACGGCTTATGCGGACCGCTGCTTCCTGAATCCCCGGGACAGCATGAAGGTGGTCCTGCTGAAGGCCATCGTCTATACCCTGGTCTTTGCGGGGGGGACAGCGGCTGTTCTGAAAGCGGCGGACCTTTTGAAGAGGAGACAGGAAAACGCTGCACCGCCCCGCTTCTTCCGGATGCGGTGGTACAGCGTTCTGTTTCTTGCGCTGCTGTTTGCGGCAGTCTACATGCTGTATCTGCAGATCTACTGGCCGGGCGTCTGCGGCCACGATACCTGCAACCAGATCAAGGACCTGGTCACCGGTCTCGACCCGCTGCCTTACAACTGGATCAACGGGAGCGTCAGGATCAGCGCGCTGATGAATGACCACCACCCGGTACTGACGACGCTGATCTTTACCGCATTCTATCGCCTGGGACTGCAGCTGGGGAGCGCCGAAACGGGCATGTATCTGTACTGTATCGTACAGATCGTGATCATGTCCTGCGCTTTCTCGCTGTTCGTCTGTTCCATGACCGGAGATGGCGTACCGGCGGTGATCGCTGCCGCTGCCAGCGTCTTCTACTGCATGCCTTTCGTCGCCTTCTATGCCATCAGCATGCTGAAGGACAGCCTTTTTTCGCTCGTCTTTTTCCTGTGGACGCTGTGCTATGTCTCAGTCCTGCGAAAAGGGGGAACCGGGGACGTCGGCAGAGCCAGGTGGGCGCTGTTCCTGTTTCTGTCTGCGCTTTCAGCCCTGACCAATAAGAAGGGAATGTATATCGTCTTTCTGTCCTCACTGTTCCTGATCCCGCTGTGCAGGAACATCAGGGACAGACTCATGGCCCTGCTCTCCGCACTGGTACCTGCCCTGCTCGTCGTCGTCCTGCTCGGCAGGATCCTGTTCCCCCTTCTGAATATCTATCCGGGAGGGACACAGGAGGCGCTAGGGTTTGCCTTCCAGCAGACTGCCCTGACCTACATGGAGGATCCGGGGAGTTTTACGGAGGACGACAAGGATGTGCTGCGCCATGTGATCGGGGTCGATCCGGACGAGTATGCCGGCGTTTACGACCGGTCGATCACGGACAGGATCAAAGACAGATATAACTACTATGCGGACCGTGAGGATCTTCTGGCATACCTGAGACTCTGGCTGCGCCAGGGATTACAGCATCCTTCCGCTTACGTGCGGGCTACGCTGATGGTGAACGGGGGATTTTTCGTGCCGGGAGAGAGCATCATCGTCTACAATGAGGCGGTCTGGTACGATTCCATCGGCGCCTTCCGGCAGCCGGAGGAGAGGAGCGTATGGAGAGAGGACATGGACCGCTTCTATCAGTGGCTCTGCACGATGCCCCTGACAGCGATCCTGTTCAATAATGTTCTGTACCTGTGGTGGACGCCGCTGCTGGCCCTGGTCCTGCTGGTGCGGGAGAGGCGCTGGCGGCTGATCGCTGCGCTGGTACCGACGGCAGCAAATATCGTGTTCCTGGTGATGGGGCCGGTCTGCTGGACCAGGTACGGGCTGTGCCAGCTGTACACCGTTCCGGTGCTCTGGACGCTTCCGTTCCTGAGGACGCCCGTCATAGAGGAGCGGGAGGAGCACAGTGACGACCCGGCAGAAGACGAAAAAAGAACTGTCGGACTGAACTGAGGCTCACTCAGTTCGACAGTTCCTTCATTTCCCGCCGGACTTCGCGGGGCGTCTTTCCGTAAAACTCCCGGAACAGACGTCCGAACAGCTTATAGTTGCTGAAGCCGTGTTTCTCGGCGACTGCCATCACCGGCTCATCCGTCGTGCAGATGTCGTGATAGATGTGGACGAGGCGCACGTGATGCAGGTGATGCGTGAACGGGATGCCGAAGGTGCGCCTGAACATGCGGCTGAAATATTCCGAATTCAGGCCGAAATGCTCGGCGATGCCGTCCAGCGTCAGCGGCTCGGCATAATGCCGGTCTATGTAGCGGACGATCTCTCTCGCCCGCTCCTGGGCGGGATGAGAGAAGGTCCTCCGGGAGGAGGCCGCCGCCTCCTGCTGTTCCGGTGTCAGATCCCCTTCGCCCCCGGCTGCTTCAAAGGATACGGAGAAATGGGAGACCAGCCGGTACAGGACATCCAGGACCAGGGAGTGACTCTTGATCATGTATCCCCGGGGCTGCTGGATGTAAAGCGGAGCCAGCTGCCGCAGCAGATCGCAGATCTCCAGATAATGGGGCAGCGTCTCCCTGGTCAGGTCGCCGCGGCTGCAGAGGATGCGGAAATCCCTGCTCCCTCCCACCAGGGACTGCACGAGGCCCTCGCGGATACGGATCACGATCTGCATGTAGCTCCTGGTGCACTGGGATTCATGGATCATGCCGGCGTCGATGACGATGAAATCGCCATTCACCAGTTTGTGGGGACGGCCGTCCAGAAAGACGGTGGCACTGCCGTTGAGCAGATAGATGATCTCCATGTCGTCGTGCCAGTGGGAAGGAAGCAGCCTTCCCGTGGTACGGTATTCGATGGAGATGCTCTCATTGGTCAGGATGTAGTTCTGCTGAAAGATGCTTGCGTTCTTATCTGGCATGGGATCCACCTGCATTTCAGGAGACGATGCCGCCGGCTGCCGCAGGAGCGGCGGTGCAGCGGACTGGGCCTGTCCTCATGATAGGTCAGGCGGAAACAAAATGCAAACAGCTTTGAAAAAGAAGACATCTCTGTCTTCACGAGTCTGATGCAACTGTTGTAAGATAGAGTCGTAGCGGGCCTTTCGGAGAGCCGCTCGGGATCACACGCAAACAAACTGTATGAATAGGAGAAACACTATGCGCAAGACCAAGATCATCTGCACGATCGGACCTGCCAGTGACAGCGAGGAGATGCTCAGAAAGCTGATCAAAGCCGGCATGAATGTAGCCCGGTTCAATTTCTCCCATGGTACGCATCAGGAACACCTGGTCAAGTTCAAAAGACTCCTGAAGATCCGCAGGGAAATGAATATCCCCGTGGCCACCCTTCTGGACACGAAGGGGCCGGAGATCCGACTCAGGGACTTCGAGGGCGGGTCCGCAATGCTGGAGAGAGGGCAGACTTTTGTCCTCACTACGGAAGAGTGTCTGGGCACGAAGGATCGCGCGACAGTCACGTACAAGGATATCACTAAAGATGTGGAGCTGGGCGGCGGCATCCTGATCGACGACGGCCTGATCGAGCTGCGCGTCGACGCCAAGACGGATACGGATCTGATCTGTACGGTCGTCAACGGCGGACCGGTATCCAACCACAAGGGCGTCAATATCCCCGGCGCGGACCTGTCCATGCCTTTCATCAGTGAACAGGACAGGGCTGATATCATCTTCGGCTGTGAGATGGGGTACGATTTTATCGCCGCTTCGTTCACCCGCAGCGCTGCCGATGTGCGGGAACTGAAACAGCTTATCGCCGAGAACGGCGGCAAAATGAAGATCATCGCCAAGATCGAGAGCGTGCAGGGCGTCCGCAACATCGAGGAGATCCTGGACGAGGCGGACGGCGTGATGGTCGCCAGAGGCGATCTGGGCGTCGAAGTGCCGATGGAGGAGGTCCCGATCCTGCAGAAACACATCATCCGGTCTGCGGACAGCAAGGGCAAGATCGTCGTCACCGCCACCCAGATGCTGGATTCCATGATGAAGAACCCCAGACCCACGAGGGCGGAGACCACGGACGTGGCCAATGCCATCTATGACGGTACCACCGCAATCATGCTCTCCGGGGAGACAGCCAGCGGAGCTTATCCGGAGCGCGCGGTCAGGACCATGGCCAGGATCGCCGAGCGGGCGGAAAAAGAGATCGACTACAAGGCTGAGCGGATCAGGCGGGAGAAGGACAGCGTACAGACGGATATCACCACCGCCATCTCCCATGCGGCCTGTGCCGTGGCGGAGGATATCCGTGCGGCAGCCATCATCACTGTCACTATCTCCGGGTTTACGGCCAGAAGCCTCAGCAGCTTCCGTCCTGTCTGCCCTGTCATCGCCTGCTCCATCAATGAGCGGGTGGCCAGCCAGATGAACCTGCTGTTCGGCGTGCATCCGCTGATCATCCCGGAGGAGGACAAGGCGGAGCAGCTCTTTGACGCGGCCATCAGTGCCGCCCAGAGGGCCGGTCTGGTCAAGCAGGGGGACGACGTGGTCCTGACAGCGGGTCTGCCTCTGGGCGTAGCCGGCAACACCAACATGGTCAGAGTCTCACAGGTGGAGGTCTGAGTACGTGTACAGGATCTATTGTCTGATGGGCAAAAGTGCATCAGGGAAAGACACAGTCTATCAGAGACTTCTGGAGGATGGCAGGCTGCAGCTGCGGCCTGTCATCCCCTATACTACCCGTCCCATGCGGGAAGGGGAGCAGGAAGGACGGGAATACTATTTCCGCAGCCGGGAGGATTTCGAGACGGCGCTGGAGGAGGATCGGGTCATAGAGCACCGTGTCTATCAGACGGTATATGGCCCCTGGATCTATTACACGGCGGACGACGGTCAGATCGACCTGTCGAAGAGCAATACCCTGCTGATCGGCACACCGGCGTCCTGCCAGTCGCTGCGGCGCTATTTCGGCGACGGCGCAGTGGTCCCGCTGTATCTCTATGTGGAGGACGGAGAGCGCCTGCAGAGGGCTCTGGACCGGGAGCGGGCTCAGACAGAGCCGCGCTATGCGGAGCTCTGCAGGAGGTTCCTGGCCGATGAGAAGGATTTTGCACCGGAGGAACTGCGCAGAGCGGGCGTGGAGCAGGTCATAGAAAACAGAGACAGGCAGCAGTGTCTGCAGGAGATCCGCGACCGGATCCTGCGGGACCGGGAGAGGACCTGAGAGGACAGGAGGGAGCAGTTGTATCAGTTCGGAGAGATCATCGGCCAGGAGACAGTGGTCCGTTATCTGCAGGCTTCCCTGCGGACGGGCAGCTTTTCGCATGCCTGTATCCTGAGCGGTGAACCCGGCTCCGGAAAAAAGATGATAGCCATGACAGCTGCCGCAGCCCTCCTCTGCGAGGATCTGCAGGTGACACCGGACGGCAGATGCGAGCCATGCGGCCAGTGCCTGTCCTGTCTTCAGATCCGGAGCGGCAGTCATCCCGACGTGCAGGTCCTGGAGAGGGAGAAGCCGGGCAGCATCGGCGTCGGAGAGATCCGCCGCATCAGGTCGGAGATGCAGATCCTCCCTTATCGAAGCGCACACAAGATCGCCGTCATACCGGATGCCCATCTCATGACCGTGCAGGCGCAGAACGCGCTGCTCAAGACACTGGAAGAGCCGCCCGCCTATGCGGTCCTGCTGCTGCTGACGGAGGGGACGGAGACTTTTCTGCCCACAGTGCTCAGCCGGTGTATCACCCTCAAGCTCAGGCCGGTGCCTGAGAATGCCGTCAGGGAACTGCTGATCGGGAGGGGCGTGGATCAGGAACGCGCCGCGATCTGCGCCCGGTTTTCAGGCGGATCGGTCGGAAAGGCCCTCCAGCTTGCACAGAATGAGGGATCCGCCGCCCGCAGGGACAGTGCCGTACAGCTCCTGCGCCGGATCGAAAAGGCAGACACGGCCTCCGTGATCGGGCTGGTCTCGGAACTGGTGGCTGCCGACGGCGCCACGGAGTTTCTGGACCTTCTGGACACGTGGTACAGGGACGTCCTGGTCTGCAAGACCACGGGCAGCGCGGACCGCTTGATTTTTACCGGCGAGATACAGTATATTAAAGAAGCTGCTGATACATTGTCCTACGGTACGCTTCAGAGGATCAGCAGCGTGCGCGCTGCCGCAGGGAGACGGCTGAAGGCGAGAGTGAATACAGAGCTGGTCCTGGAACTGCTCCTCCTGCAGATCCGCCAGGCCTGCCGGCGGGACCGCCGGGCCGGCACATGACCGGAAGAAGAGATACGGGAGATACAGAATGCTTTTGAATACAGACACAGAGTGGGCTGAGGACGAACAGGTCTTTCTGACGGAAGCCGGGGAGTTCGCAGCTGAAGAGATAGAGGTGGAGATCCTTCCGGAGGATCCGGACCTGTCTGACGCACCCGGCCCCATGGCTGAAGATGACGGACCTGCCTATGAGGACGTCGAGCCGGCAGACAGAGACGTCGAACCGGTGTATGAGGATGTCGAACCGGCAGACAGAGACGTCGAGCCGGCAGATAAGGACGTCGAACCGGTGTATGAGGATGTCGAACCGGCAGATAAGGATGTCGAGCCGGTGTATGAGGACGTCGAACCGGCAGATGAGGACGGGGTTCAGGCCGAGACTGCGGAAATTCCGGAGGGAAAGGACGGCAGCACCCCCGTACGCGTTGTGGGCGTACGTTTCCGCGGCGCCGGCAAGGTCTACTATTTCGACCCCGGGGACCTGGAGATCCGCCGCGGCGAGCACGTGATCGTGGAGACTGCCCGCGGGATCGAATACGGCTATGCAGCCGGCGGCCTGATGGAAGTCGAATACAGGAAAGTGACGCAGCCGCTGAGAAAAGTGCTCCGGATCGCCACGGAAGAGGACAGGGAGCGCAACGCGGCCAACAGAGCCAGAGAGAAGAACGCGCTACGGATCTGCCGGCAGAAGATCGCCGACCGCGGCATGGAGATGAAACTGATCGATGCCGAGTACACTTTTGACAACAGCAAGATCCTTTTCTATTTCACCGCAGAGGGACGGGTGGATTTCCGGGAACTGGTCAAGGACCTGGCAGGAGTCTTCCACACGCGCATCGAGCTGCGCCAGATCGGCGTCCGCGACGAGACGCGCATTCTGGGCGGTTACGGCATCTGCGGACGTCCGCTGTGCTGCCACACGTGGCTGAATGATTTTGTCCCCGTCTCCATCAAGATGGCCAAGGAGCAGAACCTCTCCCTCAACCCCGGGAAGATCTCCGGCGTCTGCGGCAGACTGATGTGCTGCCTGAAGAATGAGACCGAGACCTATGAGGAACTGAACAAGATCCTCCCGAGACCCGGCGACGAAGTGGAAGGCCGCGACGGACTGCAGGGACAGGTGGAGAGCGTCAACGTCCTGCGCCAGACAGTAAGGATCCTGGTGGAGGTCAACGACGAGAAGGAATACCACGAGTACGGTGTGGAGGATCTCACCATCATCCGCCGCAGGAGGAAAGGCATGAGCCGCCGTCCCGCCGCCGATCAGAACCCCAAACAGGAGAAGAGCGGCACCAGGCAGGAGAAGGGGGACCGCAGCGCCAGAAAGGGCGAGCGCGGTTCCAGGCAGGAGCGGCCTGACAGGAAGGGGGACAGGGAAGAGCACAAAAATACCGCCCCCGCCGCAGAAGAAAAGCGCCAGAACGAGGGCCGCAGGCCCAGGCGCCACAGAAAGAAGGAGAACAAGGAACAGTGAACAGGGAGATCCGGGTCCTGGAACTGATGTGCGGAGGTCTGCGCATACTGCAGGATCCGAAACAGTTCTGTTTCGGCATCGACGCGGTGCTCCTCTCGGGCTATGTTCCTCCGGAGAGCGGAGGGAGACTCCTGGACCTGGGAACGGGGTCGGGGATCCTGCCGCTGCTCCTGTCCGCCAAAACGGAATGCAGTGAGCTCATCGGTCTGGAGATCCAGAGCGCGTGCGCGGAGCTGGCTGCGGAGAGTGTTGCGATGAATGGCCTCTCGGACAGGATCTCCATCGTAAAGGGTGACATCCGGGAAGCAGACGCCATATTCGCGCCTGCTTCTTTTGACATCGTCACAGCGAACCCGCCCTACATCGCCCGCGGAGCGGGCAAATGCGACCCCTCGGATCCCCGCGCGATAGCCAGGCACGAACTGCTCTGCAGCTTCAGGGACGTGGCACGTGCCGCCTCCGTCCTGCTCAAAAAGGGCGGCCACTTCTATCTGGTCCACAGGCCGGACAGGCTGGCGGAGATCCTGGGGACTCTGACCGAGGTGAAACTGACGCCTGCGAGGCTCCGGATGGTGCATCCTTTTGCGGACAGACCCGCGAACATGCTGCTCCTGGACTGTGTGCGCGGCGGCAGATCTGCCCTGAAAGCGGAACCTCCCCTCATCGTATACGAGAGCAGGGGAGTCTATACCCGGGAGGTACGGAGGATCTATGGAGAGACATGAGACAGCAGCCGGGCCCGGCACATTATATCTGTGCGCGACACCGATCGGCAATCTGGGGGACATCACGGCCCGGGTCCTGGAGACCCTGCGGAGCGTGGACCTGATCGCCGCGGAGGATACCCGGAACACCCTGCATCTGCTGAATCATTTCGGGATCCGCAAACCTCTCGTCAGCTACCACGAACACAACAAATATGAAAAAGCGGAAGAACTGAAGGCGCGGCTCAGAAACGGAGAGAATATCGCCCTGGTGACGGATGCGGGGACGCCCGTGATCTCTGATCCCGGGGAGGTCCTCGCCGCAGAGTGCCTGGAAGAGGGCCTTCCCGTCACCTCACTGCCCGGCGCGTGCGCGCTGATCACGGCGCTGACTCTTTCCGGTATCTCTGCGAGGCGATTCTGCTTTGAGGGTTTTCTCCCCTCCGTTCGGAAGGAACGGCGCAGGATCCTGGAGCAGCTGGAGCAGGAGGAACGCACCATGGTCCTCTACGAGGCCCCGCATCACCTGCGGGAGACGCTCGCGGAGCTGCGGGAGGCGCTGGGAGGCAGCCGCAGGATCACGCTGTGCCGGGAACTGACCAAACGGTACGAAGAAGCTTGTCCCACGACACTGGACGGGGCGGTCGCCCTGTATGAGGAGCGCGAGCCCCGCGGTGAATACGTACTCGTGATCGCCGGAGCGGATCCCGCGCAGAAGGAGGCGCAGCGGCGCGCAGAGTGGGAACAGATGGACATCGCCGGGCATGTGGACTATTATGAACAGCAGGGGATGGACAGAAAAGCGGCCATGAAACAGGCGGCTCTGGACCGCGGGATCAGCCGGCGGGACGTGTACAGGGCATTACTGGATTGAACGGAAACGGACAGAGGGAGAAGTTGCACGATGGCTCTCTATGCGATCAGTGATGTGCACGGAGCTTTGGATACTCTGAAGAAGCTGATGAACAAGGCGGGGATCGATCTGGCCTCGGACGAACTGTTCCTGCTGGGCGATTACGTGGACTGGGGCAGGCAGTCCCTGGAGACTCTTCTGTATGTCATGGAACTGTCGGAGGGACCGCACAGAGAGCATGTCCACTGCCTGCTGGGCAACCACGAGGAGATGTTCCTCCAGACCATCCGCGAATACAGGAACAGTCCCGGGACACAGAAGGACACCATCCTGTCGGGGTCCATGTTCAACTGGCTCCACAGAAATGCCGGGATAGGGACCTGGATCCCTTACCTGGATCTGGAACAGGAGGAGCAGGACAGGATCTTCCGCTGGCTGGAGGCTCTGCCGCTGAGCGCGGAGGCACAGCTTCCGGATGGACGGGTGTATCTTCTGGGACATGCTTACCCGTATTTCTACGACATGGACCATTTTCCCGAGGATGCGGAGGCGGAGCGGTCGGATACGGTCTGGCGCAGGCTCCTGCCTCACGAGGATCCGTTTGCCGGTTACCGGGGGACCAGGAGGTACGAGAGCTTTATCTGCGGCCACACTATCACGGACCACTATCACAGGCAGGCGGCCGGAGAGTCGCGGCGGCGGAGGTTCTCGCTCGCGTGCCGGAACAGGATCTTCAAGGGCGACCGGTTCATCGACATCGACTGCGGCGCCAAACTGCTCTCGCTGCGGGACCATCGGGACGAAACTGTCCGCGCGGAGGCTGCGCGCTGCCAGCTGGCGTGTCTGCGCCTGGATGACGGAAAGGTTTTCTATGCAAGGTGAGGTGTTGTTATGATCATTCCTGATGCCTTCACACACGACCCTGCCGGGAGTGCCGCAGTTGCCTCCATGATCGCGGGCGTGGCGCATGACATGCGCGTCAACATGAATACCATCTACGGATATGTGGTCCTTCTGCTGAAGAACCCCTCCGATCCGCACCAGGTGGAGGAATACGCCCACAGGATCGGTCTGTCATGCCAGGAACTCCTGACCATCGTGGACCAGGCGGAGGACCTGGTGGTCGCTCCGGAGGATGATCCGAGACCGGTCCGCCAGGAATTTGCCATGGCGGATCTGCTGGCGGACGTGGACCGGATGATCCGTCCCCTTGCAGAGGCTGCCAACATCCATTTCAGCGTGATCACCACCGGCCTGGAGCACGATATCTTCCTGGGCGACAGGGGCAGACTGGGCAGGATCCTGATCAATCTGCTGTCCGGAAGTATCCGTCACACGGGGGAGAGCGGACAGGTCTTCCTGCGCGTGATCGCGGAGAATGACGCAGACCCGCAGCAGAGTTATCTCTTCTTCGAGATCGAGGACAACGGCGCGGGATTCGGCCAGGAGGAGCTCAAGCGACTGCTGGGGGCCGTGGAGCCGGGGAACGGCAAGGCTCTCTCCCCCTCCCGCGGAACAGGTGTCAGCATGAACCTGGCGGCCACCCGCAAGCTGGCTCAGCAGATCGGCGCGACCATCTCCGTGCAGAGCCGCAAAGGCAGCGGGACGACTTTCAACGTTGGTCTGAGACTCCCCAAAGTGAATGAAGGCGAGGACGATTTCTGGAACCGGTGCGGCGTGCGCAGGGTCATCGTTGCGGGCAAGAGCCGCAAAGAGGGCGCCAGGATCTCGTCGCTCCTGGGCGGTGTAGGTCTGGAATCCCGCTACGTCACCATGGGAAGCGAACTCCTGCAGCTGCTGCAGACGGCGGGGGCAGAAGGAACGCCCTATGATCTTGTGCTGCTCGACGAGCGTCTGGGGGACATGTCCGGCGCTGAAGCGCTTCAGAAACTGAGGCTCCTGCCGCAGGGCAAACAGAGGACCCTCTGCAAACGGGTGATCCAGATGTATTCGGTGGGAGAGGAGCCCGATGAGAAGATCCGGCGCCTGTCAGATGCCCTGATGCCGCGCCCGTTCTATCTCTCCATGCTGCGCGGGACGCTGGAGGAGATGCAGCCGTCAGAGCCCGGCCCGGGCATGTCGGAGGATGGAACAGACGGTACAGCACCTGGCGCAGGGACCAATCCGCTTCAGGGCATGCGGATCCTCGTCGCGGAGGACAACGCCCTCAACGCCGACATCGCCAAGGAGCTCCTGGAACTGGAGGGCGCCCGCTGTGAGATTGCGGGCAACGGCATGGCAGCTGTGGCCATGTTCCGCAATTCCCGCCCTTCCTACTACGACATGATCCTGATGGACATCCAGATGCCCGTCATGGACGGCTTTCAGGCAACAAAAACGATCCGCAGTCTTCCCAGGGAAGATGCGGACCTCAAGATCATCGCCATGACCGGAAGCATCCTCTCGGAGGATGTCAGACTCGCGTTCGAGTCCGGCATGAACGCGCATATCGCCAAGCCTATCGATATACGGCTGCTGGCGGATACGGTAAGCAAGCTGCAGGGGTAGTGAGCGAACTGATGCGAGAAGTAAAGATAATTATGCTGGAGTGTTAGCAAATAAATAGTTGTAAATTCTGGAAACAGTTGTCTTGTTGACCATCTTCCGGGGCAGCTGTCAAGGAACCGGTGTACCTCGCCGGAGGCGTCCTTGACAGCTGCCCCGGAAGATGGTGTTTTATGGACAAGAGCTGCTAACGCAGCTCTGCCTCCAAGGAGGCAGGCGAAGGAGGATGGTGAACGTTATATCTGTCGTGAAATAAAGAGAATATCACGACGGAAACAACGATACTGGCATCGAACGTTATATCTGTCGTGAAATAAAGGAAATATCACGGAGAAAATAACGATACTGGCATCGAACGTTATATCTGCCGTGAAATAAAGAAAATATCACGACGGAAACAACGACAGGGAGGAGAACGTTATCAGCTGTGTGAAATGCAGCTAAGAATCACACAGCCAGTAATGATCCAACAGGAATACTTTATCATCCGCGTGAAATGTCATTCCATGAGCCGAAATTCAGTAGCTGTAATGACGCCTGAGCCTCAACAAGTCTCATGATGTCACTACACGAGCCGAGTTTCAGTAGCTGTAATGACGCCTGAGCCTCAACAAGTCTCTTGATGTCATTCCATGAGCTGAGTTTCTGTAGCTGTAATGACAACCCAGCCTTTTCATGTCGCTGACAGTCATTCCAGGAGGTGAGATTTTGTTGTTGTAATGACATTCAAGCTTCTTCATGTCACTGATCGTCATTACAGCTGATGATTTCCTGTTATTGGAGTGATTTCCCGGCCGGTGCAGGCTTCTGACCATCATTACAGCCGCTTCATTTCCGCGATCATG
>CAMOJW010000013.1 GCA_946617225.1 uncultured Lachnospiraceae bacterium
AGATCCAGGGCATGGGCCTGCAGACCCTCTGCCAGCAGATGGTCAAGGGCATCAGTTCCTTCTCCCTGATGGCTGTTCCCTTCTTCATCACCATGGGCTGCCTGATGGGCAGCGGCGGTATCTCCGAGAAACTGATCGCTCTCGCCAACTCCCTGGTCGGCTGGATGACCGGCGGCATGGCGATGGTGAATATCGTCGCCTCCTATTTCTTCGGCGGCATCTCCGGTTCCGCGGCGGCCGACACGGCTTCCCTCGGTTCCATCCTGATCCCCATGATGGAAGATCAGGGCTACGACCGTGATTTCTCCACGGCGGTCACCATCACGTCTTCCTGCGAAGGCCTGCTGGTCCCTCCGAGCCACAACATGGTCATCTACGCCACCACGGCGGGCAGCCTCTCCGTCGGAAGTCTCTTCCTGGCAGGCTATATCCCGGGCGCACTTCTGGCCGGCTCCCTGATGGTGGGTTCCTATATCATCTCCAAGAAGCGCAACTATCCGAAGGGCGAGCCCTTCCATCTTGGAAAGTTCATCAAACAGCTCAGCGTCTCCATCTGGGCACTGGCAGCGATCATCATCGTTGTCGTCGGTGTTATCGGCGGTGTCTTCACGGCTACTGAGTCCGCAGCTATCGCTGTTATCTACAGCCTGATCGTATCCGTGTTCATCTACAAGGGCCTCGACTGGAAGGGCGTCTGGAGAGTTCTCGGCGACTGTGTCGACACACTTTCCATCGTTCTGATCCTGATCTCCACGTCTGCAGTTTTCGGCAACATGCTGACCCTGCTGCACGTGCCGGATATGGCCGCTAACGCCATCACGAGCGTCAGCTCCAGCCCGATCGTTATCGCGCTGCTGCTGAATGTGATCCTGCTGGTCCTGGGCTGCATCATGGACATGGCCCCGATCATCCTGATTGCTACCCCCATCCTGCTGCCGATCGCAGTTTCCATCGGCATCGACCCCATCCAGTTCGGTATCATGGTCATCCTGAACTGCGGTATCGGCCTTCTGACCCCTCCTGTCGGAAGCGTTCTGTTCATCGGCTCCGCCGTTGCCAAGCTTCCCATGGAGCAGGTCGTCAAGGCGACCCTTCCCTTCTATCTGTGCATGATCATCTCCCTGCTGCTGATCACCTTCATTCCGGGGATCAGCCTGTGGCTGCCTCATCTCCTCATGGGTTGACCCATATAAGAGGGACGGTCATGATCCGGCAGGAATACTGCTGAAGCAGATCCATAAAGAGAACGCCTGCGGGACTTATTCCCGAAGGCGTTCTTTTTTATACCGAACAGCAGGCTGAATAGTTTGCCCGATTTTATGTTATAGTAGTATCTGTAAAGACAGCGGCATCGGACCGCGTTAATAACAGAAGCTGTCTGCGGGGAGCATTTCCGCCGGACAGCGGGAAAGGAAAACACAACATGCAGGAATCGACGGAAGCAAAACTGAAACTTGTCAGAGACACGCTGGGACTGGCGGAGAAATACGAACACGTCTGCCATGTGCTGAACTTTGACCTGGAGACGATCTGCCCTCCCAAAGCCATGGAGGAGCAGGGCAACTTGATCGCCTTCTTTGAGGCAGAGGGATTCAAAGTGACCAAGGACCCGGCTTTCCGGGAGGCGGCAGAGTATCTGTATGCCCATCGCGGGGAGCTGGGAGAGTTCGACCGGGTGATGGCGGAGCAGCTGCACAGGGACTACCTGAAGACCAAAAATATCACACCGGACAAAATGAAGGCCTTTTCAGAGGCCCGGAACAGGGCGTACGTGCGCTGGCTGGAGGCCAAACAGACCTCGGATTTCAGTCATTTTGCCCCTTCCCTCAGGGAGATCGTGGAGATGGGCCGCGAGGAGGTCGCCCTGCGGGAGCCGGAGGACCCCGATGCCCCCGTGCAGTCTGTGTACGACCAGCTTCTGGGAGATTATGAGAGAGGCATGACCGCCGACAGGCTGGACGCTTACTTCGATGCCTGCAAGAAGAGACTGCTGCCGCTCCTTGACAGGATCCGGGAGAGCCCGGTGAAGATCCGCACGGATTTCCTGTCCCGCCCCGTGACCGACGAGGCCCAGGAGAAGATGGCCAGAAGGCTCCTGGAGGTACTGGACTTCGACTTCAGCAGGGGGACTTTTGCCACCACGGAGCACCCCTTCACCGACTGGCTGGGGCGCAACGACACCCGCATCACCACCCATTATCACCCGGACGCGTTCATCTCCAGCATCTATTCCGTCATTCACGAGTGCGGGCACGCCCTGTTCGATATGCTGCAGCCTGTAGCAAACAGGGATCATTTCATCACGGAAGGGAAGACCATGGGCATGCACGAGTCCGTCTCCCGCTTCTACGAGAACCGGATCGGACGGTCGGAGGCTTTTATCCACCTGCTGTATCCCATGGCCTGCGAGTATTTCCCGGAAGCCATGGAAGGCGTCTCGGAGAGAGAACTGTATGAGGCCGTCAACCTGGTGCAGCCCACACTCATCCGGACGGAAGCGGATGAGTTCACCTATACCTTCCACATCATCATCCGGTATGAGATCGAGAAGCTCCTGATGAGCGGAGAGATCGCCGTCGAGGATGTGCCTGCGCTCTGGAACGCCAAGTATAAGGAGTACCTGGGGATCGAGCCGGAGAATGACCGCGAGGGATGCCTCCAGGACGTGCACTGGTCTTCGGGGCTCGGATATTTTCCCACCTATGCGCTGGGCAACATGTACAACGCCATGTATTACAGGCGCATCAGGGAGGAGATCGATCTGGACGGCGCAGTGGCGCGGGGCGATCTTGCCACGGTCAACAAGTGGATGGCGGACAATGTCTTCGTCAGAGCGGACCGTCTGGCTCCGGCGGACTGGATCCGGGACATCACCGGAAGAGAATTCACACCGGACGACTTTCTGGATTATCTGGAAGAGAAATACAGCGACCTGTACCGGCTCTGAGAACAGGGAACGAGGAGCCACGGAACGATAGTAATGTTAAGGAAGGATCCGGAACATGAAAAAAGTGAGAGCGATCAGGCGCCTGACAGCACTTCTGCTCTGCGCCGTACTGATGACGGGCTGTGCGCTGCCCTGGCAGACCGCCGGCGGCGGGGACCAGTCTGCGGAGACGCAGGAGGAGACGGAGGGATCCGCGGAGGGATCCGCAGAGGAGACGGCAGATGCAGCCCCTGCGGAAACAGAGGAGGCGGATACACAGGGACAGGAAGCGGCAGCGCCGTCCCTGCCCGACTATGATACCGAGGGGACGGCCTATACTGACCGGAAGGGCAGCGCGCCGTGGGTGGACAGCGACCTGCAGCAGAACATGCGGGACGCGGAGTCTCCGAATCCCCGGGATGACCTGGCGATCTACGCGAACCGGGAGTGGTCCCTGGCCAATCAGATCCCGGACGGTTATGATACGTACGACATGTTCACCGCCAGGCAGATCGAAGTGGACCAGGAGATCATCGCTCTTCTGGAGGATGTGGAGGACGGTGATGCCGACTCCCTGGCCCGCAAGGATCCCGCCGTGGAGCACGATCTGGAGCTGCTGAGAGCGTATCACGAGATGTGGCTGGACTGGGATACCCGCAATGCCCTGGGCATGGAGCCCATGAAGGAACTGCTGGAGCCGCTGCGCCGCATTCAGACAGTGGATGAGCTGACCGATTTTCTCTCCCAGCCCCTCACGGTGATCTCCATCGAGGAACTGGCCCTCTGCTATGTGGCGGCGGACCTCAATGATGCGGATCACTACGCTGTCTACATCGATCCCGCACCGGTGCTGTTCCATGATTCCATGTACTACCAGTACATGGATTACGACGACTGGGAGCAGGAACCGTATTACAACGAACTGGGAAGGTTCCTGCTGACACAGTACGGCTACACGGATGAGGAGGCTACGGAAGCCCTCAGCAACTGCTTCTCCTTCGAAAAGGACATGAGCGAGTATATCATGACCACCGAGGAGAACAACGCCGAGGATGCCGTGCAGCGGCAGAACAATCCCCGGAACAAGGGAGAGCTGGTGTCGGAAGCCGGCGCCTTCCCCATCCTGGAGATCCTGCGGGGGCACGGTTTCCAGGATTCGGAGACCTACATCGTCTCCGAGCCGGACTGGCTCCACGCCATGAGCAGGCTGTACAACAAGGCCAACCTGCAGCGGATGAAGGACTACCTCCTGGTGACCTGCCTGCTGGACTATGTGGAGTGGCTGGACCGCGCCTGCTACGAGAAAAACAACGATGTCCTCAACTCCATCAGCGGCTCCTCGGGCATCCTGGACGATGCCACCGCAGCCAGCCGCGCCGTGGACAAGATGCTCCCCATGCAGCTGGGGCGCGTCTACACGGACCGGTATGTGACCGACGAGATGAAATCCGACGTCACGGAGATCGTGGAGATGCTCCGGGGAGAGTACCGCGGGATCCTGGAGGAGGCCTCTTTCCTCTCTGAGGATTCCAAGAAGGAGGCTCTGAAAAAACTGGAAGGCCTCACGCTCCGTATCGCCAAACCGGACGTCTGGGAGGATGACAGCGCCCTGCAGATCACACCGGGGTCCAAGGGCGGCAACCTCGTCAAAGCCCAGGAAGAGGTGGGCGGCAACATCCTCCGGGACGAACAGAAGAAGATCGGGACCACAGTGGACAGGCGCTACTGGAATTCCTCCCCGCAGACGGTCAATGCCTACTATTCCCCTTCGGACAACAGCGTCACCATCTGCGCCGGCATCCTGGGAGGAGAGTTCTACCGGCCTGACATGACGATGGAGGAGCTCCTCGGCTCAGTGGGCGACACAGTCGGTCATGAGATCTCCCACGCGTTCGATTCCTCCGGGCGGCAGTTCGACGAGAAGGGCAATTTCCATGACTGGTGGACTGCGGAGGATGCGGAGGCTTTCCGGAAGAGGGCCCGCAAACTGGTGGAGTATTACGATGCCGTGAAGCCTTTCCCGGGCGCGAACTACAGCGGGACCCTGGTGGAGGCGGAGGCGATCGCCGACCTGGTCGGTTTCAAGTGCGTGCTGCGCGTGGCGTCCAGGCAGAAAGATTTCGACTATAAGAAGTTTTTCACTTATTACGCGGCCACCTGGCACAATCTGAGCACCCGGGAGATCGAGTCCTACCTGATCCTGCAGGACAGCCACCCGCTGGCCTATCTGCGCATCAACGCCGTGGTGCAGCAGTTCGAAGAGTTCTATGAGACCTTCGGTGTCAGGGAGGGCGACGGGATGTATCTGGCGCCGGAAGACAGGCTGGAAGTCTGGTGAGAAAAGCTGTCAGGCGTGTATGGTGAAACCAAACAAAATCGTCCATCAAAAAATAGGTCATTTGACCAAAATTAACAAATCGCTGACGGAAATGTCAAAAAAATGCCGACCAAACAGCTGTAAAACTGTGCGATTGTACTAATTTTTATACAACTGAAGGAGCGGAGTTTATAAAAATGACATACTCTCACGTTTGACAACAGGCAAGGGATTCGGTACTATTATTAGAGTATTGATAAATGCCGCAGTCCCGGCATAACAAGTAAATCTGAGAGAAGGGAAGTGGAGCTATGAATATTTTGGTATGTGTCAAGCAGGTACCGGATACCACAGAGATCAAGATCGATCCGGTCAAGAACACACTGATCCGTGACGGCGTCCCGAGCATCGTCAATCCTTTCGACGGCTATGCTCTCGAAGCAGCAGCGCGTATCAAGGACAAGAACAAAGATACCCAGATCATCGTCGTATCCATGGGACCGCCGCAGGCACAGGCCGCTCTGAAGGAGTGCCTCGCTATCGCAGCCGACAAGGCCTACCTCGTTTCCGGCAGGACCTTCGGCGGCAGCGACACGCTGGCCACCAGCTACATTCTGTCCAACGCCGTGAAGAAGATCGAAGAGCTTGAGGGCATCAAGTTCGACGCCATCTTCTGCGGCAAGCAGGCTATCGACGGCGACACCGCACAGGTCGGCCCCGAGATGGCTGAGCACCTCGGCCTTCCTCAGGTCACCTACGGCCTGGAGGCTGAGCTCGACGGCGACATGCTCAAGGTCACCAAGGAAGATTCCGACGGCAACCAGATCATCGGCGTGAAGCTTCCCGCCGTCGTCACTTTCACGAAACCCGCGTGGGATCCCCGCTATCCTACCATCAAGCGTAAGATGGCTGCCAACCGCGCCAAGATCCCGGTGCTGGGCGATGACGCTTTCCCGGAGATCGACGTCACCCGTATCGGTCTGAAAGGTTCTCCGACCCACGTCAAGAAGACCTTCGTTCCGCAGAAGAAATCCGGCGGTATCAAGATCGTCAAGGAAGGTGAAGAGACCGGCGAAGATCTTGCCAGGAAGCTGTACAAGCTTCTCAGCGATGCTTCGATCATCTGAGGGAGGTAAAGAGAAATGGAAGCCAAGACCAAAGATTTATGGGTATATATTGAAACCAATGAGAACGGCACCGCCAAGAACGTCGGCATCGAGCTCCTGACTCCCGGCAAGATGATGGCCGCGAAACAGGGCGGCAAGCTCTGCGCAGTCGTGATCGGATGCGGCGTGGACGCTGCCGTCAAGGATGCTGCCGAGCACGGCGCGGACGTCGTTTACGTCATCGACGGCCCCGAGTACAAGCAGTACACCACCGACGCCTATGCTACCGCTCTGGTGGACCTCGTCCTGAAGTATGGCCCCACCAGCATGCTGATCGGCGCCACCAACAACGGCCGTGACATGGGCCCCAGGGTCTCCTGCCGTCTGAAGACCGGTCTGACCGCGGACTGCACCGGACTGGACATCGATGAAGAGACCGGCAACGTGGCATGGACCCGTCCCGCTTTCGGCGGCAACCTGATGGCCACCATCCTGTGCCCCGATCATCGTCCTCAGATCGGTACCGTCCGTCCCGGCGTCTTCAAGAAGAGCGAGCCCGGCGAGGCCAAGGCTGAGATCATCAACGAAGACATCCACATCCCTGCAGAGCAGATCCGGACCCAGATCCTCGAGATCATCCGTGAGGAAGGCGGCGAGGTCGTCGATCTCGAAGGCGCTGACATCATCGTCTCCGGCGGCCGCGGTGTCGGCGGACCCGAAGGCTTCGCTCCTGTCAAGGCTCTGGCAGATGCCCTCGGCGGCGTTGTCGGTTCCTCCCGTGCGGCTGTTGACGCAGGCTGGATCGCACACAGCCACCAGGTCGGCCAGACCGGCAAGACCGTTGCTCCGAAGCTGTACATCGCCTGCGGCATCTCCGGTGCCATCCAGCATCTGGCCGGCATGAGCGGCTCCGATGTGATCGTCGCGATCAACAAGGATCCCGATGCTCCCATCTTCGACGTTGCCAACTACGGCGTGGTCGGCAACCTGTTTGAGGTCCTTCCTGTTCTGACTGAGGAAGTCATCAAGGCCAAGGGCTGATCATTACTTACACCATGATGTATGCGGTGTGCCGGCACATTTCTGTGCCGGCATCCGTTGTACATAGTCACTTATGTCATCGTTTTCACAATAACGGCAGATTCAGAGTATTGACGGGAGGTATCTATGAATTTCCATTTTAACGAAGAAGAGCAGGAAATCCTCGACATGTTGAAAGACTTCTGTGAGAAGGAAGTCGCCCCGATCGCGGCGGAAGTCGATGAGAACGAGCGTTTCCCCGAGGAGACATGGCACAAGCTGGCCGATATGGGCATGATGGGTGTCCCGTTCTCCGAGGATTACGAAGGCGCCGGCCTCAGCTACCTCAACTACATCGCGGTCTGTGAAGAGCTGGCCAAACACTGCGCCACCACTTCCGTTATGGTCTCCGCACACTCCTCTCTCTGCACCTGGCCCATCAGCGAGTTCGGTACGGAAGAGCAGAAGCAGAAATATCTGCCCGATCTCTGCAGCGGCAGAAAGCTCGGCGCTTTCGGCCTGACCGAGCCCGGCGCAGGCACCGACGCCGCCATGCAGAAGACTGTTGCCGAGGACAAGGGTGACTACTGGCTTCTCAACGGCAGCAAGATCTTCATCACCAACGCTGGCTTTGCCAGCACTTTCGTCGTCTTCGCGATGACCGACAAGGAGAAGGGCAACCACGGCATCTCCGCTTTCATCGTCGAGAAGGGCTTCCCCGGCTTCTCCGTCGGCGCCCATGAGAAGAAGATGGGTATCCGCGGATCGAGCACCTGCGAGCTGGTCTTCGAAGACTGCAAGGTCCCGAAGGAGAACCTGCTGGGCGAGCTGAACAAGGGCTTCAAGATCGCCATGATGACCCTGGACGGCGGCCGTATCGGCATCGGCGCACAGGCTCTCGGCATTGCCCAGGCTGCCATCGATGAGTGCGTGAAGTACACCAAGCAGCGCATCCAGTTCGGCAAAAGGATCAGCCAGTTCCAGAACACCCAGTTCCAGCTGGCCGACATGCAGGCCAAGGTCGACGCTGCCAGACTTCTGATCTACCGCGCAGCACAGGCCAAACAGGACCACGAGCCTTACAGCCACCTCGCCGCTATGGGCAAGCTGTACGCCTCCGAGGCAGCCAGCGACGTCACCCGCCGCGCACTGCAGCTCGTCGGCGGCTACGGCTACACCCGCGAGTATCCTTTCGAGCGCTTCATGCGTGATGCCAAGATCACCGAGATCTATGAGGGCACCAGCGAAGTGCAGAGAATGGTCATCGCAGGCTGGATGGGCGTGAAGTGATCCCTGTCCGGAACAGATGATCGTAAGTACATAAAAAAGGGCACCGCTGCGGCGGTGCCCCTTTTTCGGTCTTTTTCAAAGATTTATTCCCGATCAGTCGCGCCTCCTGCCGATGATGGACAGGATCCGGATGAACAGGTTGACTACGTCCACGTAGATGTCCGCGGCACAGTCGACGGCGTTGTCCAGGGTCTTGGGATACATCTGAGCCTTGGACCAGTCATAGCCGACATAGCCGGCGAACAGGAGGACGATGATCATATCCAGGACGCCCAGCGCGGCGTGGAAGAAGAACACAGCCGCGATGTCCGCTATGACGGCGATCAGCAGGGAAACGCCCAGGGTCCTGCCGATCCCGCGGAAGAAAGCGGGAAATACACAGGACAGAGCGATCATGCAGACCGTTACGAGACCGCTGAGAAAGAAAGCGGTGGAGATCGAGGAGATCGTGTAGAAATTTACGAAATAGGTCAGCAGCAGCCCCATAGAGACGGAGAGCAGTGTGAAGCCCACGAAACTCACGATGGGGTTGTCGGACCGGTACACGGTCATGGTCCCAATGATGCTGCCGGCGAAATACAGCACCAGGATCAGCCAATAATTCAGGTGCAGGATCGGGTAGGACAGAAAAGCGGCCATCAGTCCGTTCAGCAGGAAGCCCCACACCAGCACCAGACCTATGGAAAGGTTAAAAGCTGTCTCGGAGAGGGCGATGCCCTGGTAGTGCTCCAGCCGCTCCATCTTATATTTTGCATTGTCAAAATCCATAATTCAAACCTCCTTCACTGTCTTGGAAACAGTTATTGTCAGTAAGTATTTTGCACATCTTCCCGCGGAGTGTCAAGTTCATACCGGGAGCGGCTTGTTCTGTTGCCTGCGGGGGCGATCATTGGTAAAATAAAAATGATCGTTTCGGACCCTGACGATCGAACCTTATGACAGGAGGTATGCAGAACTTGAAAGTCTGTCTGTTGAACGATTCGTTCCCGCCGGTGATCGACGGCGTCGTGAACGTGATGATGAATTATGCGGATCATCTGATGCAGGACCACGGGGCCGAGGTCATCGTGGGCACGCCGGCCTATCCAGGCGCGGACTACGCGCAGTACGCGTATCCGGTGGTGGCCTACCACAGCTTTGACACGGCTTCTGTGACCAACGGATACCGCACAGGCAATCCTTTTGACGGCAAGGAAGTCGCGGAACTGATGCGCTTTGAGCCGGATATCATCCACTCCCATTGTCCCGCGTCGGCAACGATCATCGGGAGGCTCCTGAGGGAGCAGACAGGTGCTCCGCTGGTCTTTACCTACCACACCAAGTACGACATCGATATCCGCCGCGCAGTCAAACTGCAGCCCGTGGCGGAGGAGAGCATCCGCGCCATGGTGGGGAATATCGAGGCCTGTGACGACGTATGGGTAGTGAGCCGCGGCGCAGGGGAGAGCCTGCGGGCCCTGGGCTTCGAGGGCAGATACCGCGTGATGGGCAACGGCGTGGATTTCGCGCGCGGCAGGGTAGACGCGGAGACAGTGGCACAGGTCACGGCCGGCTATGATCTGCCCGCGGGAGTGCCGGTCTTCCTGTTCGTGGGACGCCTGATCGACTACAAGAACATCTCCATGATCCTGCAGGCCCTGAAGATCCTCAAGGACGGCGGGGCGGATTTTCGCATGGTCCTGATCGGCAAGGGACCGGATGAGGACAAGTTCAGGGCAGAGGCCCGCGAGCTGGGGCTGCTCACGGAGGACGGGGAGAACAAGTGCATCTTCACCGGCCCGATCTACGACAGGGATGTGCTGCGGGCCTGGAATACCCGCGCGGACCTGTTCCTGTTCCCCTCCACCTTCGACACCAACGGCCTGGTGGTTCGGGAGGCGGCTGCATGCGGCCTGGCCAGCGTCCTGATCAGGGATTCGTGCGCCGCCGAAGGCGTCACCGACGGGCGCAACGGCTTCATCATCGAGGAGAACGCCGGGGATATGGCCAGGTGCCTCGCCGAGGTCTGCGGGGACATGGACCACCTCCATGCAGTGGGGCAGTGCGCCATGGACGAGATCTACATGTCCTGGCAGGACTGCGTGAATGAGGCCTACGACCGGTATAGTTTTCTCCTGGCGGAGAAGAAGGTCGGCGTCTTCCCGAAGAAAAAGAAACAGCCCACCGATCTGCTGGTCTCCCTGACAGCCCGCACCATGGGCGAGCAGGACAGGATCCGGCAGCTGGGCAGGGAGTGGTTCCACGATTTCCGCGAGACGGCCACGGGCATGATGGAGAACGTGGAGTCGGCGGCGGACGAGCTGCGCACCGGCGTGGAGGAGTTCCGCGAGGAGCTGCGGGACCTGCACGACGAGGCCGTGGAGGGGATGCGCACCGGCATGGAGGACCTGAAGAAGAGCCTCGAGAACATGTACTGAGGGCGGTGTCATGGGCAGGAAGAGACAGTTCGATTTTCGGAAGATGTCCTTCTACCAGATCTGGATCCGGAGCTTCTGCGACGGAAACGGGGACGGCATCGGGGACCTCTACGGCGTATACGACAAGCTGGAATATATCCGCAGCCTGGGGGTGGACGGCATCTGGTTCAGCCCGATCTTTCCCTCCCCCAACGCGGACTACGGGTATGACATCTCCGACTACAAGGACATCCACCCCGACTACGGGACGCTGGAGCAGTTTCAAAAGGTCCTCGACAAGGCGCACGCGCTGGGCCTCAAGGTACTTCTGGACCTGGTGATCAACCACACCTCGGACGAGCACCCCTGGTTCCTCGAGAGCTGTAAGAGCAGAAATAATCCCTACAGTGATTACTATATCTGGCGGGAGCCCCGCTGGAAGGGGGAGACCCGTCTCCCACCCAACAACTGGTACAGCCAGTTCGAGGGCCTGGCCTGGGAGTACTGTCCGCAGAGGGGCCAGTATTATCTCCACGTTTTTGCGAGAAAACAGCCCGACCTGAACATGGACAACCCGAAGGTCCGCGCGGAAGTGGAGAGCATCATGCGCTTCTGGCTGGACATGGGCGTGGACGGTTTCCGGGAGGATGTGATCAACTTCATCTCCAAGAAGACGGGAGATAACGGCGTCCTGCCGAACGGCCTGTCCTTCGTGCCGGCCATCAACGGCCTGCCCTTTTACAAGGACGGCCCCAACCTGCTGGACTATCTGCGTCAGTTCCGCAAAGTCGCACTGGAATACGGGGCCATCCAGATCGGGGAGGCGCCTTTTACCGATGTGGAGACGGCCAGACGCTATGTCGCGGGCAGGGAACGCGTCCTGGACATGCTCATCCAGTTCGATACCATGATGGCGGACTGCTTTATGACGGAGTACGTCTATCTGGGATTCTCCCTGCGGCGGCTCAAGAGAGCTTTCTCCCGCTGGCAGTACGGGCTCGCGAGAGGGGCTTGGAACGCCCTCTACCTGGAGAATCACGATCATCCCCGGGTGATCGACCGCTACGGCAGCCGGGAACACTGGAAACAGTCTGGCAAGATGCTGGCCGCCGCCTATATCTTCCAGAGGGGCACGCCTTTTCTCTACCAGGGGCAGGAGATCGGCATGACCAATATCGCCCTGGACAGCATCGACAAGTATCTGGACGTGGCCTCCGTCAATGCCTACCACTCCTTCCACTTGTCGGAACCGGTGGAAAAGAGACTGAAACGCATCCACGTCTCCAGCCGGGACAGTGCCAGGACGCCCGTGCAGTGGACGGGCGGACCGCACGCCGGTTTCTCCGCGGCGGAGCCCTGGTTCTACGTGAACGACAATTACAGGGAGATCAACGTGGAGGCCGAGGAGAAGGATCCGGAGAGCATCCTTCAGTTCTACAGGAAATGTCTGCACCTGCGCAGAGAGAACGAGGCGCTCCTGTGGGGAGATTACAGGGAGTTCCTGCCCCGCAGCAGACAGGTCTACATGTACGGGAGACGATATAAGGACAGGAGGATCCTGGTGATCTGCTCCTTCTCCGACCGGCCGCTGCGCTGCCGGTATCCGCGGGGGTTCGATATCGGAGCGGCACAGCTGCTGCTCTGCAATGACGCCGGCGGAGGAGAGAGGGGGAGACTGCGGCCCTACGAGGCACAGGTCTGGGAACTCCGGAGGAGACGGACGGAATGAAGATCAGCCGATACAAGAAGGACGCAGACACCTCCTACACACTGGGGGCGACGCTGACCTGGGAACTGCTGAAGATGAGACCGGAACTGGTGCAGAGGGTCTTCCTGAGCCCCGACTGCGTCAGGACAGAGAGCATCCTGAAGCTCCTGCAGGTCTGCGAGGAAAGGCGGATCCCCGTTCTGGAGAACGCCAAGGCGTTCAACATCCTCTCGCCCAAGGGAAACTGTTTCGTGATCGGGGAGTTTGTCGTTTTCCGGGAGCCGCTGCAGGAGGGCGACCACCTGCTCCTGGTCTGTCCCTCGGACGCGGGCAACATCGGGACCATCCTCCGGACAGCTGCCGGTTTCGGATATGACGATATCGGCATCGTGCGGCCGGCGGTGGACGTCTTCGATCCCAGGGCGGTCCGGGCCTCCATGGGAGCGCTCTTCCATCACAGGATCGAGTATTTTGACACTGTCGAAGACTACAGGGCGCGCTTCGAGGGCAATGTGCGGTACGCGTTCATGCTGACGGGCAGTACCGTTCTCGGCGCGGTCCACAGACCGGAGGGGAGGCATACGCTGATCTTTGGCAACGAGGCCACGGGCCTGCCGGATGTCTACGCTGACTTCTGCACAGCCGTGCGGATCCCGCACTCCTCAGCCATCGACAGTCTCAACCTGCCCATCGCGGCGGGGATCGGCATGTATATGTTCAGAGAAGGTTTGGAGGGACACGAATGAAAAGATTGAAAAAAAGGCTCGTGATCGGCGCTGTAGCCGCGACGGCGGCTTTTGCCGCGGCCTCCTGCGGCCGGAACCAGAACGAAGCCGTCTACGGGCCCCCTGAGGACTTTGAGCAGGAGGACCCCCAGTACGAGGAGGAACCGGAGCAGGAGGATCCCCACTACGAGGAGGAACCGGAGCAGGAAGAGGAGACCGGAGAGCTCCGCGTGGACTGGGACGGGATGGAAGACAACGAAAATGAGGCGGTGTACGGCCCTCCGGAGGACCTGGGATGGGAACTGGATCACTTCGATCCGGACGCCAATGAGAACGAGGACGTCTACGGTCCTCCGCCGGAGCCGTGAGCGCTGCAGGTACCGGCAGGAGCGTCACTGCGCGTGGAGCCGGTACGTATGAGGACAGAGTGCGCGCACAGAAACAGCGCCACCTGGAACTGCTGGAGAAGCATCGCCGGAAACTGTTCCGTGAACCGCAGCTGAGGGAACTGTTCCTGGAGTTGACCCTGCGGTGCAACGAAAACTGCATCCACTGCGGGAGCCGCTGCGGGGAGAGGGAGAGCCAGGAGCTCACCCTGGCCCAGTATCAGACATTCCTGGAGAAGATCCTGCGGGATTTTGGGGCTCCTTCCGTGCCCGGAGGGCCTCCGCAGCAGGCCGGCCCCCGGAGAAAAGGCCTCCCCAGGCTCTGCATCACGGGCGGCGAGCCCATGCTGCGCAGGGACTTCTACGAGCTCATGGGCTGGGCACACGAGAAGGGCTTCCGCTGGGGCATGACCAGCAACGCGACCCTGATCGACAGAGAGGCTGCCAGGCGGCTCCATGAGACCGGCATGGGGACCATCTCCGTCAGCATCGACGGTCTGGAGGCCACCCACGATGCCGTGCGTCGGACTCCCGGGGCTTACCGCCGCGCCATGCGCGGGATCGAGAATCTGCTCGAGGAGGGAGGTTTCCGGCACATCCAGGTGACCACAGTGGTTAATCATCAGTCGATCCGGGAACTGGAGGCGCTCTTTCCGATCATGGACAGCCTGGACATCGATTCGTGGCGCGTCATCGGCATGGAGCCCATCGGGCGGGCCCTGGACCACAGGGAGCTGCTGCTGACGGCGGAGGACCAGCGGTATCTCTTTGATTTCATCCGGGACAAGCGCCGGGCGGATATCCCGGTGCTCTACGGATGCAGTCATTATCTGGGCCTCGATTACGAGCGGGAGGTCCGGGACTGGTATTTCCTGTGCAACGCGGGGGTCTACGTGGCCAGCGTCATGGCCAACGGGGATATCGGCGCGTGTCTGGACATCGAGAGGAGACCGGAGACAGTTTTCGGCAACATCCTGCGGGACGACTTCACGCAGGTGTGGCGGGACGGATTCCGGATCTTTCGCCGGCATCCCGGCGATCACAACGAAACATGCCTCACATGTGAACACTACGGCGCCTGCGGCGGCGGTTCCTTCCACAGCTGGGACTATGACCGCGGGGAACAGCAGGTCTGTATGCGCGGGATCCTGTTCGAATGACGGAGATCTGTGAGGAGACGGGACGAGGGCACCGCAGCGGCGGATCAGCGATCAGGTCAGGAGGAGCGGAGTATGATGGGTGACCTCTTTACTTATCTGGAATGGCGGGGCGATCTTACTTTCGGACAGGATCCGTTCAATGAGGTGGATAATCTGCTGCTGGCGGAACTCTCCTATACGGATTTCGAAGGCGTCTTCACGGAGGACCGCATCTATTCCATCCAGGAGACCGCCGAGCGGTACTATGAACTGCACACAGAGGAAGAAGTCCAGGCACGCACCACGCTGATCGGCCACGCGCCTCTCCTCCTGAAGCCCATGGCCGACGCGATGCGCTTTCGGGGCCTGATGCTCTCGGACTACGTCAACGTGGTGGACGTGGAAAAAGAGGAACAGTTCTCCGCCGTGATTTACAGGATCCAGGACGGCAGGGAGATGCCCCTGACCTACGTGGCGTTCCGCGGGACCGACGACAATCTGGTGGGCTGGAAGGAAGACTTCAACCTCAGCTATCTGAAAGAGACGCCGTCCCAGCGCCGGGCCGTGGATTATCTGGAGCAGCACTTCGGAGACTCGGAGGAACACTTCCTGGTGGGAGGGCACTCCAAGGGCGGCAACCTGGCCGTCTATGCGGCCGCCTTCTGCAGCCCGGCGGTGCGCAGCAGGATCGACAAGATCTATTCCAACGACGGGCCCGGTTTCCGCGGGGAGATCCTGGACACGGAGGGGTACCGGGTGATCCTGCCCCGGATCCGGAGCTACGTCCCGGAGATGAGCGTCGTGGGCATGCTGCTGGACAACACGTTTTCCCACCGGGTGGTGAAGAGCAGCCAGACCGGGATCATGCAGCACGACGCCCTGTCCTGGCAGGTCCTGGGCAACCGGTTCGTCAGGGTGCAGGAACGCTCCGAGGTGAGCCGCTTCCTGGACACCGCGCTGGGCGCCTGGATCGGCGGCATGCAGGATTCCGAGAAGCAGGAGTTCGTCTCCCAGCTGTTCAATCTGTTCGACGCCTCCGGGGAATACACGCTGGAAGGACTGCAGAAGAACGGTTTCCGCTCTGTGAACGACATTTTCAGGGCGCTCCGGGCGATGCCCCCGGATCAGAGAAAAACATTCAACCGCACCCTGCACAGGCTCCTGGAGAGCGGCAGAGAGACGCTGATGGGAGATCTGAAGGAGGAACTGCAGCAGAGGATGGCCGCCGCGCAGAAAGCACGCGCGGAGAGGGAGAACGGGGACAATGTATAAAGCGTATCTGGGAGAAGCGGCGGACCTTGTGCCGGGACGGAAGAGAGAATTGAAGAGATCCGTCTCCGGGATGATCCGCGCGTTGGAGAACACACAGGACAGACTGCGGGAACACGCCCGGGTCCTCGCCTCTAAGGGGGACGGGGAGGAGGCGGCGCGGTGCCGTTCCCTGGCGAGGAGGCTGACTGCAGACCTCAAGAGACTCCGCCTGGAGCTGGCCCTGCTGGAGGGACAGCCGGAGTCAGCCGTCCTGCTGGAGGACCCCGGTGTGGATTACGGCAAGTACCGGGTGGACACCTCCGTGCCGCACTTCATTTCGGAGGACCTGGAGAACCGCCGGCCGGCGGGATTCCGTTTCCTGGGCGCCCGCTATGAGGCCAGGACCTGGAAGCAGGTGCTGATCGAGGTCTGCGGTGCCCTGAACCGGCAGGATCCGATGCTTTTCTCCAGTCTGGAGGGGGATCCCGATCTCATGGGGCGGGTGCGCCCGAGACTGAGCAGCGACCCCAACAGGCTGCTGGACCCCTCCAGGGTACCGGACGCGCGGATGTATGTGGAGACACATCTGAGCGCGGGGCTGCTGGTCCGGATCCTCCGGACGCTGCTGATCAAATTTGAGATCCCGGCATCGGAGCTCGAACTGTATCTGGACAAGGACTATACACCTCTTCGCAGAGAGAGACAGGAACAGAAGAGAGCGGCAGAACGGAGTGCCGCGGGTGACGAACAGGACCGTCAGATCGACGGGCAGCTGAGCCTGGAATTCGGCGAGCAGGCGTGATGCAAAGCGGACCGTGGAACGAACACGGGAGCAAACAGAGGTAAGACTGCATGACAATAGACAGATTATTCGATTTTCTCGGTCCCATGGCGGCAGAACTAGTCAAGAACGTACTCATTTCGCTTCTGATCTGGATCATCGGCAAGAGGCTGGTCGGTCTGGCCCTGAAGCTCCTGGACACGATCACTTCGCGTGCCGGGATAGATATTGGCGTGGCAAGGTTCCTGCATTCCGCAGCCAATTTCTGCCTGTATGCTATCCTCGCTTTTCTCATCGTGTCGCAGCTGGGGATCAATACCTCCTCGGTGCTGACGGTGGTCAGCGCCGGCGTGGTGGCCATCGGCATGTCCCTGCAGGGCAGTCTGTCCAATGTGGCGGGCGGCATCCTGCTCCTGATCATGCGCCCCTTCAAGGTGGGGGATTTCATCATGACCGAATACGGGAACGGTACTGTGAAGATGATCGGGGTCGTGTACACCACACTCGTGACGGTGAACAACCTGGTGATCACCATTCCCAACGGCGTGATGGCCAATACGGCCATCACCGACGTCGCCGTCAACCCGGACAGAAGGGTGGACTTCACCTTTGGGATCGCCTATGAGTCTGATCTGCGCAAAGCGATGGAGATCATACGGGAAGTCCTGCTGAATGCCCCCGGCATGATCCGTCCGGAGGACATCAAGGTCTACGTCAACGCCTGGAAGGACAGCTCCATCGAGCTCGGCGCATGGCTCTGGATCGACCGCACGCGGTATTTTGACGCCGTCTGGACGGTCAACGAGCAGGTCAAGCTCCGCTTCGACGAGGAAGGGATCAGGATCCCGTTCCCGCAGATGGACGTGCATCTGGACGCTAAAGAGAGCACGAAATAAACGGGGACTGGTCAGATACCGTGTTTTTGATTTAAGAGGTCGCAGTGATGGTCAAAACGATACTTGCGCAAGTCAAAGAATTCAAATGGGTCTCGATCCTGACGCCCTTCTGCATGATCGGAGAGGTCATCTGCGAGATGATCATCCCGATCCTGATGGGCAGGATCGTGGATCTGGGCATCTACGGGAAGGATATGGGTTTTATCCTGAGGACCGGCGCCGTGATGATCGCCGTGGCGTTGTGCGGTCTGTTCTTCGGGATCATGGGCGGTGTCTTCGGCGCCAGGGCCAGTGCCGGCCTCGCCAGGAACCTCCGCAAGGCGATGCACGACAATATCCAGACGTTCTCGTTCTCCAACATCGACAAGTTCTCCACATCCGGTCTGGTGACGAGACTGACCACGGATGTGACCAACATCCAGAACGCTTTCCAGATGATCCTGCGCATGGCCATGCGCGCCCCGGTCTCCATGATCGTGGCTATGATCATGTCCTTTACCATCAGCCCCAGGCTCTCCAGCATCTATCTCGTTGCCGTGGCGTTCCTGTCTGTGGTGATCGCCCTGATGATGGGCAGGACCACCCGCTATTTCAAGCAGGTGTTCGAGCGGTACGATGACCTGAACGCGAGCGTCCAGGAGAACGTGTCCGCCATCCGCGTCGTCAAGGCCTACGTGCGGGAGGACTACGAGATCGACAAGTTCCACAAAGCGGCACAGAACATCTACGAGATGTTCTGCAAAGCGGAGCTCAACATCGCCGTGATCGGTCCCATCATGTCCACGGTGGTCTACAGCTGCATCCTGCTGATCAGCTGGTTCGGCGCCCACATGATCGTCGCCGAGGAGCTGACCACCGGCAATCTGATGAGCCTGCTCACCTACTGCATGAACATCCTGATGAGCCTGATGATGGTGTCCATGGTGTTTGTCATGATCACCATGTCGGAGGCCAGTGCCAGGCGTATCGCGGAGGTCATCAACGAGAAGAGCTCCATCACCAATCCCGAAGATCCGATCATGGAAGTGCCGGACGGCAGCATCGTCTTCGAGGACGTCGACTTCTCCTACAGGCCTGGCAAGGGCGATCCCGTCCTGAAGGACGTCTCCCTGACGATCCGGAGCGGCGAGAGCATCGGCATCATCGGCGGCACCGGCAGCGCCAAGTCGAGCCTTGTGAACCTGATCAGCCGCCTCTATGATGTGACACAGGGCAATGTCTTCGTGGGCGGCCATGATGTGCGCAAATATGATCTGGAAGTGCTGAGAGACCAGGTGTCCGTGGTGCTTCAGAAAAATGTCCTCTTCTCCGGGACTATCCTGGACAATCTCCGCTGGGGCGATCCGAACGCCACGCTGGAGGATTGTCAGAGGGTCTGCCGGATGGCCTGTGCAGACGAGTTCATCGAACAGTTCCCGGACGGCTACGAGACCCAGATAGAGCAGGGAGGCACCAATGTCTCCGGCGGACAGCGGCAGCGCCTGTGCATCGCCCGGGCCCTGCTGAAGAAACCGAAGATCCTGATCCTCGACGACTCCACCAGCGCCGTGGATACCGCGACCGATGCGAAGATCCGCAGAGCGTTCGCGGAGGAGATCCCGGACACCACCAAACTCATCATAGCTCAGCGCATCGCCAGCGTGAAAGACTGCGACCGGATCATCGTCATGGAGGACGGGCGTGTGGACGGCTTCGGCACACACGATGAACTGCTGAGAGACAATGCGATCTACCGCGAGGTCTACGAATCCCAGGTCGGTGCAGGTGCAGAGGCGGATTTTGACAAAAAGAGCTGACTGCGCGGCATCGCGGTCCCGGTAGCGGAAATGCTCTGAGGACGAGGCAGGAGAAGCGGATGTTTTCATGTTGAGGTACCGAGACATGGCGAGAGATAAAAAAGACAAAAAGAAAGAACAGGAGAAGATCTTTGTCGGCGGCGGGCCCGGCGGCAGAGGCATGCGCGGGCGCGCGATGCCCAAAGTGGAGGACCCCTGGGGACTCTTCAAACGGATCATGTCCATGGTCCTCAAGTACTATAAGTTCCATTTTGCCCTGGTGTTCGTCTGCATCATCGTGAGCGTGCTGGCCAATGTGCAGGGGACCATGTTCACCAGGACGCTGATCGACCAGTACATCGATCCCATGGTGGGCACTCCTTCCCCGGATTACGGGCCCCTGGCAGGGGCGATCCTGCGGGTGGCCTGCTTCTACGCCATCGGTATCATTGCCGCCTATACGCAGGCGCGCACCATGGTCAAGGTGGTCCAGGGTACCCTGAACCGCCTGCGCGGGGAGCTCTTCGAGCACATGGAGAAGCTGCCGATCAAGTATTTTGACACCCATGCCCACGGCGATATCATGTCGATCTATACCAATGATATCGACACCCTGCGGCAGATGATCAGCCAGAGCATCCCGCAGCTCTTCAACAGTGTGATCACGGTCGTCAGCATCCTCTCGATGATGCTGGTCCTGAGCCTTCCGCTGACAGCCCTGACCATCGTCATGGTAGGTGTCATGATGTTCTGCTCGCTGCAGGCGACCAGGCTGTCCGGCTCCAATTTTGTGGCGCAGCAGAAGAATCTGGGCGCGCTGAACGGATTCATCGAGGAGACCATGACGGGCCAGAAGGTGGTCAAGGTCTTCAACCATGAGGCCCAGGCCATCCGGGAATTCGATGAGCTGAACGAGGCCCTGTACCAGAGCGCCTACCGCGCCAACGGCTATGCCAATATCATCGGCCCCATCAACGCGCAGCTGGGCAATGCCAGCTATGTGCTGGTCGCCATCGTCGGCGGCCTCCTGGCCCTGAACACCTATGCCGGCTTCACGGTCGGCGCGCTGGCCAGCTTCCTGACCTTCAACAGGAACTTCTCCATGCCCATCAACCAGGTGAGCATGCAGTTCAACAGCATCATCATGGCACTGGCCGGTGCCGAACGTATCTTCAAACTGCTGGACGAACAGCCGGAGCAGGACGAGGGCTATGTCACGCTGGTGAACTGCTACGAGGACGAAAACGGGGTCATCTACGAGTCGGAGAAACAGACAGGCCAGTGGGCCTGGCGCCATTTCCACAAGCAGTCTGACCAGTCCGTCACCTATCAGCGTCTGGAGGGCGATGTCACCTTCAATGACGTCGATTTTGGCTACAACGATGACAAGATCGTCCTGCACAACATCGTGATCCACGCCAGACCGGGCGAGAAGGTCGCCCTGGTCGGCTCCACCGGTGCAGGCAAGACCACCATCACCAACCTGATCAACCGCTTCTACGACATTCAGGACGGCAAGATCCGGTACGACAACATCAATGTGAACAAGATCTGCAAGCCGGATCTGCGGCGGTCCCTGGGCATGGTCCTGCAGGACACGCATCTGTTCACGGGCACGGTCCGCGAGAATATCCGCTTCGGCAGACTCGACGCAACCGAGGAGGAGATCGTGGCGGCCGCCAAACTGGCCAATGCGGACGGTTTCATCCGGCGTCTCCCGCAGGGGTATGATACGGTGCTCAAGGGCGACGGCTCCAACCTGTCCCAGGGTCAGCGGCAGCTCCTGGCCATCGCCCGCGCCGCTGTCGCCAATCCCCCCGTCCTGATCCTGGACGAGGCGACCAGTTCCATCGATACCCGCACAGAGAAGATCGTGCAGGAGGGCATGGACAAGCTGATGAGCGGCAGGACCACTTTTGTCATCGCTCACCGCCTGTCCACCATCAAGAACAGCGACATGATCCTGGTCCTGGAGCAGGGCCGGATCGTGGAGCAGGGCAACCACGACCAGCTCATGGAGCAGAAGGGCCGCTATTATCAGCTTTATACCGGGAAGAGCGATGCTCTGACAGCATAACAGTCTTCTGCAGCACACGGAGAAAGACACTGCATTTGTTTATTATTGGCATAATTGTTGCTTGATAAGATGTGCAGGGAATAAAGACACACTTTGAATGCGCAGAATAAAGACACAGCAGGAGACGGAGATGGACGAGAGAAGTCACCATGGCATGAATACAGAAAATGATCGTAAGACAGAGCAGGTGCAGATCCCGCAGCCGCTGAAGGGCATCCGGGTCGTGGACCTGACGATCGCCGGTGCGGGACCTTCCTGCACGAAGCTTCTCAGTGAAGCCGGAGCGGATGTCATCTGGGTAGAAGCCCCCCGCGGGGCCTCCACCAGAGAGGTACACAAGTACGATTTCTACACAGCCGGAAAGAGGAACATCTGCATCAACCTCAAGACACCGGAAGGCCGCAGATTTATTGAGAAGGCCATTGCCGGGGCGGATGTGTTCGTCTCCAACTATCGTCCGAAAGGATTGGAGAACCTTCACCTGACCTATGAAGATGTAAAGGCCATCAAACCGGACATCATCTACGCCCGCCTGACAGGATACGGTGAACTGGGACCGGACAGGAACAGCCCAGGCTACGATCCGGTGGCTTTCTGGGCGAGAGGCGGTATGATGCGCGACATCGCCGAGAAGGGTTCCCTGATCGTCCCTCCCATCGCCGTGGGCGATATCAGTTCCGGTGCCATCCTGTTTGGCGGCATCTGCGCGGCGCTGGTCAGGCGGATGACGACGGGAGAGGGAAGCTATGTGAGCACCTCCCTCTATGCCAACAGCATCTATTTCAACCACGACGCGCTGATCGAGCTCCAGTACGGCGAGGAGTACCCCAAGAGCCGCCGCCATCCGCGCAGGGCTCTCCTGAACACCTATCGCTGTAAGGACGGCAGATGGATCGCCATCGCCGTCGCGGCGGACTGGGACAGATATTTCCACCCGCTGATGAAGGTACTGGACCTTGAGGAATATGATCCGGCAGGAAAGTATAGCTGTGCGGAAGACACGATGTACGAGAATGCCCCGGCAGTGGTGGAACTGCTGGACAAGGGGTTCAGTGCCATCGATTCCGACGAGGCACAGAGGAGGATGAAGAGCATCGATATCCCCTACTCCATGGTGGGAGGCACGGCAGATATCCTGACGGATCCCCAGGCCATCGCCAACGGGTATATCCTGGAGAGAGAGGCCACAGTCCCGCCGGAAGAGAGTCGGAAGATGATCACAGTGCCGGCAGGACCGCTGAAGTTCGACACACATGTCTATGGGACCACGCTCCATACAAAAGGGCCGCGCCTGGGAGAGAACACGGCCCAGATCCTCGCCGAGACCGGGTTTTCAGAAGAAGAGATTCGGGACATGCTTGAAAGGGGCATTGCCAGGGATGCTGATGCGGAGGAATGATGACATCAGCTTGAAGTGCTGATAGTTACACTTGCGATGTTTTGCAGAAGCGATGGTATCATCCTGCAGCGCAGGCGGGTTCCATTTGCGGTTTTTTACTAAGATTTTTCTCTTGTTCAGGAGAGGGACCGCGCATCTACTGATCGTTTATTATGAGCCATGCTGACAGTTCGAGAACATGTTC
>CAMOJW010000014.1 GCA_946617225.1 uncultured Lachnospiraceae bacterium
GTAGTCGCGCAGCTCGCCCAGAAGGATGACGTCGGGGCTCTCGCGCAGGGCGGAGCGCAGGGCATCCAGATAGCCGGGCGTGTCGATGGAGATCTCCCTCTGGGTGACGATCGACCGGTCATGCCGGTGGATGTATTCGATGGGATCTTCCATGGTGATGATATGTCCGTCCCGTGTCTTGTTGATCCGGTCGATCATACAGGCCAGGGTCGTCGATTTGCCGGTGCCGGCGGCGCCGGTGATCAGGACGAGGCCCTTTTTGTTCTCCGCGAGGGAGAGTACCGACTCGGGGATCCCCAGGTCCTTCGGGTCCGGGAGTCCGAAATGGATCACGCGGATCACGGCTGCCAGCGAGCCCCTCTGGCGGAACACGTTGACGCGGAACCGCCCCAGGGAATGGATAGAGAAGGAAAAATCATCGTCCAGACCCTGCTCCAGCAGTGTCCGGTTCCTGCCGCTGATGGCATAGATCTCATCCACCAGGATACCGATGTCGTCGGGCATCAGTCTGTCTCCGGGCAGTCTCTCCTGATGACCGTGGCATTTCAGTGCCACGGGAAGTCCGGAGACGAGAAAGATATCCGCCGCCTCCATCTCCACTGCCCTGGTCAGGATCTCCAGCATTTTCATGACTGTACTCCTCTGTTTCCCTGTCCCGCCGAAGGAATAGTCTCCCCTGCGGGCCGGTCCTGTTTATCTGTACTGTCCGGAAAGCGGGATCACCAGTCGCCGCCCTGCCAGACGTTGATGCTGTCGTCCTCTTCCCAGCTGCGGATCAGCTGCCAGGCCGTCACGCGCAGGCTGTCCCTGCCGGCCCGGAAACCGATGGTCAGCTGCATGCTGCCGTCCTCCAGCACATGCTCATAGCTGCCGTCCGCCCGCCTCTTCATATCGCTGAGCCAGATGGTGTCCCCCTCCGCCAGCTGTGCGGAGGCCTCCGCCACGAACTCCTGTCCCTGTATCTCGAGTGCATACCTCTCGCGCACCGTCTCCGCATAGCGCTGTGCCAGCCGCATATCCGCGGAGGAGGTGGAGAACGTCAGGATCGACAGCGTCGTCAGGCAGATGCTGATCACCGTCAGCAGCAGGGCCAGCGGCCCCAGTTTGATCGGGATCTGCTGCATCACCAGCCCTCCTTTCCGGCTGCCGCCGTCTCCAGGGAGTACAGTTCCTGTCCCCCCTCGCTCACCGACAGGACGGCGTAGAGCGGCGCGTCCTCTGCGGGCCTGCTCCACTGCATCTGCAGGAGATAGTCTCCATCCTCAGAGGGGCGCAGGTCCTTTCCGAAGAGGCAGGTGAGGCCGCTACCGTCAGCCGCGGGCTGAGCGATCCCGGTCATCTCCAGAAGCGCCTGCATCTCCTCGGGCGTTTCCGCTGCCGAGAAGGCTTCCGCCGCATTCTGGGCCAGACAGACAGCGTCCGTCAGCTGCTGCGCGTCCCGGCTCTGCTGGCGGGATCTGCCGAATACGCGGGTGATGCAGAGGATGATCCCCACGAATACTATGATCATGAGCAGCGTTTCTATGTAGAACGCCGTCAAAGGATGTCTTTGCTTCATGCTCACTCTCTCCCGCTGCGCAGGTGCAGGATGCTGATCCCCTCGTCCGTCTCGATCCGCAGCGTGCCGTCGTCCAGCCGCACGTCAAATGCCTGTGTCGGGCCTATGATCTGCGCTTCCTCCGGCTGCAGGTCCGAACCGGTCCGTCCGTAGTCCTCCAGGAGCTGTCCGTCCTCACAGAAGATGCGCAGGGCGTATCCGGAGCCGTCCTCCAGCACCAGGACCTGCCGGCCGTCCCTGTCCTGCACGTAAACATAGTCCTCCGCGTCGCAGGATTTGACCGCCGCCGCCAGATAGGACAGGATGGAGCGGGTGTCGTTGTTGCCGTACTGGCTCTCCACGGTATTCGTATACGTCTGGGCGCCGAAGATCACCAGGAGCAGGAACCCCAGGAGAAAGAGCGCCGCGATCCCCACCGTGAACATGCCCACGGAAGGCCCTCTGCTCTGTTTCATCTGTCTCTCGTCTCTCTTTGTGCTGCTGTGCCGCGGTCATGCCGCTGATCGCGTCTGCCCTGTCAGCGGGCCGTTCTGTTACCGCACCGTCACGCGCACCGTGGGCGGCAGGTTGGAGGCAAAAGCCTCATAAGTCACATAGAAATCCCGCTCGTTGACCTGCAGGCCGTAGTTGTCCTTCAGATACGCCAGGTTGGGCGGATAGACGCCCTCCACCACGTAGCACTGCTTGGCGCTGCGCTCCACCGCCTCGCGGATGGCCGCTGCGCTCTCCTCGGTGATGTCCGCGGAGGACAGTTTCCGGAAGGCAGAAAGGCCCAGCAGCGCGCACAGAAGGACGATCACGGCCATGACCAGAGGCCAGGCGGCGCGTTTCTTGTCCGAATACATGCGTTCCTCCTGTCCCGGCGGTCAGCCGACGGAATTCATCATGCCGATCAGGGGCAGCATCACCGACAGGAGCGTCAGTCCGACGGTGAGCATCAGGATGCCCGACAGGAGCGGGTCCACGACGCCCACGAGGCGGTCCACCAGGTTCCCGCAGTTCTCCTCCAGGAGCTCGGTGAGACGGCCCAGCACGTTCTCCAGGTTGCCGCTCCGCTCGCCGGCCAGGAGCATCCGGCCGTAGACGGGCTCAAAGAGTTCCTCCTCATAGGCCGCCTGGGCGATGGAATGGCCTTCCTCCATGTAGGCGGCGCATTTTTTCAGTTTTTCCTCCACAGGCGCGCAGTCGGTCATCTGCATGCTGTCCAGCACGGCCACGTCCTGCATCTCTCCGCTGGCGAGAAAAGTGGCCAGCGCGGACGTGAACCGGAACATGCCCATGGTCTCCAGGATCCTGGCCGCAGCGGGGATCCTGAACAGGAGCTTTTCCACGGCGGCGCGATCACCGCTGTTCCACATGCGGTATCCGATGAGAAGTCCGGCAGCGATCACCACCATCACGATCAGTGCGATCCAGCAGACCGCATAGGCGATGCGGATGTAGCTGTAGGCGGAAGCCGTCAGCGAACCCGTCAGATCGTTGTACACGCCGGTAAACGCCGGCAGGACCATCCACAGCATGACTACCAGCACTGCGATGATCAGGGCCAGCATGGACGCAGGGTAGGTCACGGCGCTCCTGAGCTTCTCGGAGATGGTCTTCTGCTGGGCATAATAGCGCGCCAGGCGGAACAGGATGTCCTCCTGCCGTCCGGACCGCTCGCCCGCCTCCACCATCTGCAGGCAGTAGCGGGGGAAGATCCCCGTCTCTTTCATGGCGGAAGAGAGGCTCTGGCCCTCTTCTACGCCTTTTTTCATCTGTTCCAGCGCCGTCTCCAGGATCCCGCCGTCCCTGTGCCCGCTGTAAAGCAGGGCAACGGCTTCGTCCGTCTGGATCCCCGACTGCACCATCATGGCCATGCTCTCACAGAAAGCACTGACGCCCAAATGATCTAACTGCTTGCTCATCGCTGCGATTCTCTCCCTGGGTCACTCAATAATAATAAACGTCCGCGTAATTGTCGCCGCTGCCCACGAATTCCGGCGGCGCGCCACCCGCGGAAAAGGTGATGTCGATCCTGTTCCAGTCCTTGTGCGCCTGGAAGGAGGCGGTCACCCAGCCGGTCTCCTCCGTGTAGAACATGTTCCACGCGTGGTAGATGTCGTTCGGAGCCACATAGCCCACGACCAGTTTGGTGGGAATGCCCTGGCTGCGCAGCATGGCGCAGGCCAGCGACGCGTAGTCGAAACAGATCCCCTTGCCCGTGGAGAGCGTCTCGTCCGGATAAGGCAGGTAACCGAGGTTGACCGTCTTGGCCTTCTCCTTGTCGTAGGTGATGTTCTCCCGCAGGAACTCATAGATGGAACCGACAGCTTCCAGGGAGGTGTCGGCGCTCTGCGTCAGTTCGGCCGCTTTGGCCACGCATTCGGAAGAGGCGGTATATTTGCTGTAGTCGCTGGTGCGCAGGAAGGGCACGAACTCGTTCTCCAGCTTCACATCCACGGTGCCCTCCGTGAGGCGGGCATATTTGGTCCCGGAGATGTTCTGGAGCACGGAATAATAATAGCTGCCGTTCCCGCACTGCAGCGGATAGATGGAGGGGGTCCCGTCCCTCGCCAGATCGTAGGTGTAAGTCATGTCGCCCTTGACGATCTGTACCTTGAGCCGGTTCTCCGCCTTGGCGGAGATCGCGATATACCCTTTGGAGACACCGCTTACGTCCACCACCGCCTGATCGTTGACGGACGCGCGGTCGCCGTGATACTCCGCCGTCGCCATGGGAGGAGCTTCATAGCTGCCCCGGGCAGGCGCCGCTGCATCGTCCGCATTCTCCCGCACGGAAGAGGCTGCGGTCTCGGAAGCGTCGGCTGCGCCTCCTCCGCAGCCGAAGAGACACAGCATGACTGCCAGCAGCAGGACCAGCAGCGCTCTGAGCGCCATCCTCTGCGGGCGGATCATCTGTATTGTCATAGGATCTGTTCCTTACTGCTGTGCTCTCTGAGACTGCTAACGGGCGATATTGGCGATCACATCCAACAGTCCGCCCGCAAGGATCATGGCCAGCAGGTACAGTTTTCCGTAAGTGCTCGTATACAGGGCGAGGACCCGGCCCAGGACCGGGAAATGTCTCACGACCCGGCCCAGAAGCGAGGCATAGGCCACCTCATTCACATCGTTCGTATCGTTGGCATCGCCTTTGGTCACGAAAGAGGCCGTATCGCCGTTGTTCTCCACCACGCGGTGCATGACTACGGCGCCGGGGGTGTTGAAGGCGATGATGTCCCCCTCCTCGATCTCCTCCGGTTCCGCGCTCTTCACATACACGATGCTCCCGATGGGGATCTCCGGTTCCATACTGCCGCTCACCACCGTGTACACCTGGTATCCCAGGAGGCTCGGGAGTGTCACCGGCAGCATGACTATGACCACGGCCAGGATCATAAGTGTCCCGACCATGCCGCAAAGGGCGGGAAGTAACTTCCCGCCCTTCGCTTCACGCCGGTTGCCCGGGTTGTTCTGCTTACCGTTCAGGTCCGTCATCATTGATCTTTCTGATCCTTGTTCTGATCCTGACTGTTATTCTGTCCCTGATTGCCGGCTGCATCTTCCTGATCTTTCTTGCGTTTCATCAGCAGGATGATAGCCGCGAGACCGATGATGCCCACGCCCGCTGCGACCAGGCCTGCCGGGATACCGCCGCCGCTCTGGGCCTGCGTGGTGCTCTCGGGAGTCGCCTCGGTAGTATCGGTGGTATCATTCTCGTACTGACCTAACGGGACGTTGCCTTGAGGGATATCTACGACGCCGTTTCCGCCGCCGCCACCGGCATTGCCGCCGCCTGCGTTGCCGCCGCCTGCGTTACCGCCACCGGCTGCACCACCGCCAGCTGCTCCGCCTGCTGCTGCACCACCGGCTGCTCCACCGGCTGCTCCACCAGCTGCACCGCCTCCGGCTGCTCCGCCGCCGCCACCGCCGCCGGCACCGCCGCCGCCACCGCCGTTGATCACGGTCGTGCCGTCGAAGATAACGACAGTCTCGCCAGTTCCGGTGGTAGCTTCGCGGTAAGGGAAGATGTAGGTCAGCTCAGTCGCCCCGTCGGTTGGTTTGGTCAGCGTGATCCTGCCGACTGTGCCGTTCACGGCGGGCTCGTAGCCTTCCACATAGGGGAAAGGCACCAGAATAATGTCGCCGATATTGCCCTGGTGGGTCTCCTTTGTTGTGACCGTGCTGCCATCCGCTATATTAATATAGTTGATGGTGTAGGTCACTCTGCTCTTGGCAAGACCATAGACGACCACCAGATCGGTGTCGCGCTCCTCCGTATTATAGGTAAGCACGTAGCCCTGATTGTCTCGTCCGCTCTCGCGGAAACCCTTGGCAAAGTACTTGCTGTCATTGACCGTCACAAACTCATCGGGATCGATCTTGATTGACGCACTGCCATCGATGCCTGTGACCTTGGCAACTTTGCTGTCGCCGGTGTCCACAGTGCCCTTGTCACTGGTCAGGCCGTTAGTGCCCAGGCTGCCCTTGTCACCCGGATACACGCGTACCGTGTAGGTGTAATCCTCCGCTCTGACCTGTGCGGCATTACTGCACAGCAGGCACAGGGAGAACATGGCTGCCATGAAAGGCGCTGCCCATCTTTTGATTCTGTTTCTCATCGTCCGGACACCCCCTTCTCCTGCTCTCTGCGGAGCTTCTTACCGTAGATGCCCAGTGCAAGGAGTCCGAGGCCGCTGATGGCCGCCACTGCGAACAGCGGCATCATGTTGGTCTCATCGCCCGTCTTGACATATCTTCTCTTGTGGATCTCTTTGGGCTCGGTTTCCTTCTTCTCCACGGCAAAGCGGATCGCCAGCTGTGCCAGTGTCTGCTGATAGGAATTACCCTGCGTCTCTCCGTCCAGACCCACTGTCAGAGAGATCTTACTGCTCTGTCCCTTGGAGAGGGTATCCAGGAAGAGCCAGTTATCCTCCTCCTGATCCATCTCAAAGGCGTCCGTGGCGCCATGCAGACCAACACCAGCATCATCGTCGTCCTCGCCGCCGACCACTTCACTGTTAAAAAGTGTGGTATTGTTGTAGGTCAGTTTGTAGGTGTAGCCGGCTGTGCCGGATTTCTCTGCTGCATCTGTAGCTTCTTCCAGTGTCTGGAGGACCGTGTTCTCCAGATACCAGTCGGTGTCGTTGTCGTTCTGGTTGGTGATAGTCACCTCAAAAGTCCGCACGTCTCCGGGCTGCAAGCCGCTGAAGATCACGTCCATCACAGTGTCGTCATCGCTGAAGTTGTCCACCATCTCGTCCGCGTTGGTAAATCTCGCGTAGTAGGTGGTATCCGTTCCCGATTCCGTAGTGTCGGATGCGAGAGCCGGTGCAGAGATGCTCAGCGTCAGGCAGAGCACTGCGGACAGCCATGTAAGAATCTTTTTCTTCATATTCTGTCTCCTCTCCCGCTCTTATAAACTGATGCCAACGGCGCCTGCATCCACGCCCCACGCGGACTTGATAGCATCCGCCGCGTTGTGGTCCTGCACGGCATCCACGATGGCCTCGACACAGAACTGCTTGCCGTCAAAAGCATAGTATGTTTTGAAATCCTGATAAGTGACGCCATCTTTCTCATAAGGCTCAGAATACTCTTTTCTTACGATCGCGCCGACTTTATTATCGATGGAAAGGGTCGATGTAAAGGGCGCAGACACTTCTCCTTGTCCCTTTCCCTCAGGATCAGGTGCCAGTTTACTTGAGTAGTACAGCACGGTGCGTTCTTTAGTGGATGAGCCTTCGTGAATAGTCCACCCCTTGCCGGTCTCAAACTTGAGGTTGATGAGGCCGGGATCCAGACTTCTGTCTTTAGTCTCTCCATCCTCGTTCAGCCAATATTTGTAAACAGATACACGGACGTACTCATGGATACTGCCACTATTACGAACGCGCAACTCTTCTTTGTAAGCTTTGCCCAGTTTGAGCTGCTCGTCTTTCTCGGTATCCTCGTCATAAAGCATACCATCCAGGAGCTCCCCCGAAGCATTGCCCTGCCAGTTGATATAATCGTCCTCAGAAGCGTTGTAACCTTCATCGTAATCGCGGCTGGCCACGTCATGGCCATCCTTGTACTTGGCGTTGGTCTCCACCAGCGTCACGCCGATGCTGGAGAGGTCGACCTGGCCCTCGTAATAATTGGACTGCTCTACCAGAGCTGCTCTGATGCCCCCCACGGAGGAGAACAGCAGCAGGACCGCTGCCAGCACGAGCGCGCCTGTGGAGAAATGGGGCGCTGCGATGATCTTCTTGAACTTATTCATCGATCACTGCCCTCCTTCCGTTTTTACCTGGCCCCAGACATTTGCATCTACATCCAGAACATCAGCTGCCTGGCCGTTCTCATCGTAGATTACCGGTGCCGTCTCATACACTACCACAACATTAAACCCGTACTGTCCGGGATTATTGAGCAGATCTTCCGGCAGTTTCGTGATTTCGTAATCCAACACATCCGTTGCAGCACCGGGTGCTACCGGATCACTGTAATACCACCAGCCGTCTTTTCCATCGATCCACTTGCCGCTCTCAGAAGAATACTTTTCGTTCTCTTTGAATTTCTCAGCAACAAAAGCCTGAACTCTGACATATACCGCGGGTTCGCCGGTATTAGTAATGGAGATCGACTTCTTCAACTCTTCCACACGCTCTTCGATTCTACCATTCTCTTCCAGAGAAATGGAGACCTTACCCTTAGCTTCCACATATGTGGTGAAGTAGCTCAGCGCAGGTCTGATACCGGCACTGACCAGCATGATGAGGGCGCAGGTCAGTAGAATTTTCTGATAATTCTTCATCTCTTCAATCCCTCCTCTTTACTGCTGGGTCTGCTCAGGTTCCTGCTTCCGGTAGTCATGAGACTCCTGCTGTACCTGGACAGAATATGTGTGTTCTGGATCGTCATTGACCATGACATCGTACTTGTTCCTCACGGAACCACCCCATCTGTGGTCGTCGGTGTAGTCATCCTTGAATTTGAAGATGATGGAGTTGTCCACCAGCTCGTGGTTCTCATCGAGCGTGTTCGCGACGATCGTCTTGGTCGCCCTTTGATCGCTATAACCTACGTCCAGTACGTACACCGAGCCGGTATATCTCTCCTCGACTGTCACCTTGACGCCCACGGGCAGTGTAGGCCAGTCCTCCTGTTTGAGGTAATCGTCCGGCCAGGTCTTCTCGCCCGCCTTGTCGAAGGAGATCTCGATCACGTCGTTGTAGTGAGGCTCCAGGACGTAGTCGGGATAATTGTCCGTCTTGATCTCAAAGACGAAGGTCGCCTTCTTATTGTTCTCATTCTGGTCGAACTTGGGGACTCTCTTCACGATCTTGAAGGTCCCTCTGGCGGCCTCGCGCAGGGGCTTCAGAGTGACAGCCACTTCGTTGTACCACTCGCCGTCACTGGTCATGACAGTGGGGATAATCGGGTTGCCATACTCGTCCGTGATAGGGTTGCCATCGTCGTCCACCTCAGCCTTCAGGTCATTATTGGTGGAAGGCACCACCACCAGAAGGGGCTGGTAGGTGTACTTATAGGTGCTGGTAGTAACAATGGTATCCGTTCCGGAAACGTACTGAGCATGCTGATCGATAGCCGCATTGGCGTTCCGGACCAGCACCAGATACAGTCCCGCTGCGGAGTCCTCTGGATCAGTGCCCTCACCGTATATCGGGAAGCTCCCCGTGGGGAGAGTCAGAGCGGTCTCCATCGCCTGGCCTTCCAGCACCGGATCCAACTCTTCGTCCTGAAGGACGATCCCGGCTGCATCCTTCGCAAGTTCCACCCAGACGGCACTCGTGAGACTCTTCTCATCGGAGAGTTTGGTCTGAAGATCGCTGAATGCGTCGAGCGCCACAAAATGGATCGTCTCGTAACGGGGATCCTTCTGCGCGTAGGCAACACGATAAATGTCCGCCACAGCCGTGGTTTCCAGTTCGCTGTCTTCGTTCATCATGGTCTCGGAGGCCGGGTGCAGGGTCAGAATCATGTCCTCCGTTAACAGATCCTTCAGCTCGTCTGCAAGGGCGCTGCCCATCATAAAGGGCGACATAAACAGCCCTACCGCAACGGCTGCTGCTGCGAGGAACGCACCGATCTTCTTAAAAGGGGTTTGTCTCCTGCCACTCATAACACGATCACCTATTCCTTTGCTTCTGAAAATGTCCAGATTACTGCTGTTTCTGTATGTACAGCCGCACACGACGTCCGGCTTCGGTAAAAAATGACCTTACCCCCTTCCGGAGTGAGATCCCTCATGACTGCTCATCGGTCTCTTCGCTCCGGAAGCCCATTGCTTCCCTTACTTCCGCCATCGTCCCCAGTCTGACCTTCCTGTCGGGAAGGAGCAGGCCGATCAGGATCAGCAGAAGAGCCGCCGGCAGGACCGTGACCGGGATCACCTGTCGGGAGGGGATCTGCAGGGCGTCGCTCGTGGCCGCCGCAGGGCCCTCCGGATTCTCGGTCCGGTGTCCTCTCACCAACAGCCGGTGGCTGTTGATGCCGTAAGGCGTACATGTGACCAGCGTCACATAATCCTGTGCGGGATCGATCTCCAGATCATCCATGTTCTCCGGCAGGACGACTGTGATCTGATCCACTTCGTATGTTACTGTCCGCGTCAGCACCGTTATGGAGAAGATATCTCCCTCCACGATCCTGTCCAGGTCCGTCAGGAGCCTGACGCCGGGGAGTCCGCGGTGTCCCGAGATCACGCTGTGGGTCCCGGTCCCGCCCACCGGCAGGCTGGAGCCCTCCAGATGTCCCAGCGCCCTCTGCAGAACGTTCTCATCCGTTCCGTGATAGACGGGGAGCTGGACGTCGATCTTGGGGATCGTCAGATACCCCATGACCCCGGTGCCGGTAAAATCCAGCAGTCCGGCATATTCCGCCAGTTCCTCCTCGGACATCTGCCAGCGGTCCGCCTGTTCAGGCAGCCTCGCGTTATAATCCTCCGCTTCCTGCAGGTACCGGAGGGCGGTCTCCTCGTCCATCTCCGAGACGGTCTCCACATAGGAGAGCACTGCCCGGGAAGAACGCGTGCTGTTCCACCACTCGCTGATGGTCGGATACAGCATCAGACCCAGTCCTGTGACCAGAACCGCTGAAAGCAGGACGGTGACCCAATGTCTCTTCAGCCAGTTCATATCACAGCCCGCCGATCCTTGTCAGGGGCCAGACCCGGAGAAAGACCCGGCCGCTGATCTGCTCGATGGGCACGCATCCCACCGATGTGCTCCTGGAATCCACGGAGACTTCCCTGTTGTCCCCCATAACGAAATATCTTCCGTTGGGAACGCCGTATGGAAAGCTCATGTCCGCCGGTTCCAGCGACAGGTTGCCCGCGTAGGGCTCATCCAGGGGCGTGCCGTTCAGCGTGACACGGCCCTCTGCGTCGATGTCTATGATGTCACCGCCTACGGCGATCACTCTCTTGACCATGATCCCGCCGCTGTAGCTGACAGCTACCACATCTCCGTACGTGTACTCCGCGGCCGGCCTGGCCAGGACGATCTGGCCCGCTTCCAGCGCGGGGTTCATGCCGGTCCCGTAGATCTCGATCACGGGCATCCAGAACATGGACGAGATGAAGATCACGGTGAAAAGCACCGCAATGGCGTAGATCACCCGGGTCACGGCACGGAACCGCATCGTCTGTTCCGTCTCCCGCCGGACTTCCGTAAGAAGTTCTTCCGGATCGGGGAGCTGCGTCTGCCCGGTATCTGTTTCCTGTTTCCCAAGGGCAGACCGGAGTGCCTCGATCTCTCTGCTCTGCGCCGTCATGATGCGCAGAAGATCCGCCCGATCCAGCTTGTTAAGCTGTTTTTGTGTCATTATTTCCTTTCTGCTGCCGGAAGAACGCCCGTCCTTCCTGCTGCTCAGCAGCAGGGTCATCCTTCACACCGCTCTCTGGTGAAGACAGTCCCCTCACATTGCCATCTTAGCACGTGCTCAAACAAAGGATGCGTCACAAGTCAGTCAATCGCATACACTGCAGGCTGCGGGATCGCTTCCGTTCCCGCTGTTCCGCCCCTGAGCGGGGGGGTCAAAAAGGGCATAGTCCTACCAATAAACAAACTATGACAGCTTGATTTTACTGCCCTTTTACAATGTCGTCAAGTTTTTGTAACGATTTCCCTGTTGGAATTTGAACCGAAAATGGAACAAAACAGTTTCGTTTCAGTTCTGACCCCTCAAGGTCTCGTTGAACTGCACCAGAAGCTCCTCTACCTTTTCCAGAAGGAAGCGGCTCATGGCCCCGGGGATCCCGGCAGGCTTGTAGCTGTATACGAACTCGGGTTCCGTTCCGGCGGCAAAAGTGAGCGCTCCGGCGTATCCCGCCAGCAGCTGCGGTATCCTCTCGGGCCGCAGCCAGTGTGCGCCTGTGTCCATCTTGAAGTGGATCTCCCCGGGCCTGCCGGTGATCTCCCGGACGCCGACGTAACCGGCAACAGTGCGGATCAGCGCGATCCGCAGCAGGTTCTCTGCCGGAGGCGGCACTTCGCCGAAACGGTCCTGCAGCTCCTCCCGCATCTCGGTGCAGTCGTCGGTCGAGGCGATCTCCGAGATCCTGCGGTAGATCTCGATCTTCTGCGCCTCGTTGACGATGTAGGTCTCCGGAAGGTAGGCGTCCACGTCCAGATTGACGCGCACGTTGTGCTCCTCCTCAGTGGGCTCGCCCTTGGCCTGTTTGACGGCCACGTTGAGCATCTTGCAGTACAGGTCGTAGCCCACGGCGTTCATGTGCCCGTGCTGGGCCCGGCCCAGGATGCTGCCGGCGCCGCGGATCTCCAGGTCCCGCATGGCGATGCGGAAGCCGCTCCCCAGGTCGGTAAACTCGCGGATGGCGGCGAGTCTTTTGCCCGCTACCTCCTTGAGGATCCGGTCCTTCCGGTACATCAGGAACGCGTATGCCGTGCGTCCGCTCCGCCCGACACGTCCCCGCAGCTGGTAGAGCTGGGACAGGCCCATGCGGTCGGAATCGTGGATGATGATGGTATTGACGTTGGAGATGTCCAGTCCCGTTTCGATGATGGTGGTGGACACCAGGACGTCGATCTCGCCGCTGATAAAATCGTACATGATCCGTTCCAGTTCCGATTCGGGCATGCGCCCGTGGGCGAAGGCCACGTTGGCCTCGGGAACGAGGTCACGGATCCTGGCGGCGATGCGGTCGATATCCGCCGTGTAGTTGTAGACATAGTAGACCTGGCCCCGGCGGGACAGTTCGCGGCGGATCGCCTCCCGGACCATCTCCTCGTCGTACTCCATGACATACGTCTGGATGGGCACGCGGTCCCCGGGGGCTTCCTCCAGGACGCTCATGTCCCGGATCCCCACGAGACTCATGTGGAGGGTGCGGGGAATGGGCGTCGCGGAGAGCGTGAGCACGTCCACGTCCTCGCGGAGTTTTTTGATCTTCTCCTTGTGGGTGACGCCAAAACGCTGCTCCTCGTCCACCACGAGCAGACCCAGGTCCTTGAATCTCACGTCAGCGGAGAGCAGGCGATGGGTCCCGATGACGATATCCACCGAGCCTTTTTTCAGGCCGGCGATGGTCTCCCTCTGTTCGGCGGCGGTCCGGAAGCGGGACAGCAGGCCGATGGACACGGGAAAATTGTGCAGCCTCTCCGTAAAGGTATTGTAGTGCTGCTGGGCCAGGATCGTGGTGGGCACCAGCACCGCCACCTGTTTGCCGTCCTGCACCGCCTTGAAGGCTGCCCGGATGGCGATCTCGGTCTTGCCGTAGCCCACGTCGCCGCAGATCAGGCGGTCCATGATCCGGTCGGATTCCATGTCCCGCTTGGTGTCGGCGATGGCCTTCAGCTGGTCGTCCGTCTCTTCATAAGGAAACAGTTCCTCAAATTCCCGCTGCCAGACCGTGTCCTTCTCAAAGGCATGCCCCTTCCGGGACTGCCTGGCCGCGTAAAGCTCCACCAGGTCCTGGGCCACTTCGTCCACAGCCTTGCGCACCCGGCTGCGGGTGTTCTGCCACTCCTGGGTCCCCAGTTTGTTCAGTTTAGGCGCAGCCTCCGTGTCCGAGGCCGCGTATTTCTGCAGAGTGTGCAGTTCTGTGGGCAGGATGTAGAGGGTCCCGCCTCCGCCGTATTCGATGCGGATATAGTCCTTGGCGACGTGCTCGACTTCCACTTTTTCCACGCCGCGGTAGATGCCGATGCCGTAGTCCTCGTGGACCACGTAGTCGCCCACCTTCAGCTCCGAGAACTGCCGGATGGACTCCCCCTCGTAGCGGCGGATCTTACGTTTCTTTTTCTTCTCCTGACCGAAGATATCGGTTTCCGTGATGACGCACAGGCCGATCTCCGGGTACTCAAACCCCTGCCGGACCTGGCCGCAGAAGGCCATGATCTCGCCCGGCTTCAGGAGCCTGCGGGGATTCTCGCTGTAGAAGGCGGTGATCCCGTCCCCCGTCAGATCCTGCGCGAGCCTTTTGGCACGTGTCCTGGAGGGCGAGAGCAGCACGACGCGCCGCCCCTCGCGGCGGAATTTCTGCAGGTCCTTCTCCAGGGTCTCGAAGCTCCTGTTGTACGGAGCCATACTGCGGGCGTGCAGGGAGATGGCTTCGGACGCGCCGAACCAGCCGCAGCCGGCCGCCAGACGGGCGACTCCGCACCGCCGGTACTGCAGGGTCTGCGCCCAGACCTGCTCCCAGCCGTACAGCAGGTCCATCTGCCCGGGCAGGACGTAGCCTTTCTCCGCGCGGCTCGCCATGCTCTCGCGGAACTCCTTCTCCACCGCCTCGGCCTGCTGGCGGATGCTCACCGGCTCGTCGTAGAAAAGCATGGTCTGATCCACCGGGAACAGGTCCAGGAAGTTGCCGGTCTGCGGATAGAAATAGCGGATATAACTCTCCAGACCGCTGTAATCGCCGAATTCGAGCGCCTCCTCGCAGAGGCTCTCCACCGTCGTCTTGAGCCTGTGGGCCGCCTCCGTGCGCATCTCCTTCCGGAGCTTCTGCTCCAGTTCGCCGGCCTCGCGGCGGATCTCCCGGAGGCCCTCCCGGAGCCTCCTGCCCTCCAGGATCATCTCCGTGGCGGGATAGATGTTGATGGATTCCAGTTTCTCCAGGGACCGCTGGCTCAGGATGTCAAAACTGCGGATGGACTCCACCTCGTCGCCCCAGAGCTCGATGCGGTAGGGATTGTCCTCCGTCAGGTCGAAAATATCCAGGATATCGCCCCGGATGGCAAATTGGCCGGCTTTCTCCACCTGGAAGTTCTTCTCATAGCCCATGGCCGTCAGCCTCGCGGCGGCGTCCGTCAGGTCCAGTTCCTTCCTGCGGTCCACCTGCAGCACATTGCGGCGGAGCACGTCCGGGGGCACCTGCGGTGCCATGAGGGCGGCGTAGGTGGTCACCACGGTGGCGGGCCTGCCCTCCATCACGCGCTTCAGGCAGCGGATCCGCTCCTTGTCGATCTCGCGGCTGCGGAGGTCCGCCTGGTAGAAGATCAGGTCCTTGGCGGGATACTGGGTGACCGTGCGGTCGTAGAAGCCGTACTCCTCCCGGATCTCCCGGGCGCGCAGGTCGCTGTAGGTCAGGATCAGCCGGAAACGGGCATGCGAAGAGAGCACGTCCTCCCTGGAGAGGGCGTGTATCAGGTGAAGCTTCTGGGAATCGACGCAGCCCTCCGCCAGAGCGCATGCTCCGGGCGCTGCGAGCGAGTCCGTCAGCTGATCATACGCCGGCAGTTCCGCCAGCGGCGCGGTCAGTGTGGTTCTGCTCATTGACTCCTTATCTCTATCTCTGCCGACACCCAGGTCCCAGAAGCGCTGCGCGCTTCCGGGACTGTGGCGGACCAGAGGCGCTTCGCGCCTTGTCCGCCCCGTGAGCCGGGTCCTGCTGACTCCTGCGAGCAAGCTCGCGGATCCAGCCGATCCCCGGCTCACCTGGGTGCCGGTTTGTTAAACACGTTCATCGCAATATCTATACCGTTCTCCGCCCAGCAGACGGCGGCCTCCGCCGCCTGTTTGACGGCGATGTCCATGATCTCCTTCTCTTCCTTGCTGAAGTGCCCCAGCACGTAGTCGGCCAGATCGTAATCGGGGTCCGGTTTGGACCCCACGCCCACCCGGATGCGGGCAAAATCGGACGTCCCCAGCATCTTCACGATATTCTTCAGGCCGTTGTGACTGCCTGCGCTGCCCTTCATGCGCAGGCGCAGCCTGCCCGTGGGCAGATCGATGTCATCATTGATCACCAGCAGGCCTGTTTTGGGCTCGATCCGATAATAGTCCGCCACCTGGCGGATCGCCTCGCCGCTGAGGTTCATGTAGGTGAGGGGTTTCATCAGGATGACCTTCTGCGCGCCGATCCTGCCCTTGCCGATATAGGCCTTGCCGAACCGCTCCGGTCCGCCGAAATGCAGTGTGTCGACCAGCTCGTCGATCACCGCAAAACCGACATTATGTCTCGTCCCCTCATACTGGCGGCCGGGGTTGCCCAGCCCCGCGATGAGGAGCCATGTATTCTCTGTTCCGTTCATCTTCTGTTCTCCGGCGGGCATTTTTATGTCATGTAATATAAGATCTGGTGGATCCGCATGTAAATATCGTATAACCCGTGGTGCTGGTCTATGACGCTCCTGCCCAGGACCGGGTCATTGGTGAGGATGGCGTCGACGCCGAGGCCGATGAGCCGCTCCATGGTGGCCTCCTCGTTGACCGTCCAGACGAATACCTTCTTGCCTGCCCTGTGCATGGCCTCCACCGTGTCGTAGGTGGCAAAAGTCTCCTGAATGGACAGGATGTCCACCGCCTCCAGCTGCTCCACGTTCCCGATGCCGATCACGGAAGTATAGGCCAGCAGGATGTCGGGATACCGCTCGTAGATATAGGCGAGGGTCTCATAGTCCTGGGACGTGACGTCACAGTCCTCCTGGAAATCGTTATCCCGGATGATCTGTACCACCCGGTCCTCGATCCCCTCGTCGTGACCCGTGCGCTTGATCTCGATATTGATGTACAGCTTGCCCTTGCAGTAATGGATGGCCTCCTCCAGGGTCGGTATGTGCGTCCCGGCGTATTCCTCGCTGAAGAAGGAGCCGTTGTCCAGATCCTTGATCTCGTCGTAATCGACTTCCCAGATGTGTTTGTTGACCCCTGTGGTGCGCTTCAGAGAGTCGTCGTGCAGGACCACGATCTGGCCGTCCCTGGTCATCTGCACGTCCAGTTCTATGGCCGTAGCCCCCGCTTTATAGGCCTCCCGGAAAGCGGGGATCGTGTTCTCCGGCGCCTTGGCGCTGTACCCCCGGTGCGCCATGATCAGCACGTCGCCGGCGTTGCCCCGCAGGATGGTCTTGAACTGCCTGTACCGCAGCGGGACGGAGAAAAACATCACGACCGCACACAATACGATCATGGCGATCCGCATCCACTCGCGGTGGTGGAAATGCCACTCCTTTTTATAGAAGGGCACCTCCTCGCCGAACTGCCGGGACAGAACATAGTACCTGGACAGGATGACCGCACGGACGATGGGTTCCGTAAACCAGCCAAAGACGGTGAGGGCGGACAGAAACAGCATGATCACGTTCTCTTCCGTCGCGACCCGCATCAGGTCCGTGCCCGGTTCCAGCCACAGTATGATCAGGGCCAGCGCTCCCACCAGAGTGGCAAAACAGGCGGCAAACAGCAGCATCATGCGCACCAGCCACTGCAGGACCAGCAGGAGCAGGAACACGCCCTCTCTGCCCCGTGTATACATGGCGCTCTTGCGCCGCGCATCCATGAAATCCCTGTCCTCGATGACCATGAGGGGAAGGATGTAACACCAGCGCATGCCCACCCAGAACAGCAGGGCGCTGAGCGCTGTCGCGGCGACTCCGGCGGAAGGGTACTTGGTAAAATGCTCCCGGATGAAACCGGGCACCGCTATGAAGCGGGTGATGCTGGAGCTGTCCAGCAGCTGGCTGAACGGGTAGACCACCAGGAAATAAAACAGCATCAGCGCATTCCTGGGGCGGCTGAAATTCACCGCCAGGTCCAGGCCGTTGGCAAAAGCCTCGCTCGCACTGACCTTATCCCCGCTGTAGGCCCCGTGCAGGATGCTGATCAGTCCATACTGCTCTACCGAGGCAAAAAAGGCCATCGACGCAGCCAGCAGAGCCAGTACGATCCAGGTGAGCGGATTCTTCAGGGCATCCAGCACGTTGTAGGCGGCGATATTCCCCGTCCTGTTCACCAGGAGCAGCAGCCTCTCCACGTAGTTGAGCAGAGGGATAAAAACCAGCAGGCACAGGGTCCGGTACAGGAATTCGAACCGGATCAGCCCGTTGAAATTGCTCCGCACCATCTGAAACGGCCCGGAGCGGATATGTCCTCCCAGTCTGTGAAGGATCTCTTTCCTCCCGAAAAACAACATCCGCGCCTCTCCTTTTGCCGGCATGTTCTTTCTGACACCGCTCCATTATATAACAGAAACGGCAGAAATGCGCGGTCGAATCGGGCGCGGATGCTGTTTTTATGGTTTGTTTTATTTCTCTGAAGACGTCACGCAGAAGTTGGCACAGATCAGAAGTTGGCGTAGATAAGATCCACCGCCTGGTAGCCCGTGCCGTAGGCTCCGAACAGCAGGATCGCAAAAATGATGACATAATAGACCGCCCACCTCACAGGCAGGACGGACTGCAGTGTCTTCTCCCTGAGATCGATGCCGTTCTCCTTCAGGAAGCCCGCGATCCACACGACGATGCATCCCGCCACGATCATCACGCGCTCTCCCAGGGAGATCTCGTGTGGGAAGTGCAGCCACAGATCGCTGATCCTGAAATCACGGAAGAGGCTGAAGAACATGCGGAAGCCGGCGCGGAGGCTCCCGGCGTTGAAGAACAGCTCGCCGGTGAAGATGATCAGCCAGGTCTTCAGGATGCGGAGGACCTTGAGCCAGCGAGCGTCTTTCGGGATGTGCAGCTTCTCGTTGCGCCACTCCTTCCAGGGCTCCAGCACCACGCCCAGGAGCAGGATGACAAAATAGTACAGCCCGTAGAACAGATACTGCCAGCCTGCGCCGTGCCACACACCGGTGGCGATCCAGACGGGCAGCAGGGCCGCAGCAGACATCGCGATGTTGGAGATGTATTTGCTGTGTCGGCCCCCTCTTTTGCGCAGGCGTTTGTTCATGTTCTTTACAAAGGAAGAGGTCGTGACCGGATAGAAGACATAGTTCTTGAACCAGGTCCCCAGGCTCATGTGCCACCTGCGCCAGAATTCGGCCGCGCTCTGCGCGGAGAAGGGCTGGCGGAAATTCTCGGGCAGGATCACGCCGAACAGCCGGCCGCTGCCGATCACGATATCGATGCTGCCGGAGAACTCACAGTAGAGCTGGACCGTGTAGGACACCGCCATCAGGGCGATCATGACGCCGTGATACTTGTCATAGTGGGCGAACATCGGGTTGACCAGGTAACTGAGCCTGTCGGAGATGACCATCTTCTTGAAGAGACCGATCAGGATCCGCAGGAAGCCCTCGTTCAGGTCCTCCCGCGTGAGAGGCGCGCCCTGAAACAGCCTGTCGGCCGTGTCCTGGTACCGCGCGATCGGGCCCTCCATGATCTGGGGGAAGAAACTCAGGAAGAGCATCATTTTGGCTAGGTGCCGCTCCGGCCGGATCCTCTCCCAGTAGACGTCCGCCAGATAGCCCACGGCTTCCAGCGTGTAGAACGAGATGCCCATCGGAAACAGGACCCGCGCCATAGGCAGTTTCACGCCCACTCTGCCCAGCAGTCGGTTCAGGTTGCCGGCGGTGAAATTGTAATATTGAACATAGAAGAGGATCCCCAGCAGGACCAGGAGCCCCAGCAGGAGGACGCGCAGACACCGGTCGTGGGCAGCCTTTTTGCAGGCCGTGCGCGCATTGCGCTCCTCATCGGCCGTCAGCGATCCCTGTGCCTTCTGTGCTTTCAGTTCTTTCAGCCGCACGTCCCGCTCGTCCTGCAGCCTGCCCAGCCATCGCCCGATCCCCCAGGTGAAGGCGGAGGTCAGGACCAGCAGCACGACCAGCCAGCCGCTCAGCGTAAAGTACATGAACAGGCTCGCTGCCAGCAATATATAAGGACGATATCTCTGCGGGGCCAGGCCATAGAGGAGCAGGGTCAGGGGCAGGAAGATGAGCAGATACAAATTAGTGTAGATGGCCATGGTGGTTTTTCTCTGCGGGATGAGACCGGTTTCTGGCAGACTTCATCAAACTAATATAAACCCACCGTTCAGAATTGTCCATATATTTCCGCTCCTTCGGACGGTCTTCCCTCACGATCCGTCAGGCATCCCTTTAGACGATGCCGTTCACCTGCAGGTGTACTTCGCAAGGAGATCAAAAAAATCGTTCCTGCCCTATTGACACCTCTTTGCGTATGTATTATTATCCTATTGTGCTAAGTCGCTAATACAATAGTGAAACAGAACAGGAGCGTGAAGGATGAACTGGACTTTTGAAGGAGGCATCCCGATCTATCTGCAGCTGATGGACAGCTTCCGGCAGGCCATCGCAAGCGGGGAGTACCAGCCGGGCGACAAACTGCCGGCCGTCAGGGAACTGGCGATGGAGGCCGGTGTCAATCCCAACACCATGCAGCGGGCGCTGCAGGAACTGGAGCGGGAAGGACTGGTCTACAGCCAGCGGACGAGCGGCAGATTCGTCACGGAGGACCGGGAGGTGCTCACACAGCTGCGGCGGACGCTGAGCGACCGCTGTTTCTCCGCGATGTATGAGAAGCTGACAGCTCTGGGCATGGATGAGCTCGAGATCCGGTCGGAACTGGACCGGTGGCTGAAGGAGAGATGACCAGAAGCTTCAGAAATGACCGGAAGCTGCAGAGATGACCGGAAGATACCCGGCATAAGGCTGCGGACAGCGGCAGCAAGAAAGGAAAACGATCATGAGCGAATATGGAACGAACGTCCTCCTGCAGTGCGGGGGACTGAGCAAAAGATATGGCAGCACGACAGCGCTTGACCGGATCGATCTGAGCCTGGAGGGCGGCAGGATCGTCGGGCTCGCCGGTCCCAACGGCAGCGGCAAGACGACCCTGATCAAGCTGGCTCAGCATCTGCTGACCCCCTCGGAGGGCACGATCCTCGTGGGCGGAATGGAGCCCGGCAGACAGACGCGGGGTATGGTCTCCTACCTGCCGGACAGGGATTTTCTCCCCCAGTGGATGTCGCTGAAAGATCTGATGAGATTCTATGAGGATTTCTTCCCCGATTTCCGTCCGGACAAGGCGGAGGAGATGCTGGCGGGCCTGCAGATCCCGGACCGCACGTCGATCAAGAAAATGTCCAAAGGCACGCGGGAGAAGGTCCAGCTGATCCTGACCATGAGCCGGGATGCCCTGGTCTATCTGCTGGACGAGCCCATCGCGGGCGTGGATCCGGCCGCCAGGGAGTACATTCTGCGGACGATCGTGAGCAACTACAATCCGGAGGCACTGGTGCTGATCTCCACCCACCTGATCGCCGATGTCGAGCCGGTGCTGGATGAGGTCGTTTTTCTCCGCGAGGGCCAGGTCCTGCTCCACGAGAACACGGACACGTTGCGGGAGAAGACAGGTATGAGTGTGGATGCGTATTTCAGGGAGGTGTTCAAATGCTGAGCAAACTGTTTCGATATGAACTGAAGGCCGTGGGCCGCATCATGGTCCCGCTCCATCTCGCGGCTCTGGGAGGGGCCGTGGTCCTCGGACTGATGATGAGGCTGGAGCGCGGCAGCAGGCAGTATTTTGCGGAGGACCTGAGCTTCCTGCTCATCACCCTGCTGATCCTCTACTCCATCCTGTTCACCGCCGTGATCGTGATGACCGGTGTCCTGTCGGTCACCCGCTTCCACAACAACCTGCTGGGGACAGAGGGCTACCTGATGTTCTCCCTGCCCGCCGGCACGCCGGCGCTGATCATCTCCAAGGTCCTGTCCTCCATCTTCTGGGCCTTCCTGAGCGTGGTCACGGGCTGCCTCAGCGGACTGCTGTTCATCATCAGCTATGATCTCCGCGATCTGATCGATTTTGACTGGTCGCTGCTGGATATCCGGGACCTGATGGAAGCCCTGCGCCATGCGGACATCGGGATCCTGATCCTGGTCCTTCTCTCCTGCGTGCTCGGCCTCGCCGCCGTCCTCATCCGCATCTACGCGGCCATGGCGGTCGGCCACCTCTGGAGCTCTCACCGCACGCTGGGCGCCATCCTCGCCTACCTGGCCTTTGGCGTCATCGAGGGTTGGGTCGGATTCTTCCTGACTTCCAGAGGCCTCCCCTCCTTCGGGAGCTTCTTCCTCTTCGAAGCCATCGATAACGGAGCGATGTCCGGTGCTACTCCCTGGCTGACCTCCATCGCCGGCTCCCTGATCAGCATCGCGATCTACGGAGTCATCACCGACCTGATCCTGGACAGGAGACTGAACCTGGAGTGACGGTATCGCCCCGGAAAGGCCCGGGGCAGTAATAGACGGCATCAGGCCTACATCGCCGGAAGGGATGTAGGCCTGATGCCATCTATTACCTGTTCCGGGCCTACCATCTTTTCTACATTGTAGGCCTCGACCCTCCTCTCACCTTCCCTGGGCTATTGCCTTTTCATCAAAGTAGGTCCTGATTCTGATAATCTATACACAGACCTATTCATCTCAAGTTGAAATAGGCCTGTAGCGTCCGTTTATAACTTGAGGCCTATAATCCGGAAAATCCCATAGACATTGTGTGTAATAACGCGTCCTCTGTTCATCACAACTGATAATTTCTGTTATCGTTATTTCTTCCATAACGTTACTGACTGTGTGATTTCAGGCTATATTTCACATAGCAGACAACATTTCTAGATAACTCCTAAAAGTGGTTAAAACATAACTTTTGCTATGTATCGACTTGATTACCGTATTCCAGGACAGCTGTCAAGGAACCGGTATACCTCGCCGGAGGCGTCCTTGACAGCTGCCATGGAATACGGTAACTGGTAGGCAAGAGGTGCTGCCGCACCTCCTGCCTCCAAGGAGGCCAGTAATCATCATGATCACAGAAATGAGCCGGCTGTAGTGACGGTCACAGCCTGCACAGGCCGGGAAATCACTCCAATCACAGGAATTCATCAGCTGTAATGACGATCAGAGACATGAAGAAGCCGGAATGTCTACAGCAACAGAGTCTCAGCTACTGGAATGACTGTCAGCGAGATGAAAAGGCTGGGTTGTCATTACAGCTACTGAAACTCGGCTCATGTAGTGACATCAGGAGACTTGTTGAGGCTCAGGCGTCATTACAGTTACT
>CAMOJW010000015.1 GCA_946617225.1 uncultured Lachnospiraceae bacterium
CGGAAGGGCAGGCTGCGTCGCGCGGAGGCCGCAGTGCGCGGAGTGCTGTCTGAGGGACATCTGCAGACACAGCATCGAACATAGCACAGGAAGGGAAGGAGAAGAGCTATGACCAACAGTATCGCCGATATCATCAGGCAGAACGGCATCATGATCATCGACGGTTCCATGTCCACGGCGCTGGAGGCGCTGGGAGCCGATCTGAACTCAAAACTCTGGACGGCCAGGGCACTGGCTGTTGCGCCCGAGCTGGTGCGCCGGGTCCATCTGGACTATTTCCGTGCCGGCGCGGACTGCGGGATCACCTGCAGCTATCAGGCTACGATCCCGGGCCTCACGGAGAACGGGTACACGGAGGCCGAGGCTGAGGCTCTGATCGCGCGCTCGGTGCAGATCTTCCGGGAAGCCAGAGAACAGTGGTGGAAAGAAGAGGGCGAACAGGCCGGCAGGCAGTGGCCGCTGTGTCTGGCGGGGATCGGCCCTTACGGCGCTTACCTGGCCGACGGTTCGGAGTACCGCGGCCACTACGGCGTGAGCGACGAGGTGCTGGACCGTTTCCACAGGCGCAGGATGGAGATCCTGAAGGAAGCGGGAGCGGATATCCTGCTCATCGAGACCCAGCCCTCCCTGCACGAAGCCCTGCTGGCGGCCGGGATCGCAGAGGAACTGGGCGCCGATTACTGGGTGAGCTTCTCCTGCAGGGACGGGCGTCATATCTGTGAGGGAGACCTGATCAGCGACTGTGCGCGCGCTTTCGCGGAGGGCCACCCGCACCTGCGCGCCATCGGCGTCAACTGCACCAAGCCGGAATACATCGAGAGCCTGGTTCGCGAACTGCGGACCGCCACGGACCTGCCCATCGCTGTCTATCCCAACAGCGGGGAAACTTACGATCCGGTCACCAAATCCTGGCACGGTGCGGCCGACAGCAAGGATTTCGGAGAATATGCCCTGTCCTTCATGCGGGCCGGTGCCACCGCCGTGGGCGGCTGCTGCACCACGGTACAGCAGCATGTCAGGCAGACAGTCGCGGCCAGGGACACGTTCCTCCGGGAAGGCGGAGCATCGCCTGTTCATATGCGCTGAGTGAGGAGCTGCGCGGCGGACGCCGCAGCAGGAAGCCGGTCCGCGGGGACCGGCAGGGGGAGAGAAGATTATGGATAAGATCACAGAATGGATGTACTGGCTGGACGACCTGATGTGGGGCACATGGATGACGATCCTGATCCTGGCGGTCGGCATCATCCTGAGCGTCCGGTTCGCGTTCCGGTACCAGAGAAAGATAGGCTTCAACTTTAAGAACACCTACGGAAAAATTGGCGCCAGGGAAGAAGGTGAGGGCACGATCTCCGGGTTCCGCGCCGCCTGCACCGCCCTGGCCAACACGGTCGGAACGGGCAATATCAGCGGCGTCGCCACCGCCATCGTCAGCGGCGGGCCGGGCGCGCTGGTGTGGATGTGGGTGTCGGCTTTTTTCGGCATGTCCACCAAGGCCTGTGAGATCATCATCGGCCAGAGATACCGCGAGCACTATAAGAAGTCGATGAACGAGTATGTCTGCGACCGCTCGTTCGTGCTCAAGAACGCCTTCGGATGGAAGAGGGGGGCGGTCGTCCTGGCCGTATTCTGTTTCCTGTTCGGGCCCTGGACCTGCTGCGTCCAGACGGAGGCCGTGACCAGCTCCATGAACCAGGCCTTCGGGATCCCCAACCTCTACAGCGTGATCATCATCGGCGTGACCTGTATCGTGACCATCTGGGGCGGCCTGAAGAGGATCTCCGACGTCATGTCCAAAGCCGTTCCCGTCATGGCGGTCCTGTACATCCTGATGGGTCTGGGCGTCGTGATCCTCAACTGGCAGCACATCCCCGGCGTCGTCGCCCTGATCTTCCGCAGCGCTTTCAGCCCGACGGCGGCTGTGGGCGGTTTTGCCGGCGCGACAGTCAGGGACGCGATCCAGTACGGCGTCGCCAGGGGCATCTACTCCAATGACGCGGGCACCGGCTACGGCATGATCGCACACGCCTCCGCCCGCACGGACCACCCCGTCCGCCAGTCCCTGTGGGGCTGGGGCGAAGTCTTCATCGACACCTTTATCATCTGCTCGATCACGGCCTTCACCATCATCATGACCGGGTCCTATTACACCAGTGACACCACCAGCGGCGCACTGACCACCTACGCGTTCACCGAGGCCTACGGTGCAATCGGCGGCAAGCTCACGGCCATCGCGATCGCCATCTTTGCCTGGACCACCATCATCGGCATGTACTACACCTGCGAGAAGTCGGTGAACTATGCTTTTGGCGACACGGAGACCAACCGGAAGATGATGCCGGTCTATATGATCTACTACATGCTTCCGTGTGTCATCTTCTATAACGTCGAGGCGGACCTGCTCTGGGCATTCACCGACGTGCTGTCCGCCGTCTACGTGCTGATCACAGTGTTCATCATCGTCGCGAAACACAGGGAGATCTTCCGACTGTTCGACGACTTCTGGAAGAGGTACCTGCCGGCGGTCGAGAGAGGAGAGAAGCCGGCGTATGTCAGCTATGACTGCGCAGAGGAGCACGAAACAGCTGACTGAGCACTGATCACAGAAAATGCCGGAAGGCTGCCGCCACAGAGCTATTCAGTCAGGTCCGTTCTGTCGTCTTCGACAGGAGGCTGTTGATCGGAGTGTATGTGTCCCGCGTACAGCCGGCTGTGATTGGCGGTCGCGTCGATGTAGGTGGCGCGGACCTTGGAGTAGAGGATCTTCTGGCTGGAGTAGAGCCCGTTGTATCCGGACACCATGTAGCTGACGATGCAGGCCAGAGAGAAGTACAGCAGCCCGCCGCCGCCGAAAGCTTCCACCGAGAGGAAGATCGCCGGCAGGACGGAATTGGTGGCGCCGGCAAAGATAGCCACCAGGCCTATGGCCGCCCCGACGCGGGGGTCCAGGCCGAGCAGGGGGGCGAGGCGGCAGCCGAACGTCGCGCCGATGAAGAAGGTGGGGACGATCTCGCCGCCCTTGAACCCCGCCTCCAGGGTGAGCGCGGTGAAAAGGATCTTCAGCAGCCAGGAGGCAGGCGGCGCCTGGCCTTCCTGCACGGCCGCGGCGATTACGGGACCGCCGGCACCGTTGTAGGTGAAACCTTCTCCAATGAGCAGTGTCAGCGCGACCACAAGGCAGCCGCCGACGACAGCCCGCAGATAGGGATTGGGAAAGAAGCGCTCATACAGATGTCCGACACGGTGGAGGACCTCTACGAAGACGACGGACATGAGACCGGCGGCCGCAGCCAGGACCATGATCTTCAGGAACAGGACCATATCCGGGGCGGGCATCTCCACGCTGAACCGGAAAGGCGCGACGCCGAACCGCCCTGAGACGCCTATCGCCGCCAGAGAGGCGACGATCCCCGGCAGGAGGGCGGCTTCATAGAACGTGCCGACAGTCAGGAAGAGGGTCACGAAGACGGTGGCGGTCAGCGGTGTACCGAATATCGCCGAGAAGAAAGCCGACATGCCCACCATGGTGGTGATCTTCATATCCTCCCGGTCAAAGTGGAAGAGTGCTCCCAGATGGCTGCCGATATCGCCGCCGATCTGCAGGGCAGCGCCTTCCCGCCCTGAGGAGCCGCCGCAGAGGTGAGTCAGGATGGTGCCCGCAAAAATCGAGGGCAGGAGTCCGAAGCGGAGCGCCGAACCGTCTCTGGCCGCTTCGATCACTGTGTCGGTATTGTTTCCCTCTGCCCGGAGCGTCCTGTAGAGGAGGACGATGAGAGGGCCGGCGGCCGGCAGTCCGAACAGAAGAGCCGGATGGGCCTCACGCAGGGCCGTCACCCAGGCGATCCCGTTGTAGAACAGAGCGCCTGTCAGTCCGCAGATCCCTCCCGTCAGAAGCGCGAGCGCCAGCCATTTCAGCAGGATCCTGGCATATCCGGCGGCCAATCTCAGTGATTCCATATGTGTCATCCCTCCCAAGTCACGGTCCTGCCCGGCTGCAGGCCGTCTGTGACAGCCATTCCGGGCCGATGTCTGATCCGGTCACGGTCCTTTCGGTCGCGTTGTCGCGGCCGATATTCATTATATCAGCCATTCTGCCGGACGGCACGAAGAAAAAATTGTGCAAATATAACATTTTCCGGCATGCGATTGTGCAAAAACACAGTTGTCACAGGAATGGAACAGCATTATAATTGGTTTTGAAAATTTTCAACCTGCAAATATGGAGGGATAGGTATGAAAAAGTTCTTTAGCAAATTGCTGGCAGCCGGCGTGTGTACGGTCATGGCTGTCTCCCTGGCAGCCTGCGGAGGTTCCGGTTCTTCCGACTCCAAACCTGCGGAGACCGCGGCAGTGGAAGAGGAGGAGTCCACAGCCATCGTGATAGGCTGCAGCGGCCCGCTGACCGGCGATGCGGCCACCTATGGCGTGGCTGTCCAGAACGGTGCCAACATGGCAGTGGATGAGCTCAATGAAAAGGGCGGCATCCAGTTCAAGTTCGTGATGGAGGATGATGTCAATGACGCCGAGAAGGCAGTATCCGCTTACGGAAGCCTGAAGGATCAGGGCATGCAGATCTCCCTGCTGACCGTCACTTCCACTCCTGCCGCGGCTATAGCTCCCACCTATCAGGAGGAGAAGACTTTCGCGCTGACACCTTCTGCTTCCAGCCCTTCGGTCACTTTCCATGACGGCGTGAACCAGGTGGATCCTTTCGGCAACATCTTCCAGATGTGCTTCTCCGATCCCGGTCAGGGACAGGGCAGTGCCGCTTATATCGCCACTCATCCCGAACTGGGCACCAAGGTCGCCATCATCTACAAGAATGACGACAACTATTCCACCGGCATCTATGACACCTTCAAGGCCCAGGCCGCCCAGGACAACCTGGAGATCGTCTACGAAGGCGCTTTCTCCGGCACTGCCAATGATTTCACCGTGCAGCTGCAGGCCGCCCAGGACAAGGGCGCGGATCTGGTATTCCTGCCGATCTATTATCAGCCCGCTTCCCTGATCCTGAACCAGGCCAATGCCATGGGCTATGCTCCCACCTTCTTCGGTGTGGACGGCATGGACGGTATCCTGACTCTGGAAGGTTTTGACACCAGTCTGGCAGAGGGCGTGTACCTGCTGACCCCCTTCAATGCGGACGGACAGGATGACCTGACCAGGACCTTCACGGCCAGGTACAAGATGCACTACAACGAGACTCCCAACCAGTTCGCCGCCGATGCTTATGACTGTATCTTTGCCCTGGCCCAGGCCTGTGAGGCCGCCGGCATCACCAACGACATGAGCAACGAGGAGATCTGCCAGAAGCTCGTCGAGCAGTTCAAGACCATGGAGTTCACCGGCCTGACCGGCACCGGAATGGTCTGGGACGAGAATGGCGTCGTGAACAAAGTTCCGCATGCCATGGTCATCAAGAATGGTTCTTATGTCGGTGTTGATGACTGATCCCGGATACAGAGATCTTTTCCGCCGCACATAACAGCAAGAATCTGACGGAGCCCCGCAGGTCCTGAGGGATCTGCGGGACTTTTTCCATCACAGGCGGCATTCCGGGTGAAAAGAGACGTACTGCTGTATAAAGCGGTTTTCTCTGATGGTGCAAAGTGCTATAATCATTGGCAAAGTGCGTGCACCGGAAAGAGTGCGGCATCAAAACAGACGGAAAGAGGGGAATATAGATATGCGGTTTCTGTCCTATCTGATGAGCGGACTGGGGCTCGGCAGTGTTTACGCGATCATTGCGCTGGGATATACCATGGTCTACGGCATCGCCAAGATGCTGAATTTCGCCCACGGCGATATCATTATGATCGGCGCATATGTCTCTTTTTTTGCGCTGACGAGATTCGGTCTGCCGGTACTGGCGGCAGTCCCTGCGGCCATGGCGGTATGTACGGTCCTGGGAGTGCTGATCGAACGCATGGCCTATAAGCCTCTGAGACAGGCGACCAGCCTGTCGGTGCTGATCACGGCTATCGGCGTCAGCTATTTCCTGCAGAACGCAGCCCAGATCCTGTGGTCTTCCTCCACCAAGGTGTTCCCCGCCGTGATCTCCAATGGTGCGCTGCAGCTCGGAGAACTCTCGATCTCCTATCTGACGCTGGTCACCATCCTGACCTGCGTCGTCGTGATGGTATGCCTGACCCTCTTCATCAATCACACCAAGACGGGCAGCGCCATGCGGGCCTGTGCGGAGGACAAGGGAGCGGCCATGCTCATGGGCATCAACGTGAACCGGATCATCTCCCTCACCTTTGCCATCGGCAGCGCTCTGGCTGCCATCGCTGCGATCCTGCTGTGCGCCTCCTATCCCCAGGTGTTTCCGACACTGGGGTCCATGCCGGGCATCAAGGCTTTTACCGCTGCCGTTTTCGGCGGGATCGGTTCGATCCCCGGTGCCTTTGTGGGCGGCCTGCTCCTCGGTATCATCGAGATCCTCTCCAGAGCCTATATCTCCACGCAGCTCTCTGATGCCATCGTCTTCGGTGTGCTGGTGGTCGTCCTCCTGATCAAGCCTACCGGTATCCTCGGCAGGAAGCTCAGCGAGAAGGTCTGATCCGTGCGGTCAGGGGGAGAAGAGGAGTACAGTCATGACTAAAAAGAAAAACCTGTTCCAGATCCTGGTGGATGACCGCCATCGCGCGAGAACGATCTCCTATACCATGGTCATCGCCGCCTATATCATAGTGGAGGCGATGCTCAGAAGCGGCAATCTGTCCAATCTTTTCATAAATCTGCTGGTGCCCGTCACCTGTTATATGGTGGCAGCCATCGGTCTGAATCTGAACGTCGGTGTATCCGGGGAACTGAACCTGGGGCAGGCCGGCTTCATGGCCATCGGCGCCTTCTCGGGGATCTGTCTGTCCGGTTTCTTTGCAGATACGATCCCGGCGGTCCCGAGGCTCATGCTGGCCATCTTATTCGGAGCACTGCTGACGGCTTTGATGGGATTTCTCATCGGCATCCCCGTCCTGAAACTGCAGGGCGATTATCTGGCCATCGTCACGCTTGCCTTCGGTGAGATCGTCAAGAACCTCATCATGAACCTGTATGTGGGATTTGACCGGACCGGTCTGAAGGTCAGTTTCGTGCAGCAGACCTTCACGCTGGAAGAGGGCGGCAGGATCCTGCTGAACGGCCCCATGGGCTCGACCAGCACACAAAAGATCTCCACCTTCACTGCCGGGATGATCCTGGTGATCATCGCCCTGGCCATCGTCTACAACCTGCTCTATTCCCGTCACGGCCGCGCAATCATGGCTGCCAGAGACAACCGGATCGCCGCGGAGTCCGTGGGGATCAGCGTCTCCAGGACCAAGATGCTCGCCTTTGTGGTATCCGCCTCCCTGGCAGGTGCCGCCGGCGTGCTGTACGGGCTGAATTACTCCACGCTGATCGTAAGCAAATTCGATTTTAACACCTCCATCCTGATCCTGGTCTACGTGGTGCTGGGAGGTCTCGGCAATATCAACGGAACGCTGATCGCCACGGTGATCCTGTTCCTGCTGCCGGAAATGCTCCGCTCCCTGCAGGCCTACCGCATGCTGATCTACGCCGTGATCCTGATCCTGATCATGCTGATCACCAACAATCAGTCCCTGCGGGCAGGTCTTCAGTCCCTGAGAAACAGAGGTAAGAAAGATGAGTGATACCAGCAAGACACCGATCCTGGAAGTGAAGGAGCTCGGCATCGATTTCGGCGGTCTGACGGCGGTCAATGACCTGAATCTGCAGATCTATGACAGGGAGATCGTGGGCCTGATCGGCCCCAACGGCGCAGGCAAGACGACAGTCTTCAACCTCCTCACCAAGGTCTACAAGCCCACCAGAGGGCAGATCCTCTTCGAGGGCAGGGACACTGCCGGCCAGACGGTAGTCGGCATGAACAGGGCGGGCATCGCCAGGACCTTCCAGAACATCCGCCTGTTCGACAAACTGACCGTACTCGACAATGTGCGCACCGGTTACCACAACAGTGTGCGCTATTCCCCTTTTACTGCCGTGCTGCGTCTCCCCTCCTACTACGCCAGGGAAAGGGAGATAGAAGGCAAATCCAGAGAACTCCTCAAGATCATGGAGCTGGACCAGTACACGGACGTCACGGCCGGCAATCTCCCCTACGGCGCCCAGCGCCGGCTGGAGATCGCTAGAGCGCTGGCTACGGGTCCGAAGCTCCTGCTACTGGATGAACCGGCCGCAGGCATGAACCCGCAGGAGACGGAGAATCTGATGCAGATGATCCGTTTCATCCGGGATCATTTCGGCATCGCCATCCTTCTGATCGAGCACGACATGCAGCTGGTCATGGGGATCTGCGAGCGCATCACTGTGCTGAACTACGGCATGATGCTGGCGGAGGGCACACCGGAGGAGATCCGGAGCAACCCTGCCGTCATCAAAGCGTACCTGGGGGAGTGAAATGTTAAAAGTAGAGAATTTAAAAGTCCGGTACGGCATGATCGAGGCGATCAAGGGGATCTCCTTCGAGGTACAGGACGGGGAGATCGTCACGCTGATCGGTGCCAACGGCGCCGGCAAGACCACCACCATGCACGCGATCTCCGGCCTGATCAAGGCCCAGGAGGGCAGCATCATGCTGGACGGCGTGGAACTGACCAAAGTGCCCGGCCACAAGATCGTCGGCATGGGACTGGCCCAGGTGCCGGAAGGAAGGCACGTCTTTGCCCAGCAGACGGTGGAGGAGAACCTGCTGCTGGGGGCCTACCTGCGCAAGGACCGCGGGGACATCACCAGGGAGCTGGAGGAGGTCTATCAGACATTTCCCAGACTGGGAGAGCGGAGCACGCAGCCTGCGGGCACGCTGTCCGGCGGTGAGCAGCAGATGCTGGCTATGGGACGCGCGCTGATGACGAGCCCCAAGATCCTGCTGATGGACGAGCCCTCCATGGGCCTGTCTCCGCTGCTGGTCTCGGAGATCTTCCAGATCATAGAGGAGATCAATCAGAAAGGCACCACCATCCTGCTGGTGGAACAGAACGCCAAGCGCGCTCTTGCCATCGCGCACCACGCCTATGTGCTGGAGACCGGGCGGATCACGCTGGAGGGAACAGGAGAGGAACTGGCCAGAGACGAAAGGGTCAGAAAAGCATATCTCGGAGGCTGACAGAACGGCAGACATATTCCGGAGGCTGAGGAACCGGCTGCAAAGGAGGGTATCATGTACGTAAAAGACCATATGACCAAGGACCCCATTACTATCACCAGCGATGTGCGGATCTCCAAGGCGGTGGAGATCATGTCCAAAAACCACTTCCATCGCCTCCCCGTCGTGGATGAGGCGGGCAGACTGATCGGTCTCGTGACCGGCGGCCTGGTGGAGGAGAAGAGCGGCGCCAGAGCCACATCCCTCTCCATCTATGAACTGAATTACCTGCTGAGCAAGACCAAGGTGGCGGACATCATGCTGACGGACGTCAAGACCATCTCCGCCGATGTCTTCATCGAGGAGGCTGCGCAGAAGATGCTGGACGAGGGCATCTCCGTGCTGCCTGTCGTGGATGAGAACGATCACGTGACCGGCATCATCACCGAGAAGGACATCTTCCAGACCTTCACGGATCTCCTGGGCTACAAACACCAGGGGACGCGCTTCGTGTTCCAGTGCGACGACACGCCGGGCTATTTTGCCGGCATTTCCCGCATCTTTGCGGACAATGACGCCAACATGGAAGCCATGGCCGTCTACCACACCAGGGAGAGAGGCACGGAAGTCGTGGTCAAGGCCACCGGCGAGATCGGCGTGGAGAACATGATCCGGATCCTGAAGGACCACGGATACCGCATGAGCAACGTCACACAGACCACCAAATTCGGGACAGTCAGGACGTATGACGTCTGACGGTGCGCCGAGCGATCCAATATATGCATATACGATTCCGCAGGAAACAGGTCCCAGACCGTCGGAGAGGCGGCACAAGGAGGTATCCTGCGGAACTGTTTATATACGCCCGTATGTGGCAATCTGCACAGTTTTCTCAAAAACCCTGTTATAAGTCGGGACACTCTGCGCATGGATGGAGCTGAGCCCTTCTGCTAATATGATGCGGAATACAAAACAGAGATATAAGGAGATATCTACATGCAGGAAGATTATTCGAAAGCGAAAAAAATGGGCGAAAAGAGTTACCGGAGGGCCGTCTTTGCAGGCCGCTATCCGTACTTGCCCGCTCTGGAGGATATAGTCGAAGACGTAGGCAGCATGAAGGAAGTGAAAGTGGGCCTGGTGGAGATCCCGCTGTCCATGGTCGTGGGGACCAGGACGGCCGGGCGCCAGAACGCCTTTGCCGAGAACTTCATGCCGCTGCTGGCCGAAAAGAGTGAATTTGCCGTCAAATGGTCGGCACTGTTCGATTCCCAGGTCGAAGAAGGGATCCGCGATCCCATCGTCGTGTATGAGTTCATGAATTATTTCTATGTCCAGGAGGGCAACAAGAGGGTGTCGGTCATGAAATATGTCGGCGCCCCGCTGATCGCCGCCGACGTGACGAGGATCATGCCTCCCCTGGACGACTCGGTGCCCTCCAGGATCTATCGGGAATTCCTGCGTTTCTACAAAGTCACGGGCATGTATCCCGTCACTTTTTCCAAGGAAGGCAGTTATCTGCAGCTTTCCGCTTATTTCGGGGAGGATCTGGAGAAGGAGTGGCAGACGGAGCATTTAGAGGAACTGCGCGCGGCGTTCGATATGTTCCAGGAGTGCTTCCGGGGCATGGGCGGCGACCGTCTGCCCGGGACTTACGGAGACGCGTTCCTCCTGTATCTGAAGGTGTTCGGGATCCGAAGCCTCCTGGAGGAGGGACGCAGCGGTGTCAATGAGAAAATAGGCAAGCTGTGGAAAGAATTCATGACCGAGCCCGCACAGAAGAGCGTGGAAGTGATCGAGGAGCCCGGCGAGGTCAAGGCAAGCCCCGCCGCTGCACAGGTCAAGACCATCAAAAGTCTCCTGAACCTGCAGCCGGTCTATTCCGCGGAGAATCCCCTGCGGGTGGCTTTCCTGCACGAACAGACAGCTGCCACCTCCAGCTGGATCTACGGGCACGAACTGGGCAGGCAGGAGCTGGAGGATCATTTCGGCAGGACCGTCGAAACGGTCTGTTTTGACGGACTGAACACACAGGAGAAAGCGGATAAAGCTCTCGCCGCTGCGGCGGCGGATGGGGCGGGACTGGTCTTTACCACCTCCCCTTCCCTGATGGATGCCTCAAGGCGTGCAGCCATCCAGTATCCGGGCCTGCGCATCATGAACTGCTCGATCAACCTGTCCGTCAACTCCGTGCGGACCTATTACACCCGGATGTATGAAGCTAAATTCCTGATCGGCGCCCTGGCAGCCAGCCTGTCGGAGGACCACATGCTGGGGTATCTGGCGGACTATCCCATCTACGGGAGCATCGCCAATATCAACGCTTTTGCCCTCGGGGCTTCCATGATCGATCCCTCCTGTAAGGTGCGCCTCCTGTGGAAGAGCCTGGAAGGAGAGAATTCGCTGAGGGCCTTCCGGAAGATGGGGATCCATTTCGTCTCCGGCATGGACCTGATCAATCCCTCCGACAAGGGCCGCAGATACGGCCTGTTCAGGGAGGAGAACGGCATCATCGACAGGCTGGCCATGCCCGTCAACCGGTGGGGCAAGTATTATATCATGATCGTGGACAAGCTGCTGGACGGCAGCCTGGACGCCGTGTCCGCCAAGAAGGGGCAGGCCCTGAACTACTGGTGGGGCATGGACGCGGGCGTTGTGAACGTCATCCTCTCCGACCAGCTCAACCTGCACTCCAGGAGACTGATGGAACTGCTGAAGAGGGATATCAAGGACAGGACCTTCCGCCCCTTCAGCGGGCCGCTCAGGTCGCAGCAGGGGGAGATCAGAGAGACCGGTCCGGAGGGCCTCAGCAGGGAAGAGATCATAGGCATGGACTGGCTGTGTGACAACATCATCGGAGAGATCCCGGAGGCATCCGCCCTCAAAAAGAGCGCGCAGGACACCGTGCAGGTCAGCGGAGTCGGAGAGGCCAGGATCACGGGGATCTGATAGAAACGTATCCGGGAAGTGATATCGGAAATGCAGCACGACATCTGTCTGGGGACAGGTGCCGCAGGGGGGAAAGATGAAGATTTTGGTGGTGGCGGACGAGGAATCCCGTTCTCTGTGGGATTTCTACGAGCCTTCCAAGCTGGAGGAGATCGACCTGATCATCTCCTGCGGGGACCTCAGTCCGCATTATCTGCAGTTTCTTGTGACCATGTCACACTGCCCGCTGCTGTACGTGCGGGGCAATCATGACCGCGTATACGACATGACGCCTCCGGACGGATGCGTCAGCATCGACGGAAGGGTCTATGATTTCAAGGGGGTCCGGATCCTGGGCCTGGGCGGCAGCATGCGCTACAAACCGGGTCCGTGCATGTATTCGGAGAGGCAGATGTCGCTCCGGGTGCTGCGGGTCCTGCCCTCCGTCCTGTGGCACGGGGGGATCGACCTGCTGGTCACTCATGCGCCGGCTGCCGGCTGGGGCGATATGGAGGACCTGCCGCACAGAGGCTTCCGGTGCTTCAACCTGCTGCTGGACCGCTGCAGGCCGGCGTACATGCTGTTCGGGCATGTGCACAAGAGCTACGGACATTTCGTGAGGGAGAGGACTCACAGCAGCGGTACGGTCCTGGTCAATGCCTGGGAGACGGTCCTTCTGGAGATACCGGAGGACAGACATCCCCGCCAGGGACATACAGGATCGCCTCTGTATGACCTGCAGGTGCGCCGTCTCGCCCGGAAGGGCCGGGCCGACGTGGAACGGATCGCACTTGCGCGGACAGAGGATGCGCCTTATACTGAATGATCATTGATCGCATCAGAACGCAGAAACGGAGGACCTACATGGAACAGCAGACAGGATGGCGGATCGAACACGACAGCATGGGCGAGATGAAGGTGCCTGCGGACAGGTACTGGGGAGCGCAGACCCAGAGGAGCTTCCAGAACTTCAAGATCGGCACGGAGAAGATGCCCGCAGAGGTGATCCGCGCTTTTGCCGTCCTGAAGAAAGCGGCCGCCATGACCAATGAGCGCCTGGGCAGGATGGACGCGCGGCGCGCACAGCTGATCGCGCAGGTCTGTGACGAGATCCTGGAGGGCAGGCTGGAGGGCAATTTCCCTTTGGCCGTCTGGCAGACAGGGAGCGGGACCCAGTCCAATATGAACGTCAACGAGGTGATCGCGGGGCGTGGCAACGAACTGGCGGGAGAGAAGATCCTGCACCCCAATGACAGCGTCGACATGTCCCAGAGTTCCAACGATACCTTCCCCACCGCCATGCACATCGCAGCCGTGACAGCCATCGAGGAGCAGCTCCTGCCGGCCCTGGACGCGCTGACGGATACCTTCCGAAGACTGGAACGGGAAAACGAGGGCGTCGTCAAGAGCGGACGCACGCACCTGCAGGACGCGGTGCCCATCGGCTTCTCGCAGGAGATCTCCGGCTGGCGCAGCATGCTGGAAGTCAGCCGCGGGATGATCACGGACAGCGAGAAGGGGCTGTACAGGCTCGCCCTGGGCGGCACGGCCGTTGGTACCGGCCTGAACGCGCCGGAGGGTTTCGCGGAAGGTGTCGCCGCCGCTGTGGCGGAACTGACGGGCAGGCCTTTTGTCACGGAAGAGAACAAATTCCACGCGCTCACCGCCAAGGACGCGCTCGTGTTCTCTCACGGGGCGCTCAAAGCACTGGCAGCCGATCTCATGAAGATCGCCAACGACGTGCGCTGGCTGGCCAGCGGCCCCCGCTGCGGCCTCGGTGAGATCCTCATCCCCGAGAACGAGCCCGGGAGCTCCATCATGCCCGGCAAGGTCAATCCCACCCAGTGCGAGGCCGTCACCATGGTGGCCGTGCAGGTCATGGGCAATGACGCCGCCGTGGGCATGGCCGCGTCCCAGGGCAATTTCCAACTGAATGTATTCATGCCGGTGATCATTTATAATTACCTGCAGTCCGTCCGTCTGCTGGCGGATGCTATGGATTCGTTCAACCGCAACTGCGCGGCCGGGATCCGCGCGGACAGGGACCGCATGCACGAGAATCTGCACCGTTCCCTGATGCTGGTGACGGCCCTGAACCCGTACATCGGCTATGAGAACGCGGCCCGCTGCGCCAAAAAAGCGCATAAAGAAAACATTTCCCTGAAGGAAGCCTGCGTCGGACTGGGCTATCTGACAGCGGAGCGTTTTGACGAAATATTCCGTCCCGAGGAGATGATCGGGTAGAAAATAAACGGGATATATGGCCAAAAAGTGCGTTTATTCAGCATATTTCATCTTGCGCCTGTGTATAAAAATACATATAATGGGGCATGTTTGAAAAATATATTCATTCAAGGAGGTAACAGTTATGAAAAAATGGATCGCCATGATCCTGGCAGGTGCTATGGCATTGTCTCTGGCAGCATGCGGAGGTTCCGGCAGCGCCGCTGATACTAAGGAAGAAGCCGCCGAGGAGACCGCGGAAGCCGCTGAGGAGACCGCAGAGGAAGAAACCGCGGAGACCGAAGAGACCGTCGACGCCGTAGCCCAGATCCAGGCCAACGGCAAGATCATCATGGTCACCAATGCGGAGTTCGAGCCCTTCGAGTACAAGGACGGCGACACGATCGTCGGCATCGACCCCACTATCGCAGCCAAGATCGCCGAGAAGCTCGGCGTCGAGCTGGAGATCCAGGACATCGCCTTCGATTCCTGCATCCCCGCCCTGTCGAGCAACAAGGCTGATTTCTGTGCAGCCGGCATGAGCGTCACCGAGGACAGAAAGAAGAACGTGGACTTCACGGAGCCCTACTTCACCACCCAGCAGGTCATCATCGTTCCCGTGGACAGCGAGATCGCGGCCCGCGCGGACCTGAACGGCAAGGTCGTGGGCGTGCAGCTCGGCACCACCGGTGACCTGTATGTGACCAACGAGGACGGCGCGCATGATATCGCCGTCGCCGATGTCTCCCGCTATCCCAAGGGCGTGGACGCTGTCTCCGATCTGCTGGCAGGCCGCGTGGATGCCGTCGTCATCGACCAGTTCCCCGCCGAGAAGCTGGTCGCTCAGAATCCCGACAAGATCAAGATCCTCGACGAGACCCTGACCACTGAGAAAGAAGTGGAAGAGTATGCCATCGCCGTCCCGAAGGGATCCAACCTTGTGGATGTCATCAACGAAGTCATCACGGAGCTCAAGGACAGCGGCGAGCTGGACGAGATCCTCGCGAGCTACAATCAGTGATCTTCCCGCGCCGTGTTCGTAACGGCCGGCAGACGGGCAGGCGCCCGTAAAGAAGGATCCGATCCATGCGCAGGGCGGGAAGTGCCGTCCTGCGCATGTTCACAGAGAAGGAAAGCTGTTTTATGTGGGAATATCTGTCGCAGCATATCTATGATGACTTCATCCTGAAGGACCGGTACATGTACCTGGTCAAGGGACTCGGCAACACGCTGCTCATCACGTTCGGTGCACTGCTCATCGGCGTGATCCTGGGCATACTGATCGCACTCGTACGCATCTCCTATAACGGCGGAAACAAAGGTCCGGTCATGAAGGTCCTCAACGCTTTCTGCGGCCTGTACCTGACCGTGATCCGCGGCACGCCCATGGTCGTGCAGCTGATGATCATGTATTTTGCCATCTGGAAGAGCGGGCGGCCGGTGCCTGTAGCCATCGTTTCTTTCGGCATCAACTCCGGCGCGTACGTGGCGGAAGTCATCCGCAGCGGCATCCAGTCGGTGGACCGGGGCCAGACCGAGGCGGGGCGTTCGCTGGGCCTCTCGGCCAAAGATACCATGATCCGCATCATCCTGCCCCAGGCCTTCAAGAATGTGGCTCCCGCCATCTTCAATGAGTTCATCGCCTTGCTGAAGGAGACTTCTGTCGCAGGTTACGTGGGCATCCAGGACCTGACCAAGGGCGGCGACATCATCCGCTCCCAGACGTACGACGCCTTCCCGCCCCTTATCGCGGTGGCCCTGATCTACCTGGTCATGGTCATCGGGCTGACTTCCCTGCTGGGCGTGATCGAAAGGAGGATGGCCAAGAGTGATCTCCGTTAAGAATCTGCACAAGACATTCAACAACCTTTCGGGCCCCGTGGAGGTCCTGAAAGGCATCGATATCGAGATCGACCAGGGCGAGAAAGTCGTCGTGATCGGCCCCTCCGGCTCAGGCAAGAGCACGTTCCTGCGCTGCCTGAACCTGCTGGAGCAGCCCACTTCCGGAGAGATCTGGTTTGACGGACAGCAGATCAACAAGCCCGGTGTGGACATCGACAAGGTCCGCAGCCACATGGGCATGGTGTTCCAGCATTTCAATCTGTTTCCGCACCTGACCGTGCGCGAGAACATCACGCTGGCCCCCACTCTCCTCAAACTCCAGACCAAAGAGGAAGCGGATGCCAATGCGGAGCGTCTGCTCGCCCGCATCGGCCTTCTGGACAAGATCGAGAGCTATCCCTCCCAGATCAGCGGCGGTCAGAAACAGCGTATCGCGATCGTCCGCGCTCTGGCCATGAATCCCAAGGTGATGCTGTTCGACGAGCCCACTTCGGCACTGGATCCCGAAATGGTCGGCGAAGTCCTCGAAGTCATGAAGGAACTGGCGGAAGAGGGCATGACCATGGTGGTGGTCACGCATGAGATGGGCTTTGCCCGGGAAGTGGGCACCCGCGTCGTCTTTGTCGACGAGGGCGTGATCAAGGAAGAGAATACGCCTGCGGAATTCTTTGACCATCCCAGGAATCCCCGCCTGCAGGATTTTCTTTCCAAAGTGCTCTGACGTAGGAATGGACCGCCCATTCGCTGTGCCCTGAAAGATGCAGCGGATGGGCTTCTCATATGGTAGAATAGGTACCAATGAGCCCACCGCACAGCCCACATAAAAAAGCAGACCTGATCTGCCGGATGGACCGGAGGAGGAGAGACATATGAACTGGGAAAACAACGTACTGCGCGTGACGCCTTATACGGCAGGGGAGCAGCCCAAGGACCCCGAGATCATCAAGCTCAACACCAACGAGAATCCCTACCCGCCCGCGCCGGGCGTCTCGAGAGTGCTCGACGAGATGGAGCACGACCCCTCTAAAATGCGGCTCTATCCCGACATGGATTCCACCCTGCTGGTGGAGGCGCTGGCCAGGAGAGAGGGCGTCAGCCCCGCGCAGATCTTCGTCGGAGTGGGTTCCGACGACGTGATCTCCATGGCGTTCATGACGTTTTTCCGAGGTACGGAGAAGATCCTCTTCCCCGACATCACCTATTCGTTCTACAGCGTCTGGGCGGAAGTGCACCGCATTCCCTACGAGACCGTGCCGCTGACGGAGGATTACCGCATCCGCCCGGAGGACTATCTGCCTGCGGTAACGGGCCGGCCCAACGGCGGCGTGATCTTCCCCAACCCCAACGCCCCCACCGGCATAGCTCTGCCCCTTGCGGAGGTGGAGCGGATCGTGGCGGGCAATCCCGACAGCGTCGTCATCGTGGACGAAGCCTACATCGATTTTGGCGGAGAGAGCGCCCTGCCGCTGCTGCCGAAATATGAGAACCTTCTGGTGGTGCGGACCTTCTCCAAGTCCCGCTCTCTGGCGGGCATGCGCATCGGCTACGCCGTTGGAAACGAGAAACTGATCAGCTATCTGAAGGACGTGAAATTCTCCTTCAATTCCTACACCATGAACCTCGCCGCCCAGAAGGTGGGCCTGGCGAGCGTGGAGGACGAGGTCTATTTCCGCGCCTGCACGGACAGGATCTGCGAGACCAGGGACCGCTTTGTGCCCGCCCTGCAGGAGCTGGGATTTGAAGTCCTCCCTTCCTCCGCGAATTTCGTTTTTGCCAGACATCCGCAGATCTCCGGCGACGACCTCCTGGCGCAGCTCCGGGCGAGAAAAGTCCTCGTCCGCCACTTCACGGCCCCCCGCATCCGCGATTTCCTGCGCATCACCATCGGGACGGACGCGCAGATGCAGTCCGTGCTGCTGACACTGGAGGACATCCTGAGAGATGCGGCAGATCATTGATCATTCCGCTCTCAGGCGCGTGACGTCCTGAGAGATCACTGACAATAACACGAGGAGAATATTCATTCTATGACCGACAGCATAGCGTTGTGGTTTGCCAATACACTGGGCCAGTATATTTCCGCCAAGGCGGTCGTTTTCATCGTCTCCCTGATGCCGATCCTCGAGTGCCGCGGCGGCCTGATCGTCGCGAAACTGCTGGGCGTCGACCTTCTGGAGGCGATCCCTATCTGCGTGATCGGCAACCTTCTGCCCATTCCCTTCATCCTCCTGTTCATCAAAAAGATCTTCCAGTGGATGAAGGAATTTGCCATTTTCCGTCCCATGGTCGAGAAACTGGAACGCCGCGGCATGGCCAAATCCGCAACCCTGGAAAAAGGCGAGTTCATCGGCCTGATGCTTTTCGTCGGCATCCCGCTGCCCGGGACCGGCGGCTGGACCGGCTCCCTTGCAGCCTCTCTGCTGGAGATGGATATCAAAAAGGCCAGCCTGGCCATCCTGCTGGGCGTCTTCATCGCGACAGTGATCATGTCGATCGTGTCGTACGGGCTGCTGGGGCTGCTCTGACTGTAGAGAGATCGTGGCGGAGAGTTACTCCGGCTGAGGAGAGAAAATGGCGGAGAGTTACGGAACATTTGCGCAGGTCTATGACACCTTCATGGACGACACGGATTATGAGGCCTGGACAGACCGGGTGATCCGGATGCGGGAGAAGTACGGACTGCCGGCGGAAGATGCCGGAACAGATCCTGCCGCCCAGGAGCGGCAGCTCATCTGTGACATCGGCTGCGGGACCGGCCGCGTGACGGAGATCCTGGCTTCCCGCGGATATGATGTCATGGGGATCGACCTCTCGCCGGACATGCTGACCATCGCGCAGGAGCGGAGCCGGGCAGCCGGCAGGGAGACGCTCTACCTGTGCCAGGACATGCGGGAACTGGACCTGTACGGTGACTGCGGGACTTTTGTCAGTGTCGGCGACAGCCTCAATTACCTCCTGTCCGAGGAGGATCTGCTGCAGACCTTCCGCCGCGTCGCACTGTTCCTGCTGGAGGGCGGCGTCTTCATCTTCGACAGCAAGACGCCCCATCTGTTCCGCGACGTCATCGGCGATCAGACCATAGCCGAGGACAGGGAGGACTGCGCTTTCATCTGGGACAATTTCTATGACCCGGAGACGGAGATCAACGAGTACGATCTCGCCCTCTATATACAGGAGGATGGCGATCTCTTCCGGAAATATAAGGAGACACACTATCAGCGCGGCTACACGCCCGGCCAGCTGCGGCGGATCGCGGAGACGGCCGGCCTGACCTGGCTCGAAGCCGTCGACTGTGACACCGACGGCCCGGTGACGGAGGAGACAGTCCGTTACCTGGCGGTGGTAAGGAAATAAGAGGCTTCCCGTCAGAAACTGCATGTCAGGAACGTTACGACTGCCACGGAACCACTCAACAGCCACGGAAGGAACGCATCTATGAAGCTTGCTTTTACCAAGATGGAAGGCTGCGGCAATGACTATGTCTATATCAACGGTTTCTCCGAGAAGGTGCCGCAGGAGGACAAACCGGCACTGGTGCGCCGGCTGAGCGACCGGCACTTCGGGATCGGCGGCGACGGGGTGATCTTCATCAATCCGGCCGGGGAGGCTGACTTCGAGATGGAGATGTTCAACGCCGACGGGACCAGGGCTGAGATGTGCGGCAACGGCATCCGCTGTGTCGGCGCCTATGTGAGAGAACATGGCCTGACGGACAGGGATGACTTCACGGTGGTCAGCATGGGAGCTGTCAAAAAGCTCCACCTGACCATGAGCGGCAGCCACACGGAGAGCGTCCGGGTGGACATGGGCCGGCCGATCCTGGAGCCGGAGAAGGTGCCGACGCTGCTGCGGGCAAGTGGGAGCAACGCCTCCTCCCCTGTCCTTGACGTCCCGCTCTCCGTCGGAGGCAGGGACTGGCAGATCACCTGCGTCTCCATGGGCAATCCCCACGCAGTGGTATTCCTGGAGGATGGTGAGAGACCGGAAGAACTGGATCTGCCGGCCATCGGACCGCTCTTTGAGGATCATGAAGTCTTTCCCAGACGCACGAATACGGAGTTCGTACAGGTCCTGACGCCCGGGCACGTGAAGATGCGCGTGTGGGAGCGCGGAACGGGCGAGACGCTGGCCTGCGGGACCGGGTGCTGCGCCATCGCCGTGGCGGGCGTCCTGAGCGGCCGGACGGAGAGAAAAGTGCAGGTGGATGTCCTCGGCGGCAGCCTCCTGATCGAATGGAATGAGGACGGGACGGTCTGGATGACCGGACCGGCGACGACGGTATTTGAGGGAACGATCGACATTTGAAGCAGGGGGACAAGGCTTCAGCGGGACAGCGCGCTGAGAGCGGATCAACAGCAGGAGGTTTTGATGATGCTGGCTAATCCGGACTATCTGAGACTCAGGGGCAGTTATCTTTTCTCCACGGTGGCGCAGAAGACGCGCGCCTACACCGAGGCGCACCCGGAGGCGGAGATCATCCGGCTCGGGATCGGGGACGTCACGCAGCCACTGCCGCCGGCCGTGATCGAAGCGCTCCACAAGGCGGTGGAAGAGCAGGCGCACGCGGAGACGTTCCGCGGCTATGCACCTGACCTGGGCTATCCCTTCCTGCGCCATGCGATGGCGGAAAACGATTACAGAGCGAGGGACTGTCAGATCGAGGACGATGAGATCTTTCTCTCGGACGGTGCCAAGAGCGACAGCGCGAACATCCAGGAGATCTTTGCCGCCGACAGCCGGATCGCCGTCACGGATCCGGTCTATCCGGTGTATGTGGACAGCAACGTGATGGCCGGCCGGACCGGTACCTATCGGGAGGAGACCGGCACCTGGAGCCGCGTGACTTACCTGCCGTGCACAGCGGAGAACGGTTTTGTACCCGCACTTCCTGCGGAGGGACCGGACGAGGCACCGGATCTGATCTATCTGTGTTTTCCCAACAATCCGACGGGGACCACGATCACGAAGGCACAGCTGCAGGAGTGGGTCGACTATGCAAACCGGACAGGCGCTGTGATCCTGTTCGACAGCGCTTATGAAGCCTATATTTCAGAGCCGGACGTGCCGCATACGATCTATGAGTGTGAAGGTGCAAGGACCTGCGCCATCGAGCTGAGGTCTTTCTCCAAAAATGCCGGCTTCACGGGCCTGCGGCTCGGAGCGGTGGTCATTCCGAAGGAATTGAAAGATAAGAACGGGCAAGCCCTGCATCCTCTGTGGGCCAGGCGCCACGGGACCAAATACAACGGCGCACCCTACATCGTGCAGCGCGCCGGAGAAGCCGTGTACACGCCCGAGGGCAAGGCGCAGGTGCGCGCCCTGGTGGACGGCTATATGAAGAACGCCCGCTTCATCCGCGAGAGCCTCGCCGGCATGGGCTACGAGGTCTACGGCGGCGTGAATTCCCCCTACATCTGGCTGCGGACTTCCGGGGAGATGACCAGCTGGGAGTTCTTTGACAGGCTGCTGGAGGGCGCCCAGGTCGTGGGCACGCCCGGGAGCGGATTCGGACCGAGAGGCGAGCACTATTTCCGCCTGACGGCTTTCGGGACGTATGAAAAGAGCGTGGAGGCGATGGAGAGGATCAGGAGGCTTTAAAGGACGCGCACACTGCGCGATCCCCTGCCCACGAGGTTGAATTTCCCCGTCTCATGACTTACAATAATAGAAATCGGTCGCGGGACCGACTTCCGATCAAACTGATAGAAAGGACCTGAAAGGTACAGAACATGGCATTACTGGAACAGTGGAGAGGCATAGCTTATAACGACAAGGCTGACAAGGGCATCCTGAGGAAACTCTGGGACGACTATTTTTTAAAGGAGAAGGAGATTTACGAGCAGCTGCTCGCGGATCCCGATGCGGAAGTGAAGGGCACCGTCAGGGAGCTCGCGGACAAGTACGGCGTGGATATCATGACCATGACCGGCTTCCTGGACGGCATCGACGAGAGCCTGGTAGAGCCCAACCCCATCGAGGAGATGGAAGAGGATACGCAGGTATCGCTCGCTTTTGACAACGAGAAGCTCTTCAAGAACATGGTCAAAGCCGGCGCAGACTGGCTCTACAAACTGCCCCAGTGGGAGGCGATCTACGACGAGGAGACCAGGAAACGCCTCGAGCATGAGCAGAAGCTCTCCACGACCGTGATCAAGGGACCCAAGATCTATCCCAACGATCCCTGCCCCTGCGGGAGCGGCAAGAAATACAAGAAGTGCTGCGGCAGGAAGTGATCCATGTACCACAGCCATTCATGACAGTGCGACAGACGGCAGCGCGGCAGTCCCGGTATGACGGGTCTGTCCCGCTGTCGTTTTCCCTTATGGAAGGAGGACAGCGATGCTCAAGCATATCGGCATGATCGCGCTCGGTATTTTTCTGGTCCTCTGCGGCCTGGGCATGATCGAGATGGGCGTGCAGGAGCCGACGTATGAACTGGCATCCCGTGTCTTTTCGGGGATCTGCGGGGCCATCATGGCGGCAGGCGGGGGCGTGATCACGTATCTGTATGTGTCCGAAGCAAGACGCTATGGCATGTTCCGGGGCTTTCTGCCCGGTCTCCTGCGGGAGGTGATACCGGAGATCACGGTCGTCACGGCCGACGGCAGCGACATG
>CAMOJW010000016.1 GCA_946617225.1 uncultured Lachnospiraceae bacterium
CTATGTACTTCGTCGTTGCCTACGCGTACTCGGGACTTTCACCCGTTAGAGCGCCCATGGCGCGCAAACCAAAAAGAGGGCTGCCGCACTGCGGCAGCCCTCTCAGTCTGTGTCATCCTGTAAGGGATATGGACATCATGCCTTTTCGGCTTTTCTCTTCTCGATCATCTTCATAGCGATGAACGCGCAGATGACACCGAGGAGCGAAGCGGCGATACAGGCCATGAAGATCTTCTTATAGCCGCCGACCGGATCAGCCTCCAGCCAGGAGCCGGCCAGGGTGGTGTAGAACATATCCGGGCAGAAGCCGAGGATCGAAGCGATACCGATGACGCTGCCGACCACGTTCTTGTGGGTGCCGATCTCATCGATGGTCGCATAGTACAGAGCGCGGAGCACTGCGTAGCAGAGGGTCGCGATGATGAACAGCAGCAGGATGGGGATCAGCACGGCTGCGGAGCCGGGGATGATCAGGAGCAGCACATAGGCGATCACGTCGCCGATAGCCGCAAACACGATGACCTTGGCGGAGCTGCCGATCTTCCTGGCCATGACCGCCGCGATGGAAGCAGCGATGACCGTGCAGATCACGCGGTTGTAGTTGGCAAAGAACACGACGAACTTCTGGTCCATGCCGCAGATGTTCTCCAGGTAAGGTCCATAGTAGGAGATGGAGGCCTGGCAGAGGCAGGCGGCAAAGATCATGCCGGCCAGCAGGTAGGTGATCGGGATCTTGAAAGCTACGAGCACAGCCTTGAAACTGTCAGCCAGGCTGGCGTTGGTGGTACCTTCGCGGGCGGTCTTCGGGAACAGGAACCAGATCAGGAGGCCGACGACGATCATGATCGCACCGGTCAGCATGCAGATGATCCGCATGGCAGCCTGGTTGCTCTGAGAGGACAGGGCCGCGTAGATGAAAACGAAGACAGTGGTGATGATCAGACCGACGACACCACGGCCGGCCTCAAGGCTGCCGTACATCGTGCCCTGCTCATCCGCCTCGGAGATCAGGTTGATGACCTTGATGGACGCGGACCAGTAGGTAAGGACCGTGGTCACGGCGTACAGGACGAAGATCAGCATCAGGATCGGATAGCTGGGGAACATACCTTCCCAGATACCCAGAGCACCGGTCGCGATCATCGAGATGACCAGCAGCAGCTTGGCATCATACTTGTCCGCCAGCCAGCCGCCGGGGATGTACAGGATAACGTTTGCGATACCGTAGACGTTCAGCAGACGGCCGTAAGCGGCGTCCTGACCGAGCAGTCCCATCGCATCCTGCAGGGGGGTGTAATAGGTGTACATCAGATACGGCAGCAGGTAGATGGTGTTCAGTGAGAGCATCATCAGGATCAGGGCTGTGATCTTCTTACCCTGACTCAGTTTAGGGGCTTGTTCCATTTCTCCCTCCTCAATGTGGTTTGTGTGATGTTGACATAAGTTACTATGTTATCAGCCTGCCGACAGACGGTCGCTCCCTGCCGGGGCCGGCTGCAGGATGCAGCTGCCCGCAGGATAACTCTGTCCCCCTCCTTCGGCAGTCTGAAAACAGACAGACAGATAACTCGTGCTACGCTCTGGGTCTCCCCTGGAAATGCCCGCCGATCAGTTCCGTCACGGGAACCAGGACGACAAAGGCATCCGGGTCGATCCCGTACAGGATCGTCTTGAGGTCGATGACCTCTGCGGGCCGCACAGCCATCAGCAGGATATTGCGGCTCGTGTCCGTGAACATGCCGGTCCCTTCCATCCTCGTCACTGCCCTGCCTGTCGCTTTCATGAGCGGATCCGCGATCTCATGCGGGGCTTTCTGGGTAAAGATCATACACAGTCTTCCGCTGGCATAGCCCATCAGGATGTGGTCGCACACGGTGGAACAGATATACAGCGTGAAGATGGCGTACAGACCTGCCTCCACGTTCCGGAAAGAGATCACGGCCAGCAGGACGACGGTCCCGTCGATGACAAGGCTCATCCTCCCGATGCTCATCCTGGGAAAAGCCTTGAGCAGCAGCCGGCTCATGAGATCCGTGCCGCCGGTCGACCCGCGTCCCATCGTGATCATGGCCATTCCCACCCCGTAGATGACACCGCCGGAGATGGAGGCGACCAGCGGATCGTCCGTCCATGCTGGGAGGAAATTCAGCGCTTCGATCGCCGCCGAATACAGGGTCGCGACGATAATGGTACCGATCGTATACGCCCAGCCGTTTACGAACACCGCCGTTAGCAGGATCGGCGCATTCATGATGTAGATCAGTGTACCTACGCCAAGCGGCACGAACTGCTTCAGAACGATGGCAAGTCCGGACAGGCCTCCGGCCGCAATGTTGTTGGGGACCAGGAACAGGTTCAGGGAGAGCACGTACAGGAAGGTCCCTCCCAGCACGAGTGCCCAGCTTTTGACCAGTGAACCCGGGTCTGTATTACGGATCAGCTGTTTCATGGATGTCCTTTCAGAACTGACCGCGCCTTACATGAATCCGTTATACGGCAGTGCCCAGCCCACAAGCAGGAAGATAGTTGTCAGGATACCGGCGACGATGAGGATATAGCCGTACAGCTTGTCCCTCTTGTACTCCGCGGGGACCTTCTCCGACTCCGGAAGGACCAGGAGCCTGGCCCGGTAGGAGGCTTCCGTCTCCGAAACGGGATGCAGTTTGGAGCCGATGACTGCAAAGAGCAGGCTCATGTACAGTCCCAGGAAGAACGGATCCAGGAAGTTGATGAAGATCGAATTGAACGGCGCAACACCGAAGCCCACCAGGCACTTCGGGATCATAAAGCCCAGGAAGCCCGCGATCATCGACCACCTGGCACCGGTGGAGGAGAGCTTGTCGCTCACGATGCTGCCGACGCCCGGGACCACCCAGCTCGCCGCGATGATGGTGGAAGCGAACCAGGAAATGATCCTGACGCCGCCCAGGCCGAGGTAAGCGAGGCCCAGGGCGATGACGCCGACCACCAGCATGATGATGCGGCTCGTGCGCAGCTGTTCCTTTTCGTTCTTAAAATGGAAGTCGATGATATCGTTGGTGACGGAGAAACCGACGACGGACAGGAACGTCGATGCAGACGAAAGACCTGCCGCCATGATGCCTGCCAGGACCAGGGTCCCGACCAGCTTGGGCATGACGTTGAAGGCAGCCCAGATCAGCACCCTCTGGGGGTCCTCCATACCGGGATTCAGGTTGATGACAGTGATGGATTCCAGGTTCAGATACAGCAGGAACACAACGGTACAGATGCAGGCCACCGCGCCGGAGCGGAAGGTGACGTGCTCGCTCTTGGCCATCAGGTTACGGCCTGCCTGCCAGGGCGAGACTGCCACGGTGATCAGCCAGACGATACCCATGGTGATGGCGTACATCATGGCACCGAAAATGTCGCTTGCGCCTGTCCCGGGGATATTGCCGTAGTAATCCAGGATGTTCTCCGGTGCCTGAGGATTGTTCATCAGGTTGGTCAGGAGCTGGCCGATGCCGCCCTGCGCGCCGAAGATATATGGTCCGGCAATGATCGTCGCGAACAGGAACACCAGGAACATCATCGTATCGGTGAGGATGACGCCCTTGGATCCCGAGTAGAACGTGAAAGCAGTGAAGCAGACCCACGCGAGGAACAGGCAGACGGCATAGGGAAGGCCCGTCAGTTCCTGCATCAGGATACCCACGCCCGTGATACTGGCCAGCAGATAGGCTGTCAGGGAGATGATCGTGATGATGCCCGCCACGCGGCGGTTTCTGCGGTCGTTGTACCTGGTCCCGAAATACTCCGGCATGGTTGTGCACTCGGAGCGTCTCAGGTACCGCCCGAAGACGAGCGGTCCGATCACATAACCCATGGCGCACAGGGAGTTCAGGAGCACGAGGCTCGTGATATTGCCCGTGTAGCACCAGCCCTGGTCACCCATGAAACCGTTGACGGATAGCATGGACGCGAACAGGGTACCGGAGATCAGGATCGTCGGGGCATTCCGTCCGCTGACATAATAGTCGTTGACGTCCTTGACACTGCGCCCCGCGTACACACCGACGATCATGTAGACGAGGATACTGACGATAACACCGACAAAGAATATGTTCATCGCTTATCCTCCTCTCTCTTGTCCAGACTCTTCTCCTCCTTATCCAATGTGACGATCAAAATGACACCTGATAAGGCAAGACAGCCCCCGATCACGATTGACAAAATGATCTCACCCATGTATTCTCCTTTCTGCAGGGTTCTGTATATTTGCGCATACAAATAACACGTACCGCAAACAGAACATACTGCCCCCGTTCCGGCACTGCAGGGCTCCCAATCCACGGCAGTGCCGGACGTTTTTTATGTTAATGCGATCTCTTTATGATGCTCTTATTTCAGAAGGGCTGCCGAAATGACCATCTTCTGGACTTCGGAAGTGCCCTCGTAGATCTCCGTGATCTTGGCGTCGCGCATCATGCGCTCCACGGGATAATCGCGGGTGAAACCGTAGCCGCCGTACAGCTGGACGGCCTGGCAGGTCACGTCTCTGGCCGCCTCGGAGGCGAACAGTTTGGCCATGGCAGCTTTATCGGAATAAGGCTCTCCGGCATCCTTGGCGCAGGCTGCGGCATAGACCAGATACCTGGCGGCTTCCACGCGGGTCTTCATCTCGGCCAGCTTGAACTGTGTGTTCTGGAAAGCAGACAGCGGCTTGCCGAACTGCTCTCTGCCCTTGACATACTCGGTGGCCGCTTCCAGAGCGCCTTCCGCGATGCCCAGGGCCTGTGCGGCGATACCGATGCGGCCGCCGTCGAGGGTCGCCATGGCGATCTTGAAGCCCTTGTTCAATTCACCCAGCAGATTCTCCTTCGGGACCTTCACATCGGTGAAGACCAGCTCGCAGGTGGAACTGCCGCGGATGCCCATCTTTTTCTCGTGGCTGCCAAAGGAGAAGCCGTCCCAGCCCTTCTCGACGATGAAAGCGCTGATGCCTCTGTTGCCCTTGGACCTGTCCGTCATGGCAAAGACGACATAGGTGTCGGCCACTTCGCCGTTGGTGATGAAGATCTTGCTGCCGTTGAGCAGCCAGTAGTCACCCTTGTCCTCGGCGATGGTCCTCTGTCCTGCCGCATCGGTGCCCGCGCTGGGCTCGGTCAGACCGAAAGCGCCGAGCTTCTCGCCGGTGGCCAGCGGAGGGAGGTATTTCTCTTTCTGCTCCTCGGTGCCGAAAGCCAGGATGGGCCAGCAGCACAGGGAAGTGTGTGCGGAAACGGTCACGCCCGTGCTCGCGCAGCACTTGGAGATCTCTTCCACAGCCAGCACGTACTCGAAGTTGCCGGCGCCGACTCCGCCGTAATCCTCGGGGATCGGGATGCCGAAGAGTCCGATCTCGCCCATCTGCGGGATCAGCTCCTCCGGGAAACGCTCCTGCTCATCCAGTTCGGCCGCCAGAGGCTTGATAGCGCCTTCCGCGAACTCCTGGAACATCGCTCTCATCAGTTCCTGATCTTCATTGAGTTTAAATTCCATGGGATCTCCTTCCGTTTGATCTCAGTGACCTCTGTTTTGCGGATATTTCCGAGGATCAGCGGTATTTCTTGAGCACCTGGCGTGCCGCGATCACGGTCTGGATCTCGCCGGTACCGCCGGAGATCCTGGTGATGCGGAGGTCGCGGTAGATGCGGCTCACGCGGCTGCCGCAGAAGCCGATGCCGCCCAGCACCTGCATGGCGTGGTCGACGACTTCGTTGGCGGACTCGGAGCAGTACTGCTTGGCGATGGAAGCTTCCGCGCGGGTCAGGCAGTTGTTGTCCTTGTTCCATGCATAGTGCAGGAGCATGTTGCGCATGGCTTCGATGCGCATGGTCATCTGCATGATGTGGTTCTGGATCAGCTGCAGGCGGCCGATCTCCTGGCCCTTGACGATCCTCTGGTTGGCGTATTTGCAGGCATCCTCGTAGGCGCACAGAGCCTGGCCGTAGGCATTGAAGGCGTCGATCAGACGCTCGTAGTCAAAGCCCTTGGAGGTAGCCATCAGGCCGTTGCCCTCGAAGCTGAACATGTCGCTCTCTTCGATCTCGACATTGTCGAACCAGATGTCGTTGACGTTCTCCATGTTCAGGCCCATCTTCTCCATGGGCTCCTTCTTGCAGCCCGGGACGTTGGTGGGCACGAACCACAGCGTCAGCTCTTCCGGATTGTCGCTGTTCTTGGCCAGCGTCAGGCAGTAGTCGTTGTCCTGGGCGCCGGAGATGAAGTGCTTGTGGCCGTTGATGTAGACTTTGCCGTTCTTTCTGGTGTAGGTAGTCAGGATCGTGTTGCTGGACAGCTCCGTGCCCGCGGTGGGCTCGGAGAATCCCTGCGCGAAAGCGCCGTTGCCCTTGAAGAACAGAGGCATGAACTTGTCGATCTGCTCCTTGGTTCCGTTCTCCAGCAGAGCATCCGCTTTCACGTGGTCCCAGAACAGGTAGATCGGGGCGCCGCAGCGTCCGAGCGCTTCCATGACGAGGAACATGGTAACGGCGCCTTCGCCGCCGCCGGGCTCTCCGTCCTCACCTTCCGCTTCCTCGGGAAGGAACATGCTGAAGCATCCCAGTTCCCTGAGGATGTCCCACCACTTCTCGGGATGCGTGTGGTTCTTGTCACAATCCTGGAAATACGGCTCCAGATTCTCTCTGGTCATCGCCTCTTCGATGGACTGTACCATCAGTTCCTGTTCTTCTGTGAATTTAAAATCCATGCATTACCTCCTTTGTAAGTGCATACCCTGAACTATGTCCGTTCTATCCGTTCCGGCGTCAGCCGGCCGACAGTCTGTAATGGGGGAAGAGGCTCAGTTGCCTTTCCAGACGGGTTTCCTCTTCTCGAGGAAAGCCTTCGGGCCTTCGGCCGCATCCTCGGTCCTCTCGATGAAATCCCAGGCGACGTTGCAGAGGCGCTGCGTGTCTTCGACAGAGCACTGCTGGGCCGCATGCATGATCTGCTTGCTGAGCTTCAGGGACAGGGGAGCGTTGGCGGCGATGAGTTTCGCGAGTTCCATGGCCTTGGTCATGACTTCCTCTTTCGGGACCACATGGTTGACCATGCCGATCTCGTAGGCCCTCTGCGCGGTGATGTACTGGCCCGTGAGGACCATCTCGTACGCGATCTTCGGAGGGATGGTCTTTGGAAGCTTGACCAGGCCACCGGTGGAGGCGATGAATCCGATCTTGACTTCCGAGAGGCCGAACTTGGCGTGATCCGCTGCCACGATGATGTCGCAGGAAAGAGCGATCTCCAGACCGCCGGCTACGGCCGAGCCGTTGCAGGCAGCGATGATCGGCTTGTTGGAAAGTCTCTCGGTCATGCCCGCAAAACCGTGCGCCATGATCGTGTTGCAGGTGCCGTTCTCATCGTAAGCGGCCAGGTCCTCGCCGGAGCAGAAGCTCCTGTCGCCGGCGCCGGTGATGATGATCGCACCGACTGCGGGATCCGTTTCAGCCGCGTTCAGGATCCTCTCCATCTCCGCGGAGGTGTCGGGATCGATCGCGTTGCGTCTCTCATGACGGTTGATCGTGATGACCAGGACACCGTCCTCGAGACTGGTCAGGACATTCTTTTTCTCCTCGCTCATAGCATCTCCTTTTTATGTGAAAACCGGCCTTTGGTTACTTCTTACCATGGTCCCTCAGATCAGGGTGCTGGCCGCCACGCCGTCCGCAAAGAGCTGGCTGATCTTCTCCTCCGAGTAGCCGATCTCCTGCAGGATCTCCGCGGTGTCCTCGCCCAGCAGGGCCGTGCCCCTGGCGATCCTGGTGATCTCGTTGTTGAACCGCAGCGGACTGGTGTAGAACCGCAGCATGCCTATCTTCTTCTGCTCCACGAACTGCGTCGCCTGCGTGGCGTTGGCGTGGTCGGAAGTGTAGGCTTCGATGAAAGGAAGCACCTCGGAGGCCGGCACACCGGCTGCCAGGAGCTTCTGCTCCGCTTCCTGCCTCTTCAGGCGGATCGTGACCGCCTCCAGAGCCTCCGCCAGCTCGTCCCTGTGGGCGATCCTGGCCGCGTTGTCCGCAAAGCGGGGGTCGTCTTTCAGCTCCGGTACGCCCAGGGCGCCGCAGAGCGCTGCCCACCGCTCCTCGGTGTCCGCGATGATGGCCACCCAGCCGTCCCTCGCCTCAAACAGGCCGTAGGGAGCCGTGAAGCGGTCGTGGTTGCCGAAACGGGACCCTTTATACTCGCCGCGGGCGTAGTCCATGATGGTCTCGCCGCAGGAGACCATCACCGTGTCGGTCATGCCGATGTCGATGTGGCATCCCTTGCCGCTCCTTCTGGCCTCATAGACAGCCATCAGGGCCGCGTTCAGCGCGTGTGTTCCCGTCAGTGTGTCGCAGTTGGCGTTGCCTGCTTTCATGGGCGCGCCGTCCGGCTCGCCGTTGCTGCCCGCCAGACCGCCGCGGGCTGCCGCGATGGCGTCGTAGCAGGGGTACTTCAGAAGAGGTCCGGTGGCGCCGAATCCGCTCAGGGAGACGAACACGATCTTGGGGTTGATCTCCTTGAGCGTCTCATATCCCAGACCCAGACGGTCGATGGAACCGCTCTTGAAGTTCTCCAGGACGATGTCGCATTCTTTGGCCATATCATAGATGGCCTGCTTGCCTTCCGGCGCGCGCAGATCCAGCTCGATGCTCTTCTTGTTCTTGTTGTAGGCCGTGTAAAGCGTGCTGAGGCCGTTGATGAAGGGATCCCAGTAACGCGCCTGGTCGCCCGCACCGAGTCTCTCGACCTTCCAGACTTCCGCGCCCATGTCCGCCAGCTGCCAGGAGATGTACACACCGGCGAGGGCGATGGTGAAGTCCAGCACCTTCATGCCCTTTAAAGGTCCTTTAGTCTCAAATGTCGCCATATCCCGCACCGCCTTTCTCAAATGACTCCGGCCGCGTGCAGCTGCTGCAGCTGCAGGTCATCGACCTGAATGCCCTTCAGATACTCCTCCGTGTCCGCGCCGACGGCGTGCGCCGGCTCGATGCGGTCATCGTTCTCATTGTCCCTGAGGAACTTGGCGGGGATGCCCACCTGTGTGACGCCGCCCACCTCGATGAGCATGTTCCGCACGCGGACCTGCTCGTCGGTCATCAGCTCCGGCACCGTGTTGCACGGGCCGCCCGGTACCATGGCCCTGCGGCAGATCTGGTCAGCCTCCTCGATGGAGATCCCGGCAAAATACTCGCGCAGCTGCTCGTCCAGTTCCCCGAAATAATGCTCCATGGAGCGCACCGGATCATGCGCGTAGACGGTCCCCTCGCCCCACTTCTCGTCCATGCCCGCTTCGTGGGTGAAATCCAGCCACTGCTTGTCGCTGCCGATGCTGAGCGAGAACCAGCCGTTGGTGCACTTGAAGGTGTCGGTGGGATTGGTGGTGGGGAAGCCGTTGCCGATCCTCTTTGGAAGGGTATTGAGCGCCTGGAAGCACTCCGCGAACGTGTCGTCCAGTTCCATGATGGTCTGCCACGCGCTGCAGGAGACCTTCATGCCTTCCCCTGTCTCCTCGGCGCGCAGGACAGCGGCCATCATGCCGGCGGTGAGATGCCAGCTGGCGTAGATGTAGCCCAGCGGGAATCCGAATTTGGTGGGTTTCTCCGGCATGCCTGTCTTTTCCAGGAGGCCGCCCCTGGCCATCATGATCAGGTCATAGTCCGGCAGATCCTTCCAGGGACCGTCCTCTCCGAAAGGAGTCAGCACGCCGTACACGATCCTGGGGTTGACTTCTTTCAGGTCCGCATAAGAGAGGCCGTATGCGGCATTCTTTTCTTCCGCGGTGCTGAAGACGATCACATCCGACCCGGCCGCCAGCCTGCGGATGATCTCCGCGCCTTCCGGTCTGGTACAGTCGACGGCAACGCTCTTCTTGCCGCGCATGTAGTAGGGGCTGTAGGGTCCTTCAGGCGCGCCGTCCGCAGCGCCTCTCCTGCGGATCGGGTCGCCCGCCCCCGGGGCCTCGATCTTGATCACCTCCGCGCCGTAATCCGCGAACATGCTCCCGATATAGGGATTACCGGTCGTCAGATCCAGCACTCTCAGGGAAACAAGTGGTTTCATCTGCTCCTTCTCCTTTCTGTTGATCTGTCAATACCTGCCCGTGAACCTCCGAAAGCCGCCTCCGCAGGGCAGTTTACCCCCTTCCCGGCGGACGCGACAGGCGTTTTGTTTATACATATTGCCGCAATGACCCCATGATTGTTTGGGCGTCAAACTTTATTGTTTGGAGCTTGAACTATCACGACCTCCGGAAAGGTCCCGGATCCGGAGGTCTGTCCGCTGCGCGGCCGGCTTTCAGTCATGTGCATGCCGACCAAAATGACGGGCGGGAAGAAAGCTTTTTCGTGCACTTTTTGCAACGTTTCCGGTCCTCTGACTTCGCTATCCCGTTAATGAATAAACGATTTTAGAGTTGACACCTTTTAGCACGCATAATACACTAGGTGTAGGCGATTTCTAAAATTTGTATAAATTATAACAGTCTTTCTGTTTGACTGTCAAACACAATTTATGCAATATAGAAATATAATGGTCGGATTATCATAATTATTTCTGATTTATCGCCCGAAAATAGCCGTTTTTTTAGTGCTTTGTCGCCCTTGAAACCGCCGTTGATCACTCAGTTTTTTCATTAACAAAACCCACAAAAGTCTAAAGGAAAGCAGGTGAAAAATGAAAATCGTAGCATGCTGCAAGGTCGTTCCCGACGAAGAACTGATCCAGGTGCTCTCTTCCCGTGAACTGTCTCTGGACGGTGTCCCTGCCAAGATCAGCCAGTATGATCTGAATGCCCTGGAAGCCGGCAAGAAGCTGTCCGCCGGCGCCGGCAACACCCTCACTGCCCTCAGCATCGGCGGGAAAACCTTCCTGGAACCCACCAAGATCCGCAAGGATATCCTCTCCCGCGGAGCCGACGACCTGAAGCTGGTCATCGATGACAGCGTCACTTTTGACGACTCGCTGCAGACGGCCCGCGCCATCGCTGCCGCCGTCCGCGAGATCGGCGATGCCGACCTCATCCTGTGCGGCACCGGCTCTTCGGATCTGTACGCCCAGGTCACCGGCATCCAGGTCGGCGCGCTGCTGGGCTACCCCACTGTCAACAATGTGACCGACATCCGCGTCGTGGACGCCGGTACCGTGGAAGTGGAGCGCACGCTTGAAAACAGCGTCGAGACCTTCTCCGTCCCGCTCCCCGCCGTTCTCTCCGTCTCCTCCGAGATCAACACCCCCGGCGTCCCTGCGATGAGGGATATCATGAGGGCCGGCAAGAAGCCCGTGGCCGTGCTGGCCGCCCCCGGCGACAACGCCGCTTCCGCCGATATCCTGTCTCAGCTCGCGCCCGAGCAGCAGGAGCGCCGCCAGGAGATCATCGAAGGCGACAACGAGGAGGCCGTCGACAAGCTGGTCGCATTTCTCAGGAAAGAAGTACTGTAAAGGAGGGCCCGGAAAATGGCACTTACATCTATTTATGTCATCAGTGACACTGCGGCGGCGTTTCCCGAGCTGTGCGCAGGTGCGAAGCAGCTGGCCGGCAGCGTGACCGCCATCGTATTCGGTGACCTTGCTGCCGCCGAAGCCGCCGCCGGCTGCGGTGCGGACAGGATCCTCTTCTGCCCTGTCAGCGATGCAGGCTCGCCCGAGGATTATGCGGCCGCCATCGCCGCGGAAGTGAAAAAAGACGCCTCCGCCTATGTCATCGTGAACAATACCATCCTCGGCCGCGCCATCGCCGGCAAAGTCGGTGTGTATCTCGATGCCGCCGTCTTCTCCAACGTCAGCGAACTGGCGGAGGAGAACGGCAGGCTGGCATTCTCCCGCACCGTCTACGGCGGCGCGGCAGCCCGCAGGATCGCCTTCACCACCCCTTACGGTGTTGTCACCGTGGGCGGCGGTACCTTTGAGATGGGCGCGCCCCTTCCCGCCACCACACAGATCGCGCAGATCGAGGGCGAGCCGGCCGCTCCCCTCAACAGGATCTCCCGCGATGAGAAGCGCGAGACCGCTGTCAACCTGACGGCTGCCAGGAGGATCGTGGACGTAGGCCGCGGCCTTGCCAAGGAAGAGGATCTGGAGATCTGCCGCAAGCTCGCCTCCGTCCTGGATGCGGAAGTCGGCTGCTCCCGTCCTGTCGCCGAGAACAACAAGTGGCTGCCCAAGAATGTCTACATGGGCATCACCGGCGTACAGGTCAAGCCCGACCTGCTCCTGGCCATCGGCCTGTCCGGCCAGATCCAGCACATCGGCGGCATCAACAAGTCCCGTTTCATCGTGGCTGTCAACAAGGACAAGTCCGCTCCCATCTTCAAGAGTGCCGACTTCGGTCTGGTGGGCGACCTGTACAAGGTCCTCCCTCTGCTGATCGAGAAGCTCTCCTGAGCAGCGCAGTCTACGACCTTCCCTCTGTTTGATCCGCATCGAGAGGTATGACCATGGCAGACATAGTCGGGAGCAGAACGCTCCGGAGCCAGTGGGACGAAACCGTACGGTATTACAGCAGCGACACTTTTCTCGAGTACGTGGGTTCCGATGACCATATCGAATCCTTCACTTACGGGGAGTTCGACCAGCTCGTCCACAGAGCAGCGAACTGCTTTCTGGAGCTGGGGATCGCCCCCGGTGAGATGGTAGCTCTGCACATGCACAACCGCCCGGAGTATCTGATCGCCTGGCTCGCCCTGGCTCAGATCGGTGCGGTCTCCGTGCCGCTCAACGAGCACTACCGCTACCACGAGAGCGAATATGTCCTGCACAAATGCCGCATTAAACGGGTCATCACGGAGGAGATCTCCGCTTCTATCTACATCGACAACCGAGAGGCGCTGGGCTTGTCCGCCATCGTCCAGGCGGACCTCGCCGCGGACACCGGCGCGGCGCTCTCTCTTCGCGCGCACATGGAGGGGCAGCCCTATGCGCTCAGGGAGGTCCGGCCGGTCAGCACGCAGGACCACGCCGTGATCCTGTTCACCTCCGGCACCACTTCCCGGCCCAAAGGCGCTGTCTACACACACTGCAACGTGGTTTACGGGGGACTGTTCCACATCTCCCAGATGGGAATGGAGCATGGGGACAGGTTCCTGTCCACCATGCCCTGTTACCACATGGATTTCCAGGAGATGGCCGCCATGCCCGCCATCTGCAGCGGCAGCACCCTGATCATGGTGGAGCACTACAGCGCACGTCGCTTCTGGAAACAGGTCCGCGAGCTGCGGGCCAACTTCACGGACACCATGTCCATCATGAACCGCACGATGCTGATGCAGCCCGTGGTCCCCGGGGAGAGAGATCACTGCATCAAACAGATCTATTTCTCCATGGGCCTGAGCAACGAGGAAAAGGAAGCCTTTGAGGAGCGATTCGGCGTCAGCCTCCTGAACTCCTACGGCATGACGGAGACGGTGACCGGGGTCACCTGCGCTCCCCTGACCGGGGAGAAGCGCTGGCCCAGCGTCGGCAGGCCGGCCCTCTCCTACAAGATCAAGATCACGGACGAAAGCGGCAGGGAGGTGCCTCCCGGCAAGGTCGGGGAGATCTGTGTGCTGGGGATCCCCGGCGAGACGCTGGTCCCCTATTATTTCGAGGATCCGGCGGCCACCCGGGAACTGTATCCCGAGGGAAACTGGCTCCATTCCGGCGACAGGGGCTACCTGGACGCGGACGGTTTCCTCTACTTCGTGGACCGCAAGCAGAATATGATCAAGCGGGCCGGCGAAAACGTCGGCAGCCTGGAGGTGGAGCTGGTCCTCACCTCCCACCCGGAGGTGGCGGATGCGGCGGTGATCGGCGTCCCCGATCCCATCCGCGACCAGGCGGTCAAGGCCTTCGTGCTTCTGAAGGAAGGCTCCAGCCTGACGGAGGGGGATCTGTGCTCCTACTGCTGGGAGCGGCTCGCCCGGTTCAAGGTGCCCACGATCTGGGAGTTCGTGGATGATTTTCCGCGGACTGCCACCGGCAAGATCAAGAAACAGCTGCTCTCCTGATCCCAGACCCTAACGCAAAGAAAGACGGACTTACGTCCGTCTTTCCCTCTCATGGGCCCTGGAGGCCGGTATATCATTTTCTGGTATCCCAGTCGGCGGTGATCACCTTGAGATACTGGTGCAGGACACGGCAGAAGGCGTTGATCTCCTCCTGCGAGCAGGATCTGAGGAGCAGGTCCTGGTCTCTCCGCGTGACGCGGGCCGTGAAGGCGTTGTAGAGGATGCTGAGCCGCTGTCCTGCCGGTGTGGTGTACAGGTGGACCACCTTGGCGTTGTCGCTGCGTTTCTCCCGGTAGATGTACCCGTTCTTTTCGAGCGTGGTGACATTCGTGGAGACCGTGCCCTTGGTGCGGCGCTGTTTCTCCGCCAGTCCGCTGACGGTGATGCCCGGATTCTGCTCGATCAGGTAGAGCGTGTAGACTTCCACGGTCTTGATCGGCTGTCCGTTCCCGTAATCGCGCATGACGTTCATCTTGTCGCTGTATGCCTGCACGAATTCAATGATCTCGTTGACATAGGCGCCAAGTGCCGTGGAGTTTCCTTCTCCGCTGTTGTAATACTGTACCATCGTTTATGAACACCTTCCCTGCAGACAGATGGCGGCTGCCTGTCTCTCCGTTGAGATGCAAAACAGCCTTGTCCTCTGCAATTAAGCGACGGTTTTGTGGCAGAACGATTTTGGTTATCTGCATGATAACATATCTGAACATAACGGGCAACTGAATAGATTTCATCGAACTATCGAAGATCCACTGTGAAAGGACGGAGCCATGTCTGAGATCAAACTGAATATGTTTCCCGGAAACAAATGGAACGATCTGGAACTTGTGAGCCCGCAGCAGGCCAAAGTTCTGGAGATGCAGCAGGAAGATGCCGACGCGTTCGACACAGGCGCCGGCACCTACGAGGAGATGCGGGCCGCCTACCGCAGGGAGAGGGCCCGCTGGAACAGCGGAGGCCCGGAGATGGCGGAAGTCCTGAACTTCGAAGTCCCCTTCGAGGACCACACCGTCAGGGCGCGTCTCCTGCGCCCCGTGCAGACCGACGGTCTGCCGGTGCTTTTCTTCATCCACGGCGGCGGCTACGTGTTGGGTGACAACGATACCCACGGCCTCACACAGAGAAAACTGGCCGCCTACGGCGGCATGGCCGTGATCGGCATCGAGTACACCCTGGCTCCGGAAGCCCGCTACCCGCAGCCCATCAAAGAGTGCGCGGCCGTGGTCCGCTACGTCTGCGACCATGCGGCCGATCTCCGCGTCGATGTCTCCCGGATCGGATTCGCGGGAGATTCCGGCGGCGGCAACTTCTCCATGGCCGTCACGCTGTACCTGCGGGATACCGGTTTTGACATGACGCGCCTGAAGGCCAACGTGCTCTACTACGGCATGTTCGGTCTCACCCAGAGCCGCTCCCAGTTCCTGCACGGCGGTTCCTGGGACGGCATGACCGAGGCGGATCTGGCCTACTACACCCGGATGTATCTGGGGGACCAGGCGCAGATCGACTGCCCTTATTACAACATCTTCTCCAACGACCTGAGCCGGGGCGTACCGCCCTGCTTCATCGTCGCCGCCGAACTGGATCCCCTGCGGGACGACAGCCTGCTGCTCTATGACATCCTGACCGCCAAGGGCCTCCCCTGCGAGTACAGGGAATACAAAGGCGCCCTCCACGCCTTCATCCACTACAGCAAGATCATGGATGACGCGGAGGACGCGCTGCGCCGCGGCGCCCATTTCTTTGCCCGTGCCTGCGGCCTCGATCCCCGCAACTGACACCGCCCTGCCACTAATACCTGCCGCTGAAACCTGCTGCAGTTACCGCCGCCGATACCCGCCACCTGCACTTGCCACCGCCTGCTGTTGAGATCTGCCGTCGAAACAACCACTGCGGCAGGAAAGATGTCGCATGAGCGGGTCATCGCACTGTGCTTAATGCATAAACATCCTTCGAAGACCTTTCGGAAACGCCGTCACCAATGGGCGCTATGCCCAGTTCATCAATGTGAGCCCATTGGCGCAGCCTGCTGAAGCAGGCTGTCGGCACGCTTTTGAGCTTTTAAGCGATGGAAAAATGTTAGTACCGCTGCGTTTCTGATGAGCGAGAGCGGGTCTTCGAGGGATCGTTTATGCGTTTATTATCCTGGGCACCTGCTTCCTGCCGTCAGGTGGACTTCCTGACCAGCAGGTCAAACGGCAGGGTGATATTCTCCGGCGGCGGGAGAATCCCATTCTCCTTCTTGTACTCGATCTGGTACAGCAGCCTGGTCATGGCCTCCCTGCCCATCCGGGTCAGCGGCTGGGCCACCGTGGTGAGCGGGGGCTCCATGTAGGCGGAGAGCTCCACGTTGTCGATGCCGATCACAGCGACGTCCTGCGGTATCCGGATCTTCAGGTCGTGCAGCGCGCGCATGATCACGAACGCCTTGGAATCCGCGGTGGCAAAGAAGGCATCCGGCGCATCCTCCCCCAGCATGATCCTCTTGACGATGTCATAGAAACCGTCCTGGCCTTCCGGGGGCTCCCGCAGGACCAGCTGCGGGTCCGGTTCTATTTCCGCTTCGCGCAGCGCATCCGCATAGCCGCGATATCTCTCGTTATACAGGTCCAGTTCCGGATCCCCGCAGGCGATGGCGATGCGTTTTCTCCCCGCACGCAGCAGGAACTGCGTCGAGACGTAGCCTGCGCGGTAGTTATCGATCGCGATCGTGTCCAGTCTGCCCACGTCCTCCTTCTGGAAACGATTGACCAGGACCAGCGGGACTCCCTCCTCCCGGAGCTGATAGATGAGTGACTCATCACCGATGGCGCTGCAGATGATAAAGCCGGCCACCCGCAGATTGCGCATCTGGTCGTAGGCAGCCGCTTCGTTCTCCATTTTTTCGTCGGTGATATTGAAAAAGGCCGTATATCCCCTCTCCCTGGCCACCTGGTTCACGCCGCGCATGATCTCCGGGAAGATCATGTTGCCGTAACTCGGGACCATCAGGCAGATCGTCCGCGCATACCCCCGCTTGAGGCTTTTGGCGATCATATTGGGGCGGAAACCGGTGGTACGCACCGCTTCCATGACCTTCTGCCTGGTCTCCTCCCTGACATAGCTCTTACCGTTCAGGACCCTGGAGACCGTACTGGCCGAGACACCGCACATCTGCGCGATCTCTTTGATACTGTTGATCTGTTCCATAGATGTGCTTCTCCCTTACCCCTGAAAAACCAAACAGCTCGCTGCTTACCGCACGATCACCTCTCCGGTGCATTCCATGACGGGCGCCTCGCGGATGATCTCCCCGACGCTGTCACAGACGATCCGCCCGGAGTGGGGATTCTTGACGGAAAGGATATGCCCTTTCACCGTGGCGTCCACATCCGAATACTCGAAGGACAGGTCCGTCTCCTCCATGGTGCAGTCGATCAGCCGCAGGTTCTGGCAGTAGCACAGCGGCTGTGTCCCGATGATGCGGCAGTTCTCCAGCGTCAGCCCGTCGGAGAACCAGGCCAGGTACTCGCCCTTCACCACACTGTTCCGGACCGTCACGTCATGGCTGTGCCAGAAAGCGTCCTTGGTATCCAGGACACAGTCCTCGATGAGCAGGCCGTCCACGTACTGGAAGGAATATTTGCCCTTCATGTGCACGTTCCTGAGGGTCACGTCCCGGCTGTCCAGGAAGATATACTCCGAGGTGATCTCCGTATCCTCCAGCGCGATGCCGCTGCTCTTCCACCCGAATTCGGCGGACTCCACCCGGCAGTCCCTGAGCCGGATATTTCCGCATTCCCGGATCGCCTTGACGCCGCTCAGCGTGCAGTCCGTTATGATGCCGTCGTTGGCGTACCAGATGGCCGCGCGGGTCAGTTCGTCCATGGTGGTCCGCTCCATGGTAAAACCCTGCACGTGCCAGAGAGGATACCGCAGGGAGAAGCGGCTGTCCCTGACAGTGATGTCCCTGGCTTCCTTCAGGACGGATTCCCCGTCCGCCGGTCCGGCAAAAACACACTCCGCCACATCCGTATGCTGCGCGTTGTAAAGTGCCCTCTCCTCGTCAAACTGCTGTCCCCTGATCTCTGTCCTCATGCTGTCTCCTTGCTGTTATCCCTGATGTTCTCCTTGCCGTTCTTCCTGCTGTTCTTCCTGCTGTTCGCCTTCTCTGTGCTGTCGTTCCTCAGGCCGGTCACATCAGTCTTCGCAGCATCCTCACCGTCTGTTTCTGCCGCCCGGTCACATCAGTCTCCGGAGCATTCTCACCAGCTGTTCCGGATCGAAAGGTTTCAGGATATGGTCGTCCATCCCGACAGACAGGGCTGTGCGAATGTCTTCCTCCGGCGCGTCGATACTGACGCCGATGATGGGCAGCCTCCGGAAATAGGTCCCGCCGAACCCGCGGACGGTCCTGGCAGTGTCGATACCGCTCATGTCAGGAAGGTCGAGATTCATCAGGACCGCATGATAATAGCCGTCTCCGTTGTCCCGGATCATGGCGGCGGCCGTCTCTCCGCTCTCCGCGGTCTCCGTCTCCACCTCATAGAGGTCCAGGATCATGCTGGCGACATCCGCGTCGATCTCGTTGTCGTCCACCAGCAGGATCCGTTTGCCCGCCAGATCTTCCAGGTCCTCCTGCGTGAGTTCGGGTTCCTTCTCCGGAGCCCCCGCCTGTGGTTCCGTCTGCAGGATCTCCCAGCAGTCGTCCGTCAGGGACTGCAGGAAACGCCCCGCCGCATCGATCCTGCCCAGGTACTCCCGGACCGCTTCCGGATCCTCCGCCAGCGCATAAGCATTGCGGGCATATTGCGTGACCGCATTCAGGGTGTCCCGCATGTCCCGGACGGCCTGTTTCAGACGTGTGTCCCTGTCTTCTCCCTGCATTCTGCTCTCCTCCTTCAGAAGTGCCGCTCGCTGCGGCGATGCGCCGCACTGCGTTCACTCTCAGTATACCTTCCCGCCTTCCCGAAAAAAAGCCTTCCCGGGAAGCAGGACTGTTATAATCTTCGTAACGCGCCGGCACCGGACGGGAATCTGCCCCCCGAACGGGCCGCTCTGTGGTAACATCAGTTTATAGTGATCGATCCGTCAGATCAGTCTATAGTGACAGATCTGTCAGTCCCAGGAGGTGCCCCCATGAAGCTCCATTTCCCCAAACTGTACCGTTATGAGAGAAAAGCGGAACCCTGCACGGTCTGCATCCCTTTTCCGGAAGGCGCCTTCCGGGACGGCATGCGCCTGCAGATCCTCGACGGGGACACGGAACTGCCCGTACAGTCCCTGGTCACCTCCCGGCACAGGGACGGCAGTGTCCGCTACCTGTTCGCCCGCATGCAGGTGGATCTGCCCGCCGGCAGGAGCAAGGACCTGGAGGCAGGACTCTCCACCGGACCCGCGCCGACTTTCGAGGGTGTCCATGTCCTCACGGAAAACGGCCGCGTGACCGTGGACGGCGGAGAGGGCGGACTGCGGATCGAACTGGCGGACAACAGCGGGAACCTGATAGACTCCCTGTGGGACGGCCGGACCCTGTACGGTCCGAGACAGCTGCGCGGGCCCGTCCTGCAGACCGGCGAGGGACAGATCTGCCGCCTGCGCTGCGGCGAATGGGACATCCTGGAGGCAGGTCCTCTGACCGCTGTCCTCCGTTGCGACGGCGACCTGCTGCCGGAGGGCCCCGACCGCTGCGACGGCGACCTGCTGCCGGAGGGCCCCGACCGCTGTGACGGCGACCCGCTGCCGGAGGACCCCGATGTCCCGGAGGAGACCTCCCGCTTCGATGCCCGCATCACCGTGCACGCGGGCAAACCGTGGCTGGAGATCGCCTTCCGGCTGATCAACACCACTTCGGGACCTCTGCACGCGGCTTCGCTGGTCTACTCCGTGTGCGCGGACGCTACCGGCGCTTTGGACGTTTCCTGCGCTGCGGACACTGCCGGCGCTTCATACATTTCCGGCGCAGGCTCTCCGTCCGCCCCGGCTCCCGTCGCAGAACGTGCCGGGGACGGCCTGGTCCTGGAGACCACAGGGACTAAAGAACTGCCTCGGCTGGAAGAACAGCTGCGCGACAGCGACGTGCGCTGCTGCGTCGCGATCTCCAACTATAAGACCTCTTTCCGCGTCAGTGACGGGGCGCCCGTTCAGCGCGTCATCGACACCGCTTATCTGATGAACGAAGCCAACGAACACTTTACGGAGGTGTTCTATGGTACGCTTTTCGCGGACCGCACCGACAGCAGCGGAGGCGTGTGCGCCACGGTGTTTCAGGCGCATCAGAATTATCCCAAAGCCGTCAGGAGCGACCGGAACGGCATCTCCGTCATGCTCGTCCCCGAGAACACGGAAAAAGTCGTCCTCCAGTCAGGCATGAGCCGGGAGCAGCGTTTTCTCCTGCATTTCCACGGCCTGGAGACGCCTCTCGCCGAGCTGGATGACCGCAGTCTGATCTACCAGATGCCCGACAGGCCCCGTCTGGACCCCTCCGTCTTCGAAGCCGCCGGCGTGGCGCCGGACATCTTCGTCAAGCCGGAACACATGATCCCGGATGTGGAGATCTCGCTGATCAGCCGGTGCGACGCGCATACGCGGAGTTTCGGGATGCTGAATTTCGGGGACGCCCCGGATCCCGGCTACACCAACCAGGGCCGCGGGGGCGGGATGCTGGTGTGGACCAACAATGAGTATGATTTTCCCCACGCGTGCGCGCTCCTGTACATGCGCACCGGAGAGCGGCGTTTCCTGGACTACCTCATCGCCTCCGGCAGCCACTGGATGGACGTGGACGTGTGCCACTACAGCAAGGATCCCCTGCTCCGGGGCGGTCAGTGGGAGCACTGCCGCTGTCACGTCCTGGACAGCACCATGGTCTGCTCCCACCAGTGGGTGGAGGGCCTCCTGGATCTCTACCACTTCACGGGCGACCGACGGGCTCTGGAGACCGCGATCGGCATCGGCGACAATGTGCGCAGGCTTCTGGATACCCCGGCCTATCAGGTGAGCGGCGAAAGCAATGCCCGGGAGACCGGCTGGGCGCTGCGCACCCTGACAGCTCTGTACATAGAGACGGGGGACGACCGCTGGCTGGACAAAGCCAACTGGATCGTCCGGCATTTCCGGGAATGGACCGACACGTACGGCAGCTGGGTCTCCCCCTACACCGACAACACGCTCATACACGTCACGTTCATGATCGCCGTGGCCATGGGGAGCCTCGCCCGCTACTACCGCATATTCCCCGACGAGGAGATCAAGCGGATGCTCCTGGATGCGGCCGACGATCTGATCGAGAGCTGCCTGCTGCCCAACGGACTCTTCCTTTACAAAGAACTCCCCAGCCTGGACCGCCTGGAGAACAACACCCTGGTGCTGGAGGCGATGACCATCGCCTATGAACTGAGCGGCGACGTCCGCTATCTGAAGGCCGGTATGGCCACTTTCCGGCAGGCGATGGCAGGCGCGCACCTCGCCATAGGAAACAAAGTCACCCTGGAGGGGACGGTCATCCTGCGGGGCGAGCCCACCAAATCGTTTGCGCAGAGTTTCATCCCTCTCTCCGTGTTCTATAAGGCCGCAGGAGAGGCAGGTCTCCTGTGAGGCGATCACTTATACAAGACGGAGGATCATCCTGTCCTTTGATCGTCATCACAACTGATGCTTACTTGAAGATTTCTGTTATCGTTATATCTGCCGTGATATTTCTTTTATTTCACGGCAGATATAACGTTCGCTGGCAGTGTCGTTGTTTCCTCCGTGATATTTCCTTTTTTTCACGGCAGATATAACGTTCGCTGGCAGTGTCGTTGTTTCCTCCGTGATATTTCCTTTTTTTCACGGCAGATATAACGTTCGCTGGCAGT
>CAMOJW010000017.1 GCA_946617225.1 uncultured Lachnospiraceae bacterium
TCGGCATCCTGATCTTCATCGACTACTGGAACATGGTGGAGCAGCCGCTGGTCCTGCTCTCCGACCCGGAGATGCACCCGCTGTCGGTCTATCTGTCCAGGATCAATACAGGCGAGATATCCCTCGCCTTTGCGGTGGCGGTGATCTACATGGTCCTGCCCATGCTGATGTTTCTGTACGGCGAAGAGTACCTGGTGGAGGGGATCCTGTATCAGGGAAGTGTTAAAGGATAGAGTGTCTGCCGACACGTTTTCAGGAGAGACAGGATGGAATTTGAAAAGAACGATATCACGCAGGACCTCGAGGCGCAGAAGGCGCTGCGGTCCCTGAAGAGGAGAAACGGGATCAAAAATGTGGTGATCGTGTTCCTGATCATCATGCTGGTGCTCACGTTTTTCTCCAATACGATCCTGAATTACACCCTTCCGCAGGTGGCCACGCAGTATGTGGAGGCCGGCGAGATCTCTCCCAAAGTCAGAGGCACGGGAACAGCCATTGTGGAGGACCCCTACAATGTCAATATCGCCGCCGGGCGCAGGATAGCCGAGGTGGACGTGAACCCGGGGGACGAGGTCAAGAAGGGGGACGTCCTCTACAGACTGGAGGACACGGAGTCCAATGACCTGATCAGCGCCAGGAAGAACCTGGAAAGCGCGGAAGCCAGCTTCCAGAAGGCACTTTTTTCCGGCACGTTCACGGATAACGCCATCAACAGGATCAAAAAGGGCGATTTCCTCTCCGAGAAGGAGATGCAGTCCAAGGTGAGCAAAGCCACCGGCGATTATGAGAAGGCACTGAAAGAGAGCAACAATGCCGCGGCCGAGGTGGCCAAATATCAGAGCAGCGGAGGCGCCAATCTGACCAAAGCCGAGAGCCGCAAAGCACAGGCGGACGCCGCCCTCAGCAAGGCGAGCGCGGAGAGAGACGCTGTAGTCTCGGGGATCCAGGCGGAGATCGATATCAAGGCGCTCTATGAAGCGGTCCAGGATGCGAAGCAGAAGGTGGAGACCCTGGAGAAAGAGGAGAAAAAAGCTGAGATCACTGCCCCGATAGACGGAACGGTCACTACCGTGACCTATCAGGCCGGAGACACCGTAGGCGGAGAGACGCCTGCCGCCGTGATCCGGCGGGAAGGCAATGCCATGACCGTGAGCTTCACGGTCACCAGGGAGCAGGCGCAGGGCCTGCGCACCGGCGATGAGGCGCGCCCGCAGAACGCGTGGGCATACAGTGAGTTCTCCGCCAAACTGCTGTCCATCAGCGCGGATCCCGCGGACCCGGGAGGGAGCAGGGTCCTGAAATTCGAGATCAACTGCCCCGAGATCGAGGCGGGGGAACAGGTGTCCCTCTCCGTGGGACAGTCCTCCAAGGACTATGATCTCGTAGTTCCCAACAGTGCGGTCAGGGAGGACAACAACGGCAAGTTCATCCTGATCGTCAACAGCAGGACCAGCCCACTGGGCAACCGCTACACGGCATCCCGCGTGGATGTGCAGATCCTTGCCAAAGATGAGAAAAGCTCCGCCATCAGCGGCAATCTCTCCGGTTACGAGTATGTGATCACGACTTCCACCAAACCCGTGAGTGCGGGGATGCAGGTGAGACTGTCTGACGATGCGGGGCTGTAAGTCCGCTGTATCCCAGTGAGTCCGTCAGCACAGTCCGCTGCGCAGACAGCGGATATACGATGAAAAGAAAGGCAGAAGCTTGAGAGGACAGAAGGCGGAAAAAAAGAATAGAAAAGTGCTGCAGAACTGGCAGAGACGGGGGCTGGTCCTCTGTGTGTACAGTCTGCTCATTTCCGCTGCGCTGTACGGCATCCGCTTCTGCAGAAGGAGCACGATGACGGACCAGAATGAGGCTGAGCGCTGGGCGCCCGGAGGCGGGTATGCGCAGGTCAGTGTCTTTTTCTCCGAGAGCGCGGAGGTCACGCAGGACAATCTGAAGGAACTGGCCTACAACGTCCGCGAAGGCCTGGAAGAGGACTCCGTGGCCGTATCGGAGGAGGAGTCCGCCCGCGGGCTGCTGGATGCCTTCAGCACGACGGGGGCCCTGACCGTCGAACATGAGGGGCAGTCCCTGGATGTGGACGCAGTGGGGATCGGCGGCGATTTCTTCAGCTTCCACCCGCTGGAGCTCGTGTCGGGCGGCTATTTTGACGGGGACGACCTGATGAAAGACCGCATCCTCATCGACGAGGATCTTGCCTGGAAATTGTTCGGCTCTTCCGATGTCGTCGGGCAGAGCGTTCTGATCGGCGACATGAATCATTTCATCGCCGGCGTCTACCGCCGCGAAAAGGGCATGTTCTATGAGACCGCCGGACTGGACCGGTCAACGGTATTCGTGGCTTACAAGACCATGCTCCAGTACGGCACCAGGAAGACCTTTTCGGGCGGAGACAGCGCGGACGAGACGACAGAGAACGCGTATGTCGCCCACGGCTATACGGAGTATGACACTGCAGCGGCTGCAGAGACGCCCGTGTGGGAGCGGCATGCCGATGCGGGACCTGCCGGGATCTCAGTGACGTCTACGGCCGGGGACTACAGCACTCCCGGAGACGGTGGTTTTGATATGCCGGGCAGTGACGGTCCGGGCAGTGACGGACCGGGCGGGTACGAGCCCGGAGGTTACGAGCCTCCGGACGTCTATGAGCCTGACGAGATCGACGACCCGGATGTCAGTGAAGGATCCTTCGGGTCTGTCGGAGCGGATCCCACCGGAGGCACCGTCGACTCGACGGCAGCGGAGGATACGGCTGCAGATTCGACGGGTGCAGATGCGGCGGATGCCGCAGGCGGGACAGCGGTCCAGGCGCTGCCGGAGGGCATCGGCACACAGAATACGGCTTATTCTGACAACGGCAAGGTCATGTGCTATGAGATCGTACTGCCGGATCCGGTGGACGGTTACGCTGAGAAACTGGTCCGTTCCAGGATCGGTCTCGGAGAAGGAGATTACGCTGTCGTGGAGAATTCCGGGCGATATGAGGGAATGGCGCTCTCCGGCGGCTGGCTGAATTTCTGGACCAGGAGCATGCGGATCGGCAATGTCTCCTACCCGTTCTGGGAAAATGCTGCCCGCGGATGGGAGGACATCCTGTCCGTGCTGTTCCTGTTCCAGTGTCTGCTCACGGCACTGCCCGCCCTGTATGTACTGTATCTGATCCTTTACTATTTCACGCATAAACAGTGGACGCTGCTGGGCATCGTCCGGGAGATGCAGGACCGCGCCTATGAGCGGGAGGCCGCCAGACGGTATCCGGAGCTGGTGAGACAGTTGGAAGCTGAGCGACTGGCCATGAAAGGAGAGGCATGATGAGATCTGAGAGATGGAAAGCACTGCTGGCAGTCTGCATGGCCGCCGTCATGCTGGTACTGAGCGCCTGCGGCGGCAATGGACAGACCCAGGAACAGGCTGAGGAGCAGCCGGAAGAACAGGCGGAAGAACAGGCAGAAGAAATGACAGAAGAGGAACTTCCGGAGGAAGCGGCCGAGACCGAGGCAAGAGAGATCGCTTTCTTCTCCTCTGAACTGGCCTATGACGCGCAGGAAGTGACCACGGAAGAGGACATCGATCTGTTCTCTCTCAACGGACTGGCTGCGGGCGGCGGCAGGATCGTGAGCCTGAAGACCTATCAGGACGAGAACGGTTTTCTGTCCGGCCCCTATGTACTGGTCAGCGTCGACGAAGAGGGTCAGGATTACCGGGAGGATCAGGTAGAGATCCCGGAGCTGGATATCCTGCAGACCTGGTGCCTTGACGAAAAGGGGCAGCTGTACTGTGTCACAGCCTCTTTTGCCCAGGACGGCGCGGACGACGAGGATACAGGCCTGATCTATCAGCTGTACAGCGTAGATCCGGACGGAGAGGTCCGGTGGGTGCGCGAACTCAAACCCTCCGGTGACGAGGAAGAGAGCGGCTATGTTCCCGGATCGCTGTGCGCCGCTGACGGAAGGATCCTGCTGAGCGACGATTACGGTATCAGCTCCTTCAAAGACGAAGACGGAACTTTGGTGACTGATTTTGCCCCTGAAAAAGCGCTTACTGACGGACAGCTCTTTCATTCCGCGGGAGGCAGGACGCTTCTGGCAGGCTATGCCGGCGGGGAACTCTATGTCAGTGAGATCGATGCTGCCGGCGGCAAGGCGGGCGATCCTGTCCTCATGCCCGGCGGACAGCGCTTCAACGGCCTCTTCGCGGGAACAGACTGTGATCTGCTGCTGGCCGGTCCGACCGGGATCTACAGCTATACGAGCGGGCAGGACCCGGTCAAGATCATAGACTATTATGACTCCGATCTCTGGGTGGCGGATCTGGCGGGACTGGTCGAGGTGTCCGGGGATTCGGACAGTCTTGTCGCTATGATGCAGGTGGAAGACGGAGACCGGCATCTGATGGTCCTCTCTCCGGCCGGTGAGAGCGGAGAAGAGACGATCCTGATGACGTTGGGCGGCTATCATGTGGACGACGCGATCCTGAAGCAGATCTATCTGTTCAATCTGGAGAACGAGGGGATCCGGATCGGACTGAGGGAGTATTCCGAACTGTACCCCGATGAGGGGCCGGAACGGCTGCGCACGGATGTGAAGAACGGCCAGGGACCGGATATCCTCTATCTGTCCCCCAATATGGACTGCGATGGCTTCCTGAAAAACAGTGTCCTCTCGGATCTGCAGCCGATGATAGACGGAGACCAGGCCCTCTCGCAGGTCGGCCTGCTGGAGAGCGTGCTGGCGGGATATCGCAGAGGGAAGGCGCTCTACGCCGTGACACCGAAGTTTGATATCACGGCCATGGCAGCTTCCGCCGGGAAGTATGCTTCTGCGGACAAGCTGACGCTGTCCGCCCTTCAGGAACAGATCAAAAAAGACGGGATCACTTCCGCCGGTGCCTTCGGCGGAATGACGAGAGACGCTTTCCTGCTGTATGCGATCGAGATGGCGGGCAGGAAGTTCGTGGACTCCCAGGCGGGAACATGCTCCTTTGACCAGGAGAGTTTCCGGGAGATCCTCTCCTTTGCGGCCACCATCACCGAGGAAAACAGCGACCCGGAGGAGGGTGAGATCCAGTACAGGGCCGGCAAGGCAGTCCTGTACCCGGATATCATCAGTGATTTCCTCGAGTACGGATATCTTAAGCAGACGCTCTTCGGCACTGATATCGTACTGGCCGGTTTCCCTCTGGACGGCACGACGGAGGCCGTCTTCTCCGGTCAGACCCCCATGGGCATCGACAGGAGATCGCCCCTTCAGGAGGAGGCGTGGAGCTTCATCCGCAGGTTCTTCACGGAAGACTATCAGGCGGCAGAGGTCACCGGATGGCCCGTGAGCCTGGAAGCCCTGCGTGACAGGGCGGCTGACGCGCAGCAGCCCTTCTATGAAGAGGATGAGAACGGCAATCTGACAGAAACGGAATACTATGAGATGGTAGGGGACGAGGAGATCCTGCGGACCCCGCTGACGGAACAGGAGACGACGGCGTACATCGACTGGCTCGGCGGACTGTCTCAGCGGATCTACTACGACGACGATGTCCTGCGGATAGTTTTCACTGAATCTGACAAGTTTTTTGCCGGCCAGACTTCTGCGGAAGACTGTGCCGCGGAGATCCAGAAGCAGGTATCGGCCTATCTGCAAGCACAGTGACGGACTGCCGGCGGAGAGACGTGAACTCTTTCCGCCGGTTTCCGGCGGTTTCAGGCACAGAAACAGGAGAGAGAGGTAAGTTTGGACAAAAGCATGCAGGAGAGGATCCGCAATTTCTGTATCGTGGCGCACATCGACCACGGCAAATCCACCCTTGCGGACCGGATGATAGAGCGGACGGGTCTGCTCACGAGCCGGGAGATGCAGAGCCAGGTCCTGGACAACATGGACCTGGAGCGGGAGCGCGGCATCACCATCAAATCCCAGGCAGTGCGCCTGATCTACAAGGCCAGGGACGGACAGGAGTATTTCCTGAATCTGATCGATACTCCCGGACATGTGGATTTCAACTATGAGGTCAGCCGGTCGCTGGCAGCCTGTGACGGCGCGATCCTGGTCGTGGACGCCACGCAGGGCATCCAGGCCCAGACGCTGGCCAATGTCTACATGGCTCTGGAACATGATCTGGATGTTTTTCCCGTCATCAACAAGATCGATCTCCCCAGCGCCCGCCCCGAAGAGGTGCGGCAGGAGATCGAGGACGTGATCGGCATCGAGGCGGAGGACGCTCCGCTCATCAGCGCCAAGCAGGGCATCGGTATCGATGAAGTCCTGGAAGCGGTGATCAGCAGGATCCCTGCTCCCGACGGTGATCCGGAGGCGCCGCTGAAGGCGCTGATCTTTGATTCCCTGTACGATTCCTACAAGGGCGTCATCGTCTTCATCCGGATCCGGGACGGCCAGATCCGCAGGGGCATGCAGGTGCGCATGATGGCCACCGGCGCTGTGGCGGAGGTCGTGGAAGTGGGGTATTTCGGCCCCGGCCAGTTCATCCCGTGCGAAGAGCTGTCTGCCGGCATGGTGGGATATTTTACCGCTTCGATCAAGAACATTCGGGATGCCCGCGTGGGCGATACCGTGACAGAGAACCAGCGCCCCTGCGCGGAGGCCCTGCCCGGCTACAAGAAAGCCCAGCCCATGGTCTACTGCGGCCTGTATCCGGCGGACAGCGCCAAATATCCCGACCTGCGGGATGCCCTGGAGAAACTCCAGCTCAACGATGCCTCCCTGTTCTTCGAACCTGAGACGTCTCTGGCGCTGGGATTCGGATTCCGCTGCGGTTTTCTGGGGCTGCTGCACATGGAGGTGATCCTGCAGAGGCTCGAGAGAGAATATGACCTGGACCTGATCTCCACGGCACCGGGCGTCGTCTACAAGATCTACAAGACCGACGGCACCATGATGGAGCTCACCAATCCCTCCAACCTGCCTGACCCCTCCAACATCGAGCACATGGAGGAGCCCATCGTCAGCGCGGAGATCATGGTGACGACCGAATTCATCGGTCCCATCATGCAGCTGTGCCAGGAGCGCAGAGGCCGGTACATCGGAACCGAATACATAGAGCAGACCAGGGCCATCCTGCGCTACGAGCTGCCGCTCAACGAGATCATCTACGATTTCTTCGATGCCCTGAAATCCCGCTCCCGCGGTTACGCATCCTTCGACTACGACCTGAAGGACTACGAGACCTCCCAGCTGGTCAAGATGGACATCCTGGTGAACAAAGAGCCCGTGGACGCTCTCTCCTTCATCGTACACGCCGCCGGTGCCTACGACCGCGGCCGCAGGATGTGCGAGAAACTGAAGGACGAGATCCCGCGTCAGCTGTTCGACGTGCCCATCCAGGCGGCCGTCGGCGGCCGCGTGATCGCCCGCGAGACCGTCCGCCAGCTGCGCAAGGACGTTCTGGCCAAATGCTACGGCGGCGACATCTCCCGCAAGAAGAAACTGCTCGAGAAACAGAAAGAGGGAAAGAAGCGCATGCAGATCGTCGGCAACGTGGAGATCCCCAAGGAAGCTTTCATGAATGTGCTGAAGCTGGACAGCTCGGACTAAATCAGAGGGCGCTCTAGTTCTGTTAATCATTATGAGCCCTCTGACGCAGGTCGCCGCCATTGGACGTCGACCTGTCACCACTTCGTTCTAGGAGCATTCGTATGAAACAACGACCCTCCGGGGGTGCGGCAGGGAGAGAGGAGAACAGGCCTCTCTCCCTGTATCTGCATATCCCTTTCTGTCTGCGGAAATGCAGATACTGCGACTTTCTGTCCGCACCGGCGGCGGAGGAGACCAGAGAAGCGTATACTGCCGCTTTGTGCCGGGAACTGGACCTGGCAGCGGCTGACCTGACCCGGTCCCGCGGCGGGATCCCGAAGGTGGATACCGTTTTTTTCGGCGGGGGGACGCCGTCCCTGCTGACGGCGGCGCAGATCGACCGGCTGTTGGACAGCATCCGCTCCTCTTTCCGCCTGCAGGAGGCGGCAGAGATCACCCTGGAGGCCAACCCGGGAACGCTGGGGACAGGCAGGTCCGGATCGGATATGCTCTGCCTGGATACCCTCCGGGAGCTCCGGGCTGCGGGCATCAACAGGATCTCCCTGGGCGTGCAGTCCTTCCGGGACGAGGAACTGTCTCTTCTGGGGCGGATCCACACCGCGGAAGAGGCACTTCGCAGCTGTCGCGCCGTGCAGGAAGCCGGTTTTGAGAACTGGAGCCTGGATCTGATGAGCGGTCTGCCCGGCCAGACGCTGTCCCACTGGGAGGAGTCGCTGCGGACAGCCGCCGCACTGGAACCGCCGCATCTGTCCGCCTACAGCCTGATCATCGAGGAGGGGACGCCTTTTGCCTCCATGAAACTGCCCCCGCTTCCATCTGAGGAGGAGGACAGGGCTATGGTCCGGGAGACCGCAGCCATTCTGGCCTCCTGCGGTCTGCGCCGTTACGAGATCTCCAATTATGCCAGACCGGGATACGAGAGCCGCCACAATTCCGGTTACTGGACAGGTCACGACTACCTCGGCCTGGGCATCGGTGCTTCTTCTTACGTGGACGGGACCCGTTTCCGCAATATCACGGACCTGGGCCGGTATATCAAGCTGCTGTCCGGGAAGGGAGAAGGGGAGACCCGGGCGGAGACCGGGTGCGGTACCGGGATCAGCACAGGGAGCGACACCGGGAACAGAAACACCTTGCCCGACGATCTGCGGGAGGACGTGCAGATCCTCAGTGACAGGGACCGGATGGAAGAATTCATGTTCCTCGGCCTGCGGATGACCGGGGGTATCTCCGGCGAGGAATTCGGACGGCGCTTCGGCGTCTCGCTCGATTCCGTGTACGGCGGGATCCTGCGCAGGCAGCTGGCCACCGGATTGCTGCGGCGGACAGGGGACCGGTATGCGCTCACGGAGGAGGGGATGGATGTCAGCAATGTGCTGATGGCGGAGTATCTGTTTTGAATATCTGTTCAGAGCATCTGTTTTACAATTAGTACGTGTTAACGGGAATATGAATACTGATATACGTTGACAATGCGCTTACATAGAGTTACTATACTGCCAGGATACGTTTTAACGTATCCTGGCTTCTTTTTTCTATATTTGCGCAGTCTCGGGATAAGCCCGAGATCAGTAAACGGACCGTTGGGCTTACGTGCGTCTCGAGGGGGTAAGCCTCTGAAGGGAAAACCCCAAGTCAGGGCTTACATCCATCTCCGCTAGATAAGCCCAGGATAGGGAAATGCAGTACAAGGCTTACTTCTTTTCTGAAGTTGTAAGCCGCAGAAAGGGAAAGAGAAAATGAAGCTTACGAAAGTCCTAAGCCTGCTGATCAGAAGGAGCGATCAAGGCTTATACCCTTTAAAAATCGATAAGCCTATGAAAGAAAACCAGAAGGCAGGGCTTACAGTGGACCAAAGGCGATAAGCCCTGAGAAGTGAAATCCGAATATAGGGCTTACAGCGCTCTAAAGACGATAAGCTCCAGATAGAAAAGATAAACAGAAGGCTTACGTTTTTTCCGTGTCCGTAAGCCTGGGAAACAAAAAGAGAATCTTGGGCTTACCGCGCTGACACGCCGGCCTGCCCGGCAAGGAACACCAGTAAGGAACAGCGGGAAGGGCCAGCAGAAAAGAACAACAGAAAGGAACAGACGTATGTACAGTGTCGTCACATCGGGCGCCGTGCGCGGGATCGCCAGCTATCTGATCAGGGTGGAGATCGATTGTACGGAGGGGCTGCCGTTTTTCTCCATGGTGGGATTTGCGGGGACCGAGGTGCGGGAGGCCGGAGAGCGGGTGCGCGTGGCCATGCGCAATGCCGGCTATGGGATGGATCCGCGCAGGATCACCGTCAACCTTGCGCCGGCCAATATCCCGAAACGGGGCATAGTGATAGACCTGCCCGTGGCTGTAGGACTGCTGGTTTCAGAGGGGGCGGTGCCGCTCTCCTCGGTGGGAGAGACACTGGTGCTGGGAGAACTGGGCCTGAACGGGGAGATCCGGCCGGTGCGGGGCGTTCTGGCCATAGTCAAACTGGCCATGGACAGCGGGGTGCCGCTGTGTATCCTGCCCATGGACAACCTTGCGGAAGCCCATGCCATAACCGGTGTCCGCTGTGCGGGCGTGCGTACTCTGCGGGAACTGGTGGCTTTCATGAATCTGGATCCGGCGGGAAAACAGCGTGTCATACAGGAACAGAAACAACGTCTGGACAACGCGGCAGCCAGCAGGACGCAGCGTAGACACAGGTATACGGATCTTTCCGCCGTGAAAGGACAGGCCCAGGCCAAAAGAGCCCTCGAGATCGCTGCCGCCGGGTACCACAATCTCTACATGTCTGGCCCTCCGGGCTCCGGCAAGAGTCTGCTGGCCTCCTGCCTGCCAGGCCTGATGCCTTCCATGAGCGAGGAGGAGTGCATGGAGGTCTCTTCCGTCTACAGCGTGGCCGGAAGGCTTCCGGAGGACGGAAGCCTGATCAGGGAGCGGCCATTTGTGGCTCCTCACCACACCGTCACGCGGGCAGCCCTTATCGGCGGCGGCAGCAGTCCCGGACCGGGGGCGATATCGCTTGCGCACAATGGCGTCCTCTTTCTCGACGAGATGCCCGAATTCGGCCGGATACGGCTGGATCTGCTGCGACAGCCCATGGAGGAACGGGAGATCCGGATCACGCGGAGCTACGGGACGTTCCGGTTTCCCGCGCGGTTCCTGCTGGCGGGAGCGGGGAATCCCTGTATCTGCGGCCGCTTTCCTTCGGCCTCCTGCACCTGTACGGAATCTCAGCTGCGGATGTACAGACAGCGGATCTCCGGCCCTCTCATGGACAGGATGGACATCCGTCTGCACGTGACGGAGCCGCGGATCTCGGAACTGCAAGGGGAGACGGGGAGCAGTGCAGCCGGCGGAAGCATGTCCGGGGACGACATTGCAAGGAGCGGAACGGACGATACCCTGAGGGAGGAAAGTCCCGTCGTACGCCAGAGGGTGGAAGAAGCTGCCGCCAGGCAGCGTTTCCGCTATGCGGATACGGGTATCTCGTTCAACGCGGAACTCTCGGCCGAGGATACAGCCAGGTACTGCCGGCTGGGCAGCAGGGAGAACCGCTTCATGCGCCAGCTCCTCGAAGGCAGGCAGATCAGTGCCAGAGCCTACCACCGGATCCTGCGGGTGGCCAGGACCATCGCGGATCTCGACGGGGCGGAGGAGATCCGTGAGGATCATCTGGCGGAGGCCTGTCTGCTGCGGGGAACGGAGGACAGGGATCTTCACATGCAGGGGGGCAGAAACTATTGACAGACACAAAGTGGGAAGAGAGCGGAGCAGATCATGCGGACAGCGCGGCCCTTTGGCTGTGCAGGGATGCGGGATTGAGCCGGCGGCAGGTGCTGGCACTGTACGCGGGCGGCCTGGAGCGGGCAGACCGCCTGTTTGAGATGACGGAGGCGGAGATCCGGGAAACGTGCCTGCGCGGGAGCCTGAGAGGATGTAAGGATGAGGAACCGGTCCGGCAGGCCGAAAGGCAGGGGATGCTGATGACACAGAAGCTTGTTCAGTCCATGAGCCGCACATCCGATGCCGATCGCAGGGCTCAGGCGGAACTGCTCCGAAAAGGAAATATACGATTTGCTTCCTGGCAGGATGCGCACTATCCCGACAGACTCCGGAACATACCGGACCCGCCCTCGGCGCTGTATTACCGGGGCACTCTCCCCTCCGATGACAGGCCCAGCACCGCCGTGATCGGGGCCAGAGCTGCTTCCCGCTACGGGATCCAGCAGGCTGTTCTGTTTGCCGGGACGCTGGCGACCGCAGGCGTGCAGATCGTCAGCGGAATGGCCAGAGGCATAGACGGAGCCGCAGGGCTGGAGGCTTTGGAGGCGGGAGGGGCATCTTATGCCGTCCTGGGAAACGGACCGGATATCTGCTATCCAAAGGAGAACCACAGACTGTACGAAGCCCTGTCGGCCGGCGTCCGCGGAGGCGGTGTCCTGTCGGAATACCCGCCCGGCACGAAGCCCATTCCGGGTCTGTTTCCGCTGCGGAACCGTCTGATCAGCGGGCTGTCGGACATCCTTCTGGTCGTCCTGGCCAAGGAGAAGAGCGGCACTATGATCACAGTGGAAACGGCGCTCGCACAGGACAGGGATGTCTTTGCGGTGCCCGGGCGCAACGGCGACCTCCTGAGTGCCGGGTGCAACCGTCTGATCCGGCAGGGAGCGTTCATCGCCCTGAGCCCGGACGACCTCCTGATGCGTCTGGGCATCGGGGTGCAAAACGCAGACGCGAACGGGAATGATCTCTTTGCGGGCGCAGCACAGGGCGCAGGACAGAGCGGAGCAGGGAGCACAGGACAGTGTGGAGCGGAGATCACAGGACAGAGCGGAGACGCGGACAATGGTCAGGGCAGTCTGCGGGGCCAGATTCCTGTCATCACCGGAGCGGCGGAGCGGGCGCTCTGGGAGTGCCTCGATACCGCCGACCTGCAGGAACTGGATGTGCTGCGGGAGGAGATGGCCCGCCGGCTGGGAAGAGCGGTGAGCATCCGTGAAGCCGGCGCCGTGATGGCCGGCCTGCTCGTGAGAGGGTTGGCCGAGGAGCCATGCACAGGTTATTACTGCAGGGCTGTACAGAGACCGTCGAGGCGAGGATAAGAGCGAGGTATAAGAGGAGAGGACAGGTTGCTCTGAGGTGCTCTGCGATGCTACAATCAGGGGGCAGGCATTCGGATGCACTGAGCAGTATCGAAGGAGGTCGCAGATGAGTCTGAAAGATCTGGTGCGGAGCAACAGGAGCTATCGTGGGTATGACCACAGTGTGAAAATGACCAGGGAGCAGCTGTCAGAACTGGTGGAACTCGCGAGACTGTGCCCGTCGAGCGTGAATATGCAGCCGCTGAAGTTCCGTCTGGTGTGGGAAGAGGAAGAGGCTGCCAGGCTTCAGAGAGAGACGCGGTGGGCGAGAGGCCTGCCGGACATGGTGCTGCCGCACCCCGGCAAGGAACCGACGGCGTTCATCGTGATCTGCCAGGACGACGAGGTGAACGACAGCCTGAACCGCTTCATGAAGGATGTGGGCATCGTGGCTCAGACCATGCTGCTCGGCGCCGTGGAGATGGGGCTGGGAGGCTGCATGATCGGCAATTTCACCGCCGGTTCAGTGCGTGAGACGCTGGGTCTTTCCGAGCACATGCATCCTCTGCTGATCGTGGCGCTCGGCAAGCCTGATGAGGAGATCATCCTGACCGGGATCGGCGCCGACGGCAGCACCAATTACTACAGGGATGCGCAGGACCGCCACTATGTGCCCAAGAGGGACCTGAAGGACCTGATCCTGTGAGAGGGAGATGATCCTGTGAGCGAGGGAGCAGATATGTTTCAGAGCCTGTTGATCAAAGACACGACCAGAGAAGAGCGGGAGAGGATCGTCGCGGAGTCCCTCGGCAATCTCCACGGCGCCTGTGACGGATGTGCCATGGGCATTGCGGACATGTACCAGGACTATATAGATGGCAGGAGGGAACTGCGGGAGATCAATATGGCATTCCATGAAAACTACGTTTCCGGTACGAACAGACCGGAAAGAGGCAGCTGCGGATATGCATGAGCTGAGCGACCCACATCTCGGGCATCGTAAACAGGAGGGGCTTACCTGCCTTCAGGCAGGTAAGCCCCGGTCTGTTTCTGTTTCTGCGGATCCTATTCCCACCTGCCTATTGAAAAACCGGCGGGAAGAATGTACAATCGTAGGATGGCACCGGCTCCGCCGGTGTAAAATTGTTGCGCGCTTTTGCGGGCGGGAAGCGGCTGAGACCAGACACATTCCGCGGCAGGCGTGCCGGCAGGGAACGTGAAACGCAGTTATTATAGAAGCAGGAAGATACGACCGGAGGTTATTATGGCGGAATCCATGAAAGGGCTCAAACGCACCTGCAGATGTGCGGAGCTCTCGGAGCAGAATATCGGCCAGACCGTCACAGTCATGGGCTGGGTACAGAAACAGAGGAACAAGGGCAGTATCGTATTCGTGGATCTGCGGGACAGGAGCGGCCTGATCCAGCTGATCTATGAAGAGGAGGACTGCGGCACAGAGAACATGGACAAGGCGGCCCGCATGAGAGCGGAGTTCGTGGTCGCCGCCACCGGCGTCGTCACACGGCGCGACGGCGGCATCAATGAGAATCTGAAGACAGGTTCCATTGAGATCCATGTGAAGGATACCCGGATCCTGGCCGAAGCAGAGACCCCGCCTTTCCACATCGTGGAGGGCCTCAATACCCGCGAGGAGCTCCGGCTGAAGTACCGCAGCCTGGACCTGCGCAGACCGGACATGCAGCGCCGCATCATCCTGCGCAGCCAGATCGTGCAGTATATGCGCGAGTTCATGAGCGCGGAGGGTTTCCTGGAGATCGAGACCCCGATCCTGTGCAAATCCACCCCCGAAGGCGCCAGGGACTACCTCGTCCCCAGCCGCGTGCATCCGGGCAATTTCTATGCCCTGCCCCAGTCGCCCCAGCTCTTCAAGCAGCTGCTGATGTGCTCGGGTTTTGACAGGTATTTCCAGATCGCCAAATGCTTCCGCGACGAGGACCTGCGCGCCGACCGCCAGCCTGAATTCACGCAGGCGGACATGGAACTGTCCTTCGTGGACGCCGAGGACGTGATGGATGTCAACGAGCGCCTCATCCAGTATGTCTGCAGGAAGGCCATCGGCGTGGAGGTGCAGCTCCCTCTGCCCAGGATGCGCTGGATCGACGCCATGAACGACTACGGCAGCGACAAGCCCGACACACGGTTTGAGATGAAGCTGAAGGATCTCTCCGATCTGGCTGCGGGCTGCGGTTTCGGCGTCTTTGCGGACGCCGCGGCAGCGAAGGGCTGCTCCGTGCGCGCCATCAACGTCAAGGGCCAGGCAGGCATGCCCCGCAAGAAGATCGACGCCCTCACGGACATGGCCAAAGGCAACGGTGCCAAGGGCCTTCCCTACATGGCGGTCAAGGAGGACGGTTCCGTCAAGTGCTCTTTTGCGAAGTTCATGACGGAAGACGAGCTCGCCGCCATCCGCGACAGGATGGAAGCGGAGCCCGGGGATCTGCTGTTCTTTGCAGCTGACAGAAACGGCATCGTCTGGAACGTGCTCGGCGCGCTGAGACTGCGCCTGGGTGAGGAGCTGGGCCTGATCGACCACGACAAGTTCAATTTCCTCTGGGTCGTGGACTTCCCGCTTCTCGAGTGGTCGGAAGAGGAGGACCGCTACGTCGCCATGCACCATCCCTTCACCATGCCCATGGAGGAGGACTGGGAGTACATCGACGACGATCCCGGCCGCGTCAGAGCCCAGGCCTATGACATCGTCCTCAACGGTGTGGAACTGGGCGGCGGCAGCGTCAGGATCCACCGCAGCGACATCCAGGAGAAGATGTTCTCCGTGATCGGGCTCTCCATGGAGGAAGCCAATGAGAAATTCGGCTTCCTGCTGACAGCGTTCAAATACGGTGTACCTCCGCACGCCGGCCTGGCCTATGGCGTTGACCGCCTGGTGATGCTGCTGACCGGAGCCGACAGCATCCGTGACGTCATGGCTTTCCCGAAGAACAAGGATGCCGTCGACCTGATGAGTGACGCCCCCAATACCGTGGATCCCAAACAGCTGGAGGAACTTTCCATCGCCATCACGGCGGCACTTAGTTAAGAAAGTGGTTTTCTCCGGGAGGATTCTGTGCTATAATTTTATGACTGTGCGTAAGGCGCAGTCGGTAAGAGTATCGCAAGTCAATGAGGTAGTAGTTCAATGAAAAAATCCAGAGCGGCAATTGCACTGATCATCACAGCCGTGATCACGGCGGGCCTCGCCTACACGGCCCTGATCGGTCTCGGTAACGGACACAGGGGATCCTACCACAACATCAAACTGGGACTGGACCTGGCTGGCGGCGCCAGCATCACCTACCAGGCGACAGGGGAGGAAGCTCCCTCCGCGGAGGACATGTCCGACACTGTCTACAAGCTGCAGCAGCGTGTCACCGGCTACAGCACCGAGGCACAGGTCTACACGGAAGGCAATGACCGCATCAACATCGAGATCCCCGGTGTCTCCGGCGTCGCGGAGACCAACCAGATCCTGGAGGATCTGGGGAGGCCCGGCTCCCTGTATTTCATCCGCCAGACGGATGACGACGGCAATCAGAACTATCAGCTGGGCATGACCGAGGACGGGCAGATCATGTATCTGCTGACCAGGGAACTGGACGATATCATCGCCACCGGCGACGCCGTTCTTTCGGGAACGGACGTAGCTGACGCACAGGCCGGTTATCAGACCGACCAGATGAACAACCAGGAGATCGTGGTCTCCCTGACCTTCACCGACGAGGGAAGACAGAAATTCGCAGATGCCACCACCAGGGCCTACGCCGCCGGTGAGAGCATCGGTATCTACTACGACGGACATTTCATCAGTGTCCCTTCCGTCAGGAATGCCATCACGGACGGCCGCGCGGTCATCACCGGAGAGACGGACATCGACTCCGCCAGGAATCTGGCCTCCACCATCCGCATCGGCGGACTGAAGGTGGAACTGGAGAGGCTCCGCTCCCAGATCGTCGGCGCACAGCTGGGCCAGGATGCCATCGCCACCAGTAAGAAAGCCGGTATCATCGGTTTTGCGCTCGTGGCTGTGTTCATGATCGGCGCTTATCTGGTCCCCGGACTGGCAGCTGTCCTTGCTCTGTGCATCTATGTCCTGCTGATCGCTCTGGTCCTGAACGGATTCAACATCACACTGACACTTCCCGGTATCGCCGGTATCCTGCTGTCCATCGGTATGGCGGTGGATGCCAATGTGATCATCTTTGCCCGTATCCGCGAGGAGATCACCGCGGGCAGGACGGTCCGCGCCGCGATCCGGACCGGTTTCAGCAAGGCGCTCTCCGCTATCATCGACGGCAACGTCACCACCCTGATCGCCGCTGCGGTCCTGGGATTCCTGGGAAGCGGCACTGTCAAGGGATTTGCCTACACACTGGCCATCGGTATCATCCTGTCCATGTTCACGGCGCTGTTCATCACCCGTTTCCTGATGAACGTCTTCTACGCGCTGGGTCTGCAGGATCCCAAGTTCTATGGTCAGGCCAGAGTGCCCGCTACGCTCGGTTTTACCGGCCGCAGGAAGGCCTTCATCGGCGTCGGCGCAGCCGTGATCTGCGCGGGCCTGATCGCCATGGGCATCCATGCCGCCGGCGGATCTGCCCTCAACCTCAGCCTTGATTTCGTGGGCGGCACTTCCACCAGTGTCACCTTCAACGAGAACATGGATCTGGACAAGCTCAACAGCGACGTCGTCCCCACTTTCAGGGATGTGACCGGAGATGCCACCGTGCAGGTGCAGAAAGTCGCCGGCACCAATGAAGTCATCTTCAAGACCCGCGAGCTCACCACAACGGAGAGCACGGAAGTGGCCAACAGACTGGTGGATGAGTTCCAGGTCGACAAGGACAGCGTGACCTCCGAGACCATCAGCTCCACCATCAGCAGCGAGATGAAGAGGGATGCGGTCCTGGCCGTGATCGTGGCTCTGATCCTGATGCTGATCTACATCTGGTTCCGGTTCAAGGATATCCGTTTCGGTGCCTCCTCCGTGATCTGCCTTGCGCATGACACTCTGGTGGTCCTGGCGGCTTATGCGATCCTCCGGATCAGCGTGGGCAGCACTTTCATCGCCTGCATGCTGACGATCGTCGGTTATTCCATCAACGCCACCATCGTCATTTTCGACCGTATCCGTGAGAACATGTCCATGAGACGCGCCGGCCAGACGCTGGAAGATGTCGTGAACGAGAGCATCACACAGTCGCTCTCCAGAAGCATCTTCACCTCCCTGACCACGTTCTTCATGGTCCTCACGCTGTACATCTTCGGCGTAGCTACTGTCAAGGAATTCGCCCTGCCCATCATGGTGGGTATCGTGGCCGGCGGATTCTCCTCCGTGTGCCTGGCAGGCCCTGTCTGGTATATGCTCCGCCAGAAGCTCGGCGCGGGCAGCGAGGTCAGAGCTCCCAGGAACTCCGCAGCCGGCAAGGCTGACGCAGAAGAGGAAGAGGAATACGACCCCAAACTCTCCAGAAAAGAGCGCAGGGAAAAGAGAAGAAAAGAGGCCGAAGCCCGCAACAAGGCCAAGACCGTCATCTGAGTACTGACTGCTGCAATGCGGAGGGAGGATGCTGCGCATCCTCCCTCTGTGCTTTCATCAAGTAACCCATCCGGACCGGACCGAAAGGAGCAGGATGAGTCGGCTGCACACAGAGAGACCCAGAAAGTGGATGGTCTCAGGGAAAAAAGCAGATTTCAGGGAAATAGCCGACAGGCTGGGGATCTCCGTCGTCCTTGCCAGGCTCATCCGGAACCGGGATGTAGTCGGGCCGGAGGAGTCCGCCGCTTTTCTCTCTGCTTCCGAACAGCTGCTGCATGATCCTAAACTGCTGCCGGATGCGGAGATAGCCGCCAGCGTGATCCTGGACCACATCCGCGGAGGGAAGAGGATCCGGATCGTGGGCGACTACGACGTGGACGGCATATGCAGCTCATACATTCTGCTGAGTACTTTTCGCGCACTCGGCGCCAGTGCGGATGTCCGTCTGCCCCACAGGATGAAGGACGGGTACGGGATCAGCCGGGAGATCGTCGAGACAGCTGCGGAGGAGGATGTCAGCCTGATCGTCACCTGTGACAACGGGATCGCAGCTTCCGCACCGCTGAAAAGGGCGGAGGAGCTCGGGATCACGGCCGTGGTGACGGATCACCATGAAGTCCCCTTTGAGATCTCAGAAGGGACCAGACGCTACCTGCTGCCGCCCGCGGCGGCCGTGGTGGATCCCAAGCGCAGAGAGGCGGACGGGAGCGGCTATCCCTTCCCGGAGATCTGCGGCGCCGCCGTCGCGAGAAAACTGTGCACCCTCCTGTGGGAGAAGGCTGACGTCGGAGCGATGCCTCCGGCGCTCTCCGCGGAACTGGACGCTTTCTGCGGGCTGGCCACCGTCTGTGACGTGATGCCCCTGCAGGATGAGAACCGCTACATGGTGCGGAGAGGTCTGGAAGAAGCTGCCCGCACTGCCAACCCGGGCCTGCGCGCCCTGATCGAGGTGAACGGCCTGTCCGGGAAGCAGCTGACCTGCTATCACGCCGGTTTCATCCTGGGGCCCTGCCTGAATGCCACGGGCAGACTGGACAGCGCGGAGATGGCCCTGGACCTGTTCTGCGAGAAGAGCGGGGACGAAGCCCTGAGAATGGCCCAGGAACTGCGGGACCTCAACGACAGCCGCAAGAGCCTGACCAGGGAGGGCGTGGACAGAGCCATGGCCCTGATCGCCTCTGAGGATTACCTGCGTGACAGAGTACTTGTCCTGTATCTGCCAGGCTGCCATGAATCCCTGGCCGGGATCATCGCAGGCAAGGTCAAGGAGGCCTTTTACCGGCCCGTCTTTGTCTTTACCGATGCTTCGGGGGACATCCTTAAGGGCTCGGGACGCAGCATAGAAGGGTATCATATGTATGAAGCCCTGCACGCCTGCGAGGATCTTCTGGTGCGGTTCGGCGGCCATGCTATGGCAGCGGGACTCAGCATCCGGAGGGACAGACTGGATGAACTGCGCAGGACGCTCAATGAGCAGTGTACGCTGGACGAGGACCAGCTGACGGAGAAACTGCACATAGACATGGAACTGCCGCCGGGTCTGATCACCATGGGCATAGCGGAGGAGTTCAGTCTCCTGGAACCCTGCGGGACAGGCAATCCCAGACCGCTTTTCGTGACCCGGAACGTCAGGCTGGAGCAGCTCCGCATCCTGGGCAGGAACCGCAATGTGCTCCGTATGCGCGGGAGAGACAGTACCAGCAGACCTCTGGACCTCCTGTGTTTTCGGGAGGAAGAGGAACTTCAGACCCTCCTGGAGGAGGCGGGGCTCAGCAAGGCCATGGCGGACCTGCGGGCCGGCAGAGGCAATGTGCGGATAGATATGGTCTATGAACCGGACATCCATGAATGGAACGGAACCAAAGGTCTTCAGTTTATCATCAGAGACTGGCGGATCAGCAGATAGGAGGCAGGCGTGAAGATCGCAAAACTTGCTCAGAGGCTGGATTATCATTTTGAGACACTGAACGGCGAACCCGTCACAGATCCGGAGATCATCCGGTCCCTCAGAAACAGAGAAGTCACCGGGATCACCAACGACTCCCGGAAAATAACGGAAGGGTGCCTGTTTTTCTGCATCTGCGGCGCCAGGAGCGACGGACATGATTACGCGCTGCAGGCGCTGCGCAGCGGCGCGGCTGCCCTGGTGATACAGAAACACGTGGACCTGAGCGGCTTCACACCGGAGGAGGGCAGAGAACCTGTCATCCTGCGGGTGCACGACTCCCGCTATGCCATGGCGTTCATGTCCGCGGCATATTACGGGGATCCCGCTTCGGAGATGAAGATCATCGGCGTCACGGGCACCAAGGGCAAGACCACCACTACCTATATGGTCAGGAACATGCTCGAGAACGCCGGCTTCAAGGTGGGTATCATCGGTACCATCGAGGCGGCCTACGGCGATGTACACCTCAGTTCTCCCACCACCACACCGGAATCCATGCGCCTGCAGGAGATCTTCCGGGAGATGGCGGACGCGGGCGTGCAGATCGTGGTCATGGAAGTCTCCTCCCAGGCGCTGATGCTGCACAGGACCCAGGGATTCATCTTCGATCTGGGTATCTTTACCAACCTGTCGCCCGACCACATCGGTCCCGCGGAGCACAAGGATTTTGAGGACTATCTCCACTGCAAGAGCCTGCTGTTCAGGCAGTGCCGCGTGGGCATCGTGAACGGGGACAGCCCGTACACGGAGAGAGTGCTGGAGAACCACACCTGTCAGGTGGAGACCTTCGGCCTGAAGGAAGGGAATGACCTGCGGGCGGTGGACCTGGAGCTGGTGCGCCATCCCGGCCAGCTGGGAGTCCGTTTCCGCACGGAAGGCGACCCGGCCATGACGGCAGAAGTGCCGATGCCCGGCAGTTTCACCGTCTACAACGCGCTGTGCGCCATCGCGGTCTGCAGACATTTCGGTGTCAGTCCGGCGGATATCGCAGGCGCTCTGCAGGGCATCCGCGTCCGCGGCAGGATCGAGATGGTCGATGTCTCGGATGCCTTCACGCTGATGATCGATTATGCGCACAATGCCATGGCACTGGAGAGCCTGCTGCAGACCCTCAGGGAATATGAGCCCGGCAGGCTGGTGTGCGTGTTCGGCTGCGGAGGGAACCGCGACAGGCAGCGGCGGTTCGAGATGGGCGAAGTCAGCGGCAGGCTGGCCGACTTCTCTATCATCACCAGCGACAATCCCCGCTTTGAGGAGCCCGAGGCGATCATCGCGGATATCGTCACAGGTATCGCCCCCACCGGCGGGACGCACATCGAGATCACGGACAGGAAAGAAGCCATCGCCTATGCGATCCATCACGGTCAGCCCGGCGATATCATCGTGCTCGCCGGCAAGGGGCACGAGGACTACCAGGAGATCTGCGGGGTCAAACACCCCATGGACGAGAGGGATCTCATCGCGCAGATCCTGGAGGAGGATGCGGCCGGGAGGAACTGACCCGGCGGGATCCGGCCGGTCCGCCGTCACGAAAGAGAGGATATGAAGGAATACGCCCAGATCATCATCGACATCGCCTTCGGAAAGCTGGATCACCCGTTTACCTACAGGATCCCTGAGGCGCTCCGCTCCCGGATCGTGCCGGGGA
>CAMOJW010000018.1 GCA_946617225.1 uncultured Lachnospiraceae bacterium
CGTCTCCGCCAAGGATCTGGGCACCGGCAAGGAGCAGCACATCACCATCACCGCCGGCTCCAACATGTCCGACGAGGAGATCGACCGCGCCGTCAAGGAAGCTGCCCAGTACGAGGCAGAGGACAGACGCCGCAAAGAGGCCGTGGACGCGAGGAACGAAGCGGACTCCATCGTCTTCCAGACCGAGAAGGCCCTGAAAGAAGCCGGCGACAAGATCGCCGCCTCCCAGAAGAGCACCGTGGAGCAGGATATCGCGGATCTGAAGGCCGTTCTCGACCGCACCCAGAACCAGAGCGATATCAGCGACGCCGATGTGGACGCCCTCAAGAGCGGCCGCGAGAAGCTGATGAACGACGCGCAGGCACTGTTCGCCCAGATGTATCAGGGCACGGGCGGCGCGCAGGGTGCCGGCCCCGACATGGGCGGCTACAGCAGCCAGGGCGGCAGCCAGGGTTCCGGCAATGACGATGTGGTTGACGGAGACTACAGAGAGGTATAAACTAGTTGGCGCCTAATTTGGTTTATCATAGTGAGCCAACTTGTCACCACGGTATAAATAAATGATAATAACAGGGTGCCCAGGCCGCGGGAGCGGCCTGGGCAGCCGCAGTGAATAAGAGAACTGGAAAATGGCAGAAAAGAAACGTGATTACTACGAGGTCCTCGGGATCGAGAAAACGGCCACCGAGGACGAGATCAAGAAGGCCTACCGCAAACTGGCCAAAAAATACCACCCGGATGTCAACCCCGGCGACAAGGAGGCGGAAGCCAAATTCAAGGAGGCATCCGAGGCTTTTGCCGTGCTCAGCGACGCTGACAAACGGAGACAGTACGACCAGTTCGGGCATGCCGCCTTTGACGGTTCGCAGGGCTTCGGCGCCGGCGGATTCGACTTCAACAGCGCTGATTTCTCGGACATCTTCGGAGGGATCTTCGGGGATATGTTCGGCGGCCGCACCAGAGGTTCCCAGGGCGGTCCCATGAAGGGCGCCAACCTGCGCACCAGTGTGCGGATCAGCTTCATGGAGTCGGTCTTTGGCGTGGACAAGGAGATCACGCTCAATCTGAAGGATCCCTGCCCGAAGTGCGGCGGCAGCGGGTGCAAGCCGGGCACCAGCCCCAAGATGTGCCCGAAGTGCGACGGCCGCGGACAGGTCGTCTTTACCCAGCAGTCCTTCTTCGGGACGGTGCGCAACGTGCAGTCCTGCCCGGACTGCGGCGGCACAGGCAAGATCATTCAGGACAAATGCCCGGACTGCGGCGGCACAGGCTATATCACCAGCCGCAAGACGCTTTCAGTTTCCGTGCCGGCAGGCATCTTCAACGGGCAGAGCATCCGCCTGCGCGAGAAGGGCGAGCCCGGGACGGCCGGCGGCCCCAGAGGCGACCTCCTTGTGGAAGTCATCGTCTCCCCGCACCCGGTCTTCGAGCGAGAGGATTACGATATCCTCTCCGTCGTGCACATCTCCTTTGCCCAGGCGGCCCTGGGCGGCAGTGTGGTGATCGATACGGTGGACGGCAAAGTGGTCTCCGACCTGAAAGCCGGCACCCAGACCGGCACCAGGATCCGTCTCCGCGGCAAGGGCGTGCCCGCCGGGCGCGGCAGCAATGTGCGCGGCGACCACTATGTGACTTTTGTGGTGGACGTGCCCACCAAACTCAGCAAGGAAGCCAGAGACCTCCTCAAGCAGTTCGATGCCGTGACCGGAGATACCCTCTCCGAGGCGGAACGCGTGGAGAAGGGGGACGGCAAGGACAGGAAGAAAGGATTCTGGAAACACTGAAGGGCTGAAAGTTTTCTGACTCATTGTGAGCTCTTCAGCGCAGCCTGCTGATGCAGGCTGCCGACACGTCATGGAGAGGCTATCATGAAATGGATGCGGCTGCGGGTGCGGACCCGCGCGGAGGCGGAGGACATCCTGATCAGCGCCATGGAGGACATCGGACTCTGCGGCGCGCAGATCGAGGACCACGTGCCTCTGACGGCTTCTGAAAAGGAGCAGATGTTCGTAGATATCCTTCCGGAAAGCGGTGAGGACGACGGCAGCGCCGTCCTCAGCTTTTTTGTGGAGGAAGATGAAAACGGCGCCCTGATCACCGGGGAAGGGGCCGCCCCCTGCACACCGGAGGAGATGAAGGCGCGGATGGAAGCCGTGATCGACGATCTCCGGGCCTTCTGTGATCCCGGCGAAGGGACCGTCACCATGGACGAGACGGAGGACGTCGACTGGATCAACAACTGGAAACAGTATTTCCACCAGTTCCGGATCGACGACATCCTCGTGATCCCCTCCTGGGAGGAACCGGAGACGGAGGACGGCTACACGCCTTCCCTGACTTTTCACATCGATCCGGGGACGGCTTTCGGCACCGGTATGCATGAGACTACGCAGCTCTGTATCCGGGAGATCCGCAGGAACCTGACGCCGGGCTGCCGGATCCTGGACGTGGGCACGGGAAGCGGGATCCTCGCCATCCTGGCTCTGATGCTGGGAGCAGGCACGGCCGTGGGCACCGATCTGGACCCCTGCGCGCCGCCCGCTGTGCTGGACAACCTCAGGGCCAACGGCGTCGACCCCTCCCGCATGGAGATCATCCTGGGCAACCTCATCGACGATCCCGCCGTGCAGGAACAGGTGGGCCGGGACTGCTATGACATAGTGGCCGCCAACATCCTGGCGGAGGTGCTGGTGCCTCTGATCCCCTCCGCGGTCCCCTGCATGAAGCAGGGCGCGCATCTCATCACCTCCGGCATCCTGGAGGGCAAGGAGGAGATGGTGGCCGACGCGTGCCGCAGAGCGGGCCTGACGGTGGAGAGCATCACCGCGCAGGGCGAGTGGCGGTGTGTCACGGCGGTGAAATGACGCAGATCTCACCGCGGGAATAACCAACACAGGAGGACAGCCATGCTGCATGTCTTCGCCGAGCCGGCCGCGCTCTCGGGAGAGACGCTCACGATCACGGGGCCGGACGTCAACCATATCAGAAACGTGCTGCGGCTGAGGCCGGGAGATCCCATCAGCGCCAGGGTGAACGGGGTGCGGCAGGAGTATCTGTGCCGCATCGAAAGCGTGTTGCCGCAGGAGGTCCTGTGCCGCATCGAGGAGATCCGGGAGGCCGATACGGAGCTGCCGGTGCAGATCTGTCTGTTCCAGGGCCTGCCCAAAGGGGACAAGATGGAGTGGATCGTCCAGAAGGCCGTGGAACTGGGCGTCACGGAGATCATCCCCGTCCGCATGGAGCGCAGCATAGTCCGCCTGGACAAGGGCGGACCCAAAACAGACAAAAAGATCCAACGCTGGCAGACCATCGCCGAGAATGCCGCCCAGCAGTCCCGCAGGAGCGTGGTGCCGCACGTGGCGGCGCCGATGGACTGGAAGGAAGCGCTGGAGTACAGCAGGCGCTTGGGGGCGGCCGGCTTCATGCCCTATGAGCTGCAGGAAGATACAGGCGACACGAAACAGCGGCTGCAGGACCTGCGGGAAGGGAGCACGGTGAGTGTCTTCATCGGCCCGGAGGGCGGGATCACGCCGGCAGAGGCGGCTTCGGCCGCTGAGGCGGGGATCGTCCCCATCTCGCTGGGACGGCGGATCCTGCGGACGGAGACGGCGCCGCTGGTATTTCTGTCGTGGCTGGTCCTGCGCTTTGAGATACAGTGACGCTCACAGGAAGGATATCGATGAGAGAGATCTATCTGGACAATTCCGCGACGACGAGGTGTTTTCCCGAGGTCGCGGAGCGGATGTCCCAAATTTATCTGGAGGCCTACGGCAATCCCTCCAGCATGCACCATAAAGGCGTGGAGGCGGAAAAATGTCTCCGGGAGGCCAGAAAGACCCTGGCCGGGATCCTGAAGGCAGGGGAGAAGGACCTGCTCTTCACCTCCTGCGGCACGGAATCCGACAACATCGCCATCATCGGCGGCGCGGAAGCGGCCTGCAGGCGGGGCAGACATCTGATCACCACGCAGATCGAACATCCCGCGGTGCTGGAAGCGATGCGGCATCTGGAGAAACAGGGCTTTGAGGTGACTTACCTGCCGGTGGACCGGCTCGGCCTCGTGGATCCGGAGACGGTCGCGTCAGCCGTGCGGGAGGACACGATCCTGGTGTCCGTCATGCACACCAACAATGAGATCGGCAGTGTCCAGCCCGTGGCGGAGATCGGCAGGAGGATCAAGGAGAAGAATCCGAAGACCCTGTTCCATGTGGACGCCGTGCAGGGGTTCGGAAAGGCGCAGCTGTTCCCAAAGCGCATGAAGATCGATCTTCTCTCGGCCAGCGGTCACAAGATCCACGCGCCCAAAGGGATCGGCCTGCTCTACATCGCGCCGGGCGTCAGGGTGCTGCCGCAGATCTACGGCGGAGGCCAGCAGGGCGGCCTGCGCAGCGGCACGGAGAACGTGGCCGGCATCGCCGGCATGGCGCTCGCGGCGGAGATGCTGTACAGAGATCTGGAGGGAGACAACGCGAGACTGGCCGCCATGCGGGATACCCTGCGCAGCGGTCTGACGGAGATCGAAGACGTGCACATCAACGGCCCGGCGGGAGCCGTGGAGACGGCAGGTGCTGCCGCCCCTCACATCCTCAGTGTCACGGTAGCCGGTGTGCGCGCGGAGGTCATGCTCCATGCGCTGGAGGACAGGGGCGTCTATGTGAGCTCCGGCAGCGCCTGCAGCACCAACCACCCGCACCCGTCCGATACCCTGCAGGCGATCGGCGCTTCCAGGGCCGCCCTGGACAGCACCATCCGGATGAGCCTCTCCGTCATGAACACGGAGGAGGAGATGGCGGAGACAGTAGCCGTGATGCGGGAACTGATCCCGATGCTGCGGAGATACACCAGGAGGTAAGTATTTTGGAATACCAGTCTTTTCTGATCAAATACGCCGAGATCGGCATCAAGGGCAAGAACCGCCACGTCTTTGAGGAGGCGCTGGTCCACCAGATCCGTCTGGCATTAAAACCCGTCGAGGGAAGGTTCCGCGTCGTCCGGACTTACGGCAGAGTTTTCGTCGAATGCCTGTCGGAATATGACTACGAAGAGGTCACGGAGGCCCTGCAGCATGTCTTTGGCATCTCCGGCATCTGCCCCGTCAAGGAACTGGACATGGTGTCCCCGGAGGAGCTGGCCCGTGTGACGGCTGATTTTGTCCTCGCGGAGTACCCGGAGGGAGAGCACACCTTCAAGATGCACGCCCGCCGCTCCGACAAGAGGTATCCGCTGGATTCCCAGGAGCTGAACGCGGAGCTCGGACACGCCGTCCTGGAGGCATCGGACCGTTTCCGTGTGGACGTTCACGAGCCGGAGATCCTGGTGACCGTGGAGATCCGGGAGGAGAAGATCTACCTGTATTCCCATGTCCTTCCCGGGCCCGGCGGCCTGCCGGTGGGCGTGGGCGGCAAGTGCATGCTCCTGCTCTCGGGCGGCATCGATTCTCCCGTCGCCGGCTACATGATCGCCAAACGCGGCGTCAAGATCGACGCGGTCTATTTCAACGCGCCGCCGTATACCAGCGAACGCGCGCTGCAGAAGGTCATCGACCTGGCCTCCCAGGTGTCGAAATACACCGGCACCATCTGGCTGCACAATATCAATTTTACCGATATCCAGCTGTATATCTACGAGAAGTGCCCCCACGAGGAGCTGACGATCATCATGCGGCGGTACATGATGCGGATCGCGGAGCGTCTGGCCAGGGAGAACGAGTGCCTGGGCCTGATCACCGGCGAGAGCATCGGCCAGGTGGCCTCCCAGACGCTGACAGCGCTGGGTGTCACGGGTGAGGTATGCACGCTCCCCGTGTTCCGTCCGCTGATCGGTTTTGACAAGGAAGAGATCGTGGATGTGTCCAAAAAGATCGGCACCTTCGAGACATCCATCCTGCCCTACGAGGACTGCTGCACCATCTTTGTGGCCAAACACCCCGTCACCAAGCCGAGACTGGATGTCATCAAACGGCATGAGGAGAATCTGAGCGAGAAGATCGATGAGCTGGTGGAGACGGCTATCCGGACAGATGAGATCCTCATCTGTGACGTAAACGGTCATCGGAAGTACGAGAAGGAGTGACCGGCACTGACCGGTGCCGGCCGGCATAAAAAAAGCCCGGAGGCTCATGGCTCCGGGCTCTTGTCAATCTACGAAGTATCGTCAATCTACGATATAGGGTTTCAGTTTCTCGATGATTTCATCGATCTTCTCGGCAGCGTGGATGTTCAGGTCGATCGGCTTGGACAGATCCAGAGAGAAGATACCCATGATGGACTTGGCATCAATGACATACCTGCCGGACACCAGGTCGAAATCATAGTCGAATTTCGTGATATCATTGACGAATGACTTGACCTTGTCGATGGAATTCAATGAGATCTTAACGGTCTTCACAGTCAGTTCACCTCCTTCTTTTCAAGCTGCTTTTATAGTACCCACGGGTTTTTTAATTGTCAAGGATATGATCGTGAACAAAAGAGCCGCTTTTCATAATCTCGGCTGCAAGGTCAACAGCTATGAGCTGGACATCATGCGGCAGATCCTGACGGAGCGGGGATACAGCGAGGTCCCCTTCGACGCGGATGCCGATGTCTACGTGGTCAATACCTGCAGCGTCACCAATATCGCGGACCGCAAGAGCCGCCAGATGCTCCACCGGGCCAGAAAGAAGAATCCCTCGGCGGTCGTGATCGCCGTGGGCTGCTATGTGGAGACGGACAGGGCACGGGTGGAACAGGATCCGGCGGTCGACCTGGCCATCGGCAACCGGGAGAAAAGGCAGATCGCCCGGATACTGGAGGCCTACCTGGAGCGCCGCGGGTCAGCGGACGACAGCGCGTCCGGGGACATGGCGGATGGAGACATGACAGCAGCCGCTGCGGCCTCTGCGGCGTCTGCCGCCGCAGGGCAGGCCGGCTCTGACGGCAGCGACCCGGACTGCGGCCGGGTGTTCCTGCGCAGCCCCGGCCATACGAGGGCTTTTCTCAAGATCCAGGACGGCTGCAACCAGTTCTGCACTTACTGCATCATCCCCTACGCCAGGGGCCGCATCCGCAGCCGCGATCCCGAGGAGATCGTGGAGGAGGTCCGCAGACTGACGGAACCCTCCGCTGAGGCGCAGGAGGCGCCGGAAGGCTTTCGCGGGGTCCGGGAAGTGGTCCTGAATGGGATCCACCTGAGCTCCTTCGGGCAGACGGGCAATGTTCCCTTCGATCCGGAGCTGGGCGGCCGGAGCCTGCTGGCCCTGCTGCGGCAGTTGCAGGAGATCCCCGGCCTGCAGCGGATCCGGCTGGGTTCGCTGGAGCCCCGCATCATGACGGAGGAGTTCGTGCAGGGGATCGCGGGTCTGTCCAAGGTGTGCCCCCACTTCCACCTGTCCCTGCAGAGCGGCTGCGACGCGACGCTGAAGCGGATGAACCGGCACTATACCACGGCCGACTACAGAGAGTGTCTGGAGCGGCTGCGCCGGGTCTATGACCGGCCGGCTATCACCACCGATGTGATCGTGGGTTTTCCCGGGGAGACCGATGAGGAGTTCGCGCAGACCGTCGCTTTCCTGGAGGAGATCGGCCTGTACGAGATCCACGTGTTCAAGTATTCTGTGAGAAAGGGGACCGTTGCCGCAGGTCTTCCCGGCCAGGTGCCGGAACAGGTCAAAAATGCCCGCAGCGACGTGCTCCTGAAGCTCACGGAGGAACAGGCGAGGCGGTACAGGGACTCCTGGGCCGGACAGCAGGTCCGGATCATCCCGGAGGAGAGAGTGCCCCGGGGAGGGAAGCTCTGGTGGCGCGGCTACACGGAGCGATACGTGGAGTGCCTGATCCCCGCGGACAGCCCGGGCGCTGTGCAGGGGGAGCTCTTCACGCTGACCATGCCGGCGCAGGAGAGGTGATCCGCCGCTGGTGCGGGATCGGGGCAGAACGGATCCGGCCGGCGCAGACACAGTGATCTACGCGGGAGAGGAAGAGGATCGGAGGTGGATGACAGTGCATATACGTGCGGTGATCTTTGATATGGACGGCCTGCTGCTGGATTCGGAGCGGCTGTGGCTGGACTGCTGGAAAGAGGCTGCGCCCGGTCTGGGCCTTCCGATGGATATCGCCGAGGACTGCGCCGTGCGGTCGATCGGCACCACCAAGGAGATGACCAGACAGATCTTTGAAGAGGTGGCGGGAGAGGGTTTTTCCTATGACCGTTTTGAGGAGAAAGCGCTGGGCCTCTTTTACAAGGCGGAAGCGGAGGGACGTCTGCTCCTGAAACCCGGCGCGGAGCGGATCCTGCGCAGTCTGCGGGAGGCAGCCATCCGTACCGCCCTGGCCACTTCCACGGCCGAGGAGATTGCCACCAGGCAGATGAGGGAGAGGGGGCTTCTGGACCTCTTCGATGTGCGCGTCTTCGGCAGTCAGGTGGCCCGCTCCAAACCGGCACCGGACATCTTCCTGCGGGCGGCGGAGCTGCTGGACACTCCACCGGCCGACTGCCTGGTGCTGGAGGATTCCTACAACGGGATCCGCGCGGCGCACAACGCGGGGATGCACAGCATCATGGTGCCGGACCTGCTCCAGCCGGACAGCGAGATCCGGGGCCTGGCTGACGCCGTCCTCCCGGATCTGGATACAGTGACAAGTTACCTGCTCTCATCGGACACAGATCAGAACAGTTGCATAAAAGGACAGGAACGATGATCAAAGATGAACACAGCGGAAAACAGAGAACGGCAGGCAGCGGGAGAGGCAGGATCATCGGACTGATATCTGCAGCTGTGCTCCTCCTGTGTGTCATCACAGGGGCCGTGTATCACAGAGCTGTCAGAGCGGTCTGGCACAACCTGACGGTGGAAAAATACAAACTATCGGAGGAGACGGACTGGGAGAACGGGACTTCCTATATGGGCGTCCGCTATGCGGAGGCTTCCGAGGCGCAGTATCTGGATCTGTACGTCCCCGACACAGAAGCCGGTGCACCGCTTCCTAAACTCTATGTGATCATCCACGGAGGCGGGTTCATTGCGGGAGACGCGGATACCCGCCAGGCGCGGCTGATGTACCGCTATTTCCGTGATCACGGCTATGCCTGCGCCACCATCAACTACCGGCTGGCCCAGGAGGCGGGCTTCCCGGCAGCCGTCGAGGACTGTAAGACCGCGATCCGATTCCTTCGGGCGCATGCGCAGGAGTACGGGTTCGACGGGAGCCATTTTGCCGTGTTCGGCGAGTCTGCGGGCGGATTTCTGGCCAGCATGTGCGCCGGCACGAACGATCAGGAGTTCAATGACCAGCCCTACATCGGCGAGGAGGCATACCTCGCAGCCGGCGGCGAGAAAGTCTCCGCAGAGCCCGACGTCCTGGTGGACTACTACGGCTTCGTAAATGACTTCGACCAGGCGCATGACTGGCAGAGACTGGGCATTCCCGGCTTCGTGGTCGACATCGCCAACTCCTGGATGGGCGGAGACGCAGCACAGGGCTATGAGAGCATGCACTCTTTCTTCTTCCGGAAGAACGTCTCCGAGATGACGATCGAAGAGCTGGACTACTATGATCCTTCATATTACATGATGGAGAACCTGAACGGAGACCGCAGGCTCAGCGTCTGGATCGTCCACGGGGACTGTGACATCACTGTGCCCTATACCCAGTCGGAAAAACTTTACGAATTCCTGAGCGGCCTGCAGGGCTCTGAGTACGTATCTTATCACTTGGTACCCGGAATGGGCCACGCCAGCGATCCGCTGTATTCCGACGAGATGCTGGGTGAGCTGAAGGAGTATATGGATGAGAGGCTGTGAGAGGGGGAGAGCAGAAGGCGGTTGAAATGTCATCCCTATGCATTAGTTCAGATAATAAGAGGTACAACAGGCAGTCGCACCGCGGTGCGACTGCCTTGCTAAGTAGAAATCCGTTTATATGAGCTGAGAACAGAGGTTTTACTAACCATCTTCCGGGGCAGCTGTCAAGGAACCGGTGCACCTCGCCGGAGGCGTCCTTGACAGCTGCCCCGGAAGACGGTGGCCGGTAGACAAGAGCTGCTGACGCAGCTCTGCCTCCAAGGAGGCCGGGATATCACAGGAGTGGCATGGGGGACTTTTTGTGCTGATAGGCCTCGAGGCGAGAAATTCCCTGCGGGGCCTATGTCCTTTTCGTGGTGGTAGGCCTCAAGGCAGGAAATAAGATGCGGGGCCTACGCCTTTTTCGTGATGGTAGGCCTCAAGGCGGGAAACAAGACGTGGGGCCTGCGGCCTTTTCATGGTGATAGGCCTCAGCGTGAGGAGGGCTTTTACAGGCCTATGGGCACATAGGCCTCAAATTGTAAACAGTAGCTGTAGGCCTATTTCAACTTGAGATGAATAGGCCTGCGTATAGATTATCAGGATCCGGGCCTACACTGTTGAGAAGGCGATAGGCCCGAAGCAAGTAATAGTAGGGTTGAGGCCTACACTGTTGAAAGGACAGTAGGCCCGTAGTAGGCGATAGAAGGGCTGAGGCCTACATGTTAAAAAGGCGATAGGCCCGGAGCAGGTGACAGAAGGGTTGAGGCCTACGTTGTTGAAGAGGCGATAGGCCACGAGCAAGTGAACGAAGGATTGAGCCCTACGTTGAAAAGCGGCAGGCTTGGGGCGTGCTTACAGGCATTTGTTGATGGTGGTAAGCCTGGGGGTGGGAAATTGCCGTTCGGGCTTACAGACTTCTTGAGATGGTAAGTCCGAAGGCGCAAGGTCCCTCTTCAGAGCTTACGGGATTATGGTGACGGTAAGCCCGGCGGATGCGAGAGAGCCTTTCAGGCTTACAGGCTGTTCATGACGATAAGCTTGGAAGGGAGAATCCCATTTGGGGGCTTACGGGCAAATAAGCCTCACGATGTATAAAATTGCGCTGAGCTTATTTGAATCTAAAGAGTGATAAGCCCACCCGCAGATTTTCAGGGTTCGGGCTTATATCTCTGGAATAGCCGTAAGCCACGAGTCGCCATTTTCTGCCGCAGGCTTACATCGCTGGAATGGTCATAAGCCTCGAGTCGCCATGATATGCCGCAGGCTTACATTGCAGGAAAGGCAGTAAGCCCGGAAAAGCGCAAACAGAGTTTGGGCTTATTTCGCCAGATGAAAGACGATAAGCCCGAGGCAGGAATAGACTAGTTCAGTCGCGATCCTTTCACTCCGCCCCGTCCCCGCTCCGCAGCAGCATCACTGCTGCCACCAGGATGAACGGGAGGCCGCCGATGATCCCGTTCATGGCAGGACCCAGGATCATATGGTCCGCGTATGCCGGATCCAGGAGCAGGAGGGGAATGCCTGCAAAAGCATTGATCGCCCCGTGTCCCAGGGAAGGGATCCAGATGCAGTGCGTCCTCTCATACAGTACATCGAGGAAGATGCCGCCGCTGACAGTGAAGACGCAGAAGAGGATCGGTCCGAGGACCGGTGCGCCGGGATACTGCAGACCGTACTCATATCCTGCCAGGATCATGATCGGCCAGTGCCAGGCGCCCCAGATCACACCGCCGAGGAGCCTGCCGATGCGGCTCCCGAAACGTTCCTTTAGGCGCGGATACATGGCGCCCCGCCAGCCGATCTCCTCTCCGAGCGCCGCCAGCATGTTGATAAAAGGCGCCCAGGTCAGCGCCTGCACGGCGGAGACCGTCAGATAGCTCTGCGGCGTGAGGCCCTGTGCCTCCAGCTGGGCGAGGCCCTCCTCCCCGAGCTGCGCTGTCAGAAGCGCTCCCGTGGTGTCCAGGCGTCCGGGGAAAACGACAAAATACAGCACCGCACCGAGCACGCCCAGCACCGCGGGGCCCAGCCAGGCGGCCAGGAAGGCTTTCCATTTCCCTCCGCGCAGAGACGGCTTCCATCCCATCTCTGCCAGCGGGATCCCGGCAATGAAGGCAGCGGCACAGGGGGCGTACATGGAGGCCATCAGGATCAGCTGGTAGAACTGCGGCTGTCCGTGCCATGCAAAATAGGATGCCGCGGCCTGCATCGGCCAGGCGATGACGAAGGCGGAGAGAAGATAGCGGAAGAGTTTTGTGTCTTTCATAAGTATCCTCCAAGAGCTGCGCGTCCATCCGGTAAATGCTTTACGCAGCACCCCGGTCCCGGAACGCGCAGCGTTCTGTCCGGTAAATGCTTTACGCAGCACGTTCTGGGACTGAGGGCGGACAGAGGCGCTGCGCGCCTTGTCCGGCCTCGGAAATATGCGCCGGTACCGTCCGGTGAGTAAACTCTCCGTCCGGCCTCCGCCGCACATTTCCCGGGGTGCTGTTTATGGTTAGATGTCTATCTCGAGGGGCTCGTCCAGGTGTTCGGAGACGTATTTGCCGTTCTTCTTGCGCTGGCGCACACATTCCGTCAGCAGATACTCGATCTGCCCGTTGACGGACCGGAAATCGTCCTCCGCCCACTGGGCGATGGCGTCATAGAGTTTTTCACTGAGCCTGAGCGGCACCTGTTTCTTTGCTGCCATGTTCTTGTCCTATTCTTTCGGTATCCGCTGCATCGCGCCGGAGCATGCTGACCGCGGGGCGCGTCAGTACAGGCTGCCGGAATTCACGACGGGCTGGGCGTCGTGGCTGCCGCAGAGCACTACCAGGAGATTGGACACCATGGCGGCCTTGCGCTCGTCGTCCAGATCCACGATCTGCTCGTCGCTGAGTTTCTCCAGGGCCATCTGCACCATGCCCACGGCTCCGTCCACGATCATCTTCCTGGCATCGATGATGGCGCTCGCCTGCTGTCTCTGAAGCATAACGGCAGCGATCTCAGGCGCATAGGCCAGATAGGTGATGCGGGCATCCAGGATGGTGAGACCGGCTTCGGAGACCTTGGACTGGATCTCATCGCGGATCCTCTGCGCAACCACTTCCGTGGAACCGCGCAGGCTCCCGTCGTCCGCCAGACCGTCGCCCGTGGTGTCGACATTCTGGGCCATATCGTAGGGATAGATCTTGACGATGTTCCTGACCGCGGCATCACACTGCAGGCTCAGGTATTCCTTGTAGTTGTCCACTGTGAAAACAGCCCTGGCCGTATCCGAGACTCTCCACATCACCGCCACGCCGATCTCCACCGGATTGCCCAGGACATCGTTGACCTTCTGGCGGCTGTTGTTCAGGGTCATGATCTTGAGGGAGATCTTCTTGCTGGGAAGGGACAGCGAGGCGTCCTTCTTGCCGGTCGCCATCATGGAGAGAAGATCCGACTTGTGGCTGTCATCCACGTCCCTGCTCTGTCCGAGCCTGGTGCCGGCTGCGGGGTTCACGGCCACGCAGAAGGGATGTACGAAGTAAAAACCCGCATCTTTGAGCGTCCCGATATACTGGCCGAAGAGCGTGAGCACGAGGGCTTCCTGCGGGCCCAGGACCTTCAGTCCCAGGAACAGGATCCAGCCCAGGCAGATCCAGATGAAGGCCAGTATGCGGAGGGGCAGGTCGATCGGGCCGGGACCTCCGAAGATCAGCACGACGCCGGCTGCCACGTACAGGACGATGGTGAGGACCAGGACCGTCATGCCGCTGCGGCGGCTGTCCAGGATCTTCTCTTCGGTGGGATGTCCCTGCAGGGCATTGCTGCTGTTAAAATCTCTGTTGTTGGTTTTCATTTCAGATTCCTCCGATCCAATGCAGCCTGTCGGCTGCGAAGAGATATTTATGTGATATCAAAATAATATCACATTCATATCCGCTGTCAAGAGGGGGCGGCCTGGTTTTTTTTCATTGAATACAGTGGAAAAAAGGAGTAGAATAGGCGTAGTTTGTAGAAGTATGCCCTTTCATGGACGGGCCCGGCACTCTGGAGGGAAAGGATCAGAATGAGCAGACTGAATCAGGATTTGGAAGATACACAGTTCTTCAAAGTACAGCAGGATCAGATGAGCGGCGTACAGAAGGTCCTGTCGGTGGTGTACGAAGCTCTGAATGAAAAGGGCTACGATCCGGTGAACCAGATCGTGGGCTACATCATGTCCGGGGATCCCACCTATATCACCAACCACAGCGGTGCCCGCAGCCTGATCATGAAGGTGGAGCGCGACGAGCTGGTGGAGGAGATCCTGCGCAGCTATATCGAGAGTCACGACTGGGATATGAAGAAATGACCTTCCGCGTCCCGGCACCGCGGCCTGTCCGGAAGCGCACGGACCGGTGCGCTCCCGCGGCGTGCAGCGCTTCAGGCAGGTGACATCAGTGAAGATCATGGGATTGGACTACGGCTCCCGGACAGTGGGCGTTGCCCTGAGCGACGCGCTGCTCATCACTTCGCAGCCCCGGGAAATCATCCGCAGAGACAGAGAGAACATGCTGCGGAAGACTTTTGCGCGCATCGAGGAGCTGATCCTCACGGAGGACGTCCGGCTGATCGTGCTGGGCAAGCCTCTGAACATGGACGGCACCGGAGGGGAGCGCGTCCTCCGGACGGAGGAGTTCCGGGACAGACTGCAGCGCAGGACCGGCCTGCCGGTGGTGATGTGGGACGAGAGACTGACCACGGTAGAGGCTGACGAGAAGATGGACCGGATGGGGATCCCTCGCCGGGACCGGAAACAGTACGTGGATATGCTGGCTGCGGGCGTGATCCTGCAGGATTACATGGAAGAGCACCGGGACGTGCTGCAGGCCATGAGAGAAGGACAGGAGACGGACAATGTCTGAAATAGAATATATCACCCTTACTGCGGAAGACGGAGACGAGCTGCATCTGCAGCCCCTGGCACAGACCAGACTCGCGGGCAGACGCTATCTGGCCGCCGAGGAGACAGATCCGCAGGTGCCGGAATATGAAGGGGAGATCTACATACTGCGCGCCGCCGCGGATCCGGCGGAAGGAGAGTTCGAGTCCTACGAGATCGTGGAAGATGAGGACGAACTGATGGCAGTACTGGTACTGCTGCGGGACGAGCTCGATGAACTGGGCATCACTGTGGATGTCTGAAAATAGAATACATGTGTGAAATTGCGCATAGAAAGGAAACTGCAGAGACGACTTGAACAGGAAAAAGAAGACAGACACGCAGAGGTCCCGACTCAGGATCATCCCGCTCGGCGGGCTGGAACAGATCGGGATGAATATTACTGCGTTCGAATATGAAAACGACATCATCGTGGTCGACTGCGGCCTGGCGTTCCCCGAGGACGACATGTTCGGCATCGACCTGGTGATCCCGGATGTGACCTATCTGGAAGAGAATATCGAAAAGGTCAGAGGTTTTTTCATCACCCACGGTCATGAGGACCACATCGGCGCGCTGCCCTACGTGCTGCGCCGGATCAATGTCCCGATCTACGCCACAAGGCTGACCATGGGCATCATAGAACACAAACTGGAGGAGCACAGCCTCCTGGAGAACACGGCCCGCATCGTCGTGAAATTCGGCGACGTGATCACCGCCGGCGCCTTCAAGGTGGAATTTATCAAGACCAACCACAGTATCGTGGACGCGGCGGCCCTTGCCATCACCTCCCCCGCGGGCGTGGTGGTGCACACCGGCGATTTCAAAGTGGATTTTACCCCGGTCTACGGGGATGCCATCGACCTGCAGCGTTTTGCGGAGCTGGGCAGGCAGGGCGTGCTCGCCCTGATGTGCGACTCCACCAACGCGGAGAGGCCCGGCTACACCGCCTCTGAGCGGTCAGTGGGCACGACCATCGACGCACTGTTCCGGGAGCACAGCGACACCCGGATCATCATCGCCACTTTTGCCTCCAACGTGGACCGCGTGCAGCAGATCATCAACACGGCCCGCAAGTACGACAGGAAGGTCGTCGTGGAGGGCCGCAGCATGGTGAACATCATCCGCACCGCGACCCAGCTGGGCTGCCTGCAGGTGCCGGACAACACCCTGATCGAGGTGGACCAGCTGCGCAACTATCCCGGCAACAGGACCGTGATCATCACCACCGGCAGCCAGGGCGAGAGCATGGCGGCCCTGAGCCGCATGGCGGAGAACAGCCACCGCAAGATCTCGATCGGCGAGGGAGATACCGTTATTTTCTCCTCGCATCCGATCCCCGGCAATGAAAAGGCTGTCACCAATGTGATCAACAAGCTCTTCCTGAAGGGAGCGGATGTCATCTTTCAGGATGTACACGTGTCCGGCCATCCCTGCCAGGAGGAGATCAAGATGATCTACACCCTGGTACAGCCCAAATACGCCATCCCGGTGCACGGCGAGTACCGTCACCTGATCGCCCAGTCCAAGATCGCGCGGCAGCTGGGCTACGACAAGGATCACATCTTCCTCCTCCGGTCGGGCAATGTGCTGGAACTGGACGAGGACGGCGCGGAGATCACAGAGGACGTCCACGTGGGCAACATCCTGGTGGACGGCATCGGCATCGGCGACGTGGGCAACGTGGTGCTCAGGGACCGCCAGCACCTGGCGGAGGACGGTATCGTCATGGTGACCTGGGCCATGGCCGACGGAGGCCGCCGGCTGGTAGCCGGCCCGGAGATCACATCCCGCGGTTTTATCTATATCCGTGAAGCCGAAGAGATGATGAACGGCGCGAACCTGGTCGCCCAGGAGGCGATCTGGGAGTGCACGGAGAGAGGCATCACGGACTGGGCCCGCATGAAGAATACGGTCCGTGACCGGCTGAGCGATTATTTCTGGAAGAAGACACAGCGCAGACCCATGATCCTGCCCATGATCCTGGAGGCGGAGATCTGACGCGGCATCGCCGCGGAGGGCTGCGGATACGGACAGAGGGGACCCCATGGAGAGGACTAAAAACATCATCGGCAAGATCATAGACTGGACCTTCAGCGTAGCTATCTACGCGGTCCTGATCTTTGTGATCTTTACCGTGGCGACCAGAGCGGTGAGTTTCTATCAGATCGGCTACGACCTGTTCTTCCAGGAGGCGGCGGACGCCCCCGGGACCGGATTTACCACCACGATCACCGTCACGGAGGATATGTCCGCCAGAGATGTGGGTCATCTGCTGGAATCCGAGGGGATCATCAAGAGCGAATGGCTCTTCTGGCTGCAGGAGAAAGTTTCGGACTATTCCGGCATGATCCGGCCGGGCACCTACGAAGTCTCATCGGAGATGACGGCGGAGGAGATCCTGGCGATCATCACGCTGGAGGGCAAGGAGCCTGAGCCCGCGCAGGAGGGGGCCGCAGGAGAAGGTGTACAGGATGGAAGCAAGGAGGGTACCGGTGAGTGAGGCCCTGACCCCGGGAGCGGGGAGGCGGCCGGAGCTCCTGGCGCCGGCCAAGGATCCCGAAGTGCTCAGGACCGCCGTGCGCTACGGTGCGGACGCGGTTTACATCGGCGGAGAGGCATACAGTCTGCGGGCGAAAGCCCGCAACTTTTCTCAGAAGGAGATGGCGGAGAGCATACAGTGGGCCCACGAGCGGGGCGCCCGCGTATACGTGACTGCCAACATCTACGCGCATGAGAGCGACCTGGACGGGGCGGAGGATTATTTCGCGCAGCTCCGGGAGATGCGGCCGGATGCCCTTCTGATCGCGGATCCCGGCATGTTCACCCTGGCGCGCGCCATCTGCCCGGAGATCCCGGTGCACATCTCCACCCAGGCCAACAACACCAACCACCTGACCTTCCGTTTCTGGTACGGTCAGGGCGTGCGCAGGATCGTGTGTGCCAGAGAACTGAGCCTTCAGGAGATCGCCCGCATACGGAGGGAGGTCCCGGAGGACTGCGAAATCGAAGCTTTTGTCCACGGGTCCATGTGCATCAGCTATTCCGGCAGATGTCTCCTGTCCTCCTATCTGGCCGGCAGGGACGCCAACCGCGGAGCCTGCACCCACCCCTGCCGCTGGCAGTACGCGCTGGTGGAGGAGAAGAGACCGGGTCTGTACCTGCCTGTCGAGGAGAACGACAGGGGCACGTACATCATGAACGGCGGCGATCTCTGCATGATCGGTCATGTCCCCGCACTCATCGGGGCGGGGATCGACTGTTTCAAGATCGAAGGCCGGATGAAAAACGCCCTCTATACAGCCGCCGCCGTCAGCGCCTACCGGCGCGCCATAGACCTGTGCGCGGCGGGGGATATCGAGACCTATGAGCGGGAACTGCCCGCGCTCGAACAGAGGCTGAGGAGCTGCACCTGGCGGCGTTTTACCACCGGCTTCTACTTCGGAAGGCCGGACGAGGAGGCGATGGTCTACGACAGCAACACCTACACGGAAGGGGCTGTCTGGATGGGGATCGCGGATTCTGTCCGTCCTGGTGCCGATGAGAGACAGGTCCTCTTTACATTGAAGCAGCGGAACAAATTCACCGTGGGCGAGACGCTCACCGCCTTCCTGCAGGGGGGCGGAGAACTGTCCCTGCGGATCACGGGGATCACGGATCCCGAGGGGCAGGCCGTGGAGAGCGCGCCGCACCCGGGACAGATCCTGGAAGTGCAGGCAGAGGTGCCTGCGGGAGCAGCCCGGAAACTGCGGGAGGGAGATATCCTCCTCAGAACTGGCCGATAATTATTGGAGAGTATTATGAAGATCATCGTAGTGGGCAGCGGCAAAGTCGGCGCCAGCATCATCCGTGAGCTGGCCCTGCAGAAACATGATATTTCCGTCATCGATGTGCAGAGCCGGGTCATCGACGACCTGACCAACAGCTATGACGTCATGGGCCTCGTCGGAAACGGCGCCAGTCACTCCATCCAGAAGGAGGCGGGCGTCGAGGATGCCGACCTCCTCATCGCCGTCGCTGATTCGGACGAGCAGAACCTGCTGTGCTGCCTGATCGCCAAAAAGGCGGGCGGATGCAGCACCATCGCCAGGGTCCGCAACCCCATCTACAGCAGCGAGATCAGTTTCCTCAAGGAGGAACTGGGCCTCTCCCTCATCGTCAATCCCGAGCTCGCCGCCGCCGAGGAGGCGGCCAGGATCCTGCGGACGCCTTCGGCGATCCGCGTGGAGACTTTTGCCCGCGGACATGTGGAGATGATGAAACTGGTCATCCCCAAGGACAGCATCCTGAACGGGTGCCGGCTGATGGACATCGGCAAAAAGGTCCGCGCCGACGTGCTGGTCTGCACCGTGGAGCGCGGCAGAGACGTGGAGATCCCCAACGGACAGTTCGTGCTCCAGTCGGGGGACACTATCTCCATCGTCGCTTCGCCGGACAATGCCCGCCGCTTTGTGGACAGCATCGGCCTGGGCAAGCGCCGGATCACCAACACCATGATCATCGGCGGCAGCAAGATCGCTTATTATCTGGCCAAAAAACTCCTCGAGAGCGGCATCCGCGTCAAGATCCTGGAGAAGGACATCGCCAGATGTGAGGAGCTCTGCGGCACGCTGCCGGGAGCCGTTGTGATCCATGCGGACGCCTCCAACCAGGAGGTCCTGATGGAAGAGGGCATCGTGGACTGCGATTCTTTTGTCACCCTAACGGGGATCGACGAGGAGAATATCTTCCTGAGCCTGTACGCCAAAAACTGCTCCAAGGCCAAGATCATCACCAAGGTCGACCGGATCGGATTCGATGAGATCATCACCACTTTCGATCTGGGGAGCCTCCTGCAGCCCAAGAAGATCGTCTCCGACACCATCACCCGCTATGTCCGCGCCATGCAGAACTCCATCAGCAGCAACGTGGAAGCCCTCTACCACATCATCGAGGGCCGCGTGGTGGCGCTGGAGTTCAGCATCCAGGGGGACGCGCCGGTCATAGGGATCCCGCTGCAGGATCTGCCCACCAAGGACAACGCCCTGATGGCCTGCATCTACCGCCACGGAACTATCATCATTCCCAACGGCCAGTCCGTCATCCAGGAGGGGGACAGGCTCATCGTCGTCACTTCGGATCCCACGCTCGGCGACCTGAAGGATATTCTGAAATAAGGGATACTTATGAACTACGGAGTGATCAGAAGAATACTTGGCACCGTGCTGCGCTTTGAAGCAGCCTTTCTTCTGCTGCCCTGCATCACGGCGCTGGTCTACAGCGAGTCGGAGGGATGGTGGTACCTGGGCTGTGCGGTGGTCTGTTTTGTCCTGGGGACCCTGATGGCCAGGATGCCGGTCAGACGGGACGTCTTCTATACCCGCGAGGGTTTTGCTGCCGTCGCTCTGAGCTGGATCATCCTTTCCATCTTCGGGGCGATCCCCTTCGTTCTGTGCGGCGATATTCCCGATTTTACAGACGCTCTTTTTGAGACTATCTCCGGTTTTACCACCACCGGATCCAGCATTCTGACCGACGTGGAGGCACTGAGCCACACCAGCCTGCTCTGGCGCAGCTTCACCCACTGGGTCGGAGGCATGGGCGTCATGGTCTTCATCCTGGCCGTCATGCCCATGACCGGCGGCTACAACATGCACCTGATGCGGGCGGAGAGCCCGGGCCCCTCCGTGGGCAAACTGGTCCCCAAGGTCAGGGAGACCGCCAGAGCCCTCTACATCATCTATTTTGGCATAACCCTGACGGAATTCCTGTTTCTGGTGATCGCGCGGATGCCCGTTTTCGACGCGCTGTGCATCGCCTTCGGAAGTGCCGGTACCGGCGGTTTCGGTATCAAAGGGGACAGCTGCGCCAGCTATACGCTCCTGCAGCAGGGCATCATCACCGTCTTCATCATCATGTTCGGCATCAACTTTAACGCCTACTACTTCCTCTTCATGAGCAAGGACAAAAAAGAAGCCTTCCGCATGACCGAAGTGCGGGCCTATCTGCTGATTATCGCCTTCAGCGTGGTCACCATCGCTATCAATATCAGGGATTATTTCGAGAACTTTTTCCTGGCCTTCCATCACGCCGCGTTCCAGGTGGGCAGTATCATCACCACGACCGGATTTGCCACCCAGGATTTTGACCTGTGGCCGCAGTATTCCCGCGCCTTGCTGGTGACCCTCATGTTCATCGGCGCCTGCGCCGGTTCCACCGGCGGCGGCCTGAAAGTCTCCCGTATCCTGATCCTCCTGAAGTCAGCCAAGCGTGAGATCGACAGTTATATCCGCCCCCGTCAGGTCCGCGTCATCAAGCTGGACGGCAAAACAGCCGACAACGTCATGGTCCACGGCGTCCTGCGCTACCTCGCCGTCTACGTCGCCGTTTTCGTGCTCTCCCTGATCGCCCTCACGACCCTCGAGACCTGCGACCTGGAGACCCTGTTCACCGCCGTGGCCGCCACCTTC
>CAMOJW010000019.1 GCA_946617225.1 uncultured Lachnospiraceae bacterium
CCGGCGAGGGCCGGACCGACTGGCAGAGCTGCTTCGGCAAGGTCATGCAGGGCGTGGGCGAGCGCGCGGCCAGAAAGGGCGTGACGGCCGTGGGACTCTCCGGATCCCTGGGAAGAGACGCGGACAGGATCTTCGAGCACGGCATCGCTTCCCTGATGACCACCGTGGATTCTCCCATGCCTCTGGAGGAGGCCCTGGGAAGAGCGGAGGAGCTCTATTACCTGGGCGCGGTGCGCATGTTCCGATTCCTCCGCGCGGGGATGGAGATCGCCCGCACAGGCAGGTAAGGAAGATCAGTAAGAACTGCATACAGGATGCCGGCGCGGAGGGGTTCCGTGGATTTGAATCCGTGCCGGCAGTACAGAAAGGAGTTTACATACCATGGAAGCCGCTTACAGCTTCACCACGATCGGAGCCGTCGTCGGCCTTGCGCTGGCGATCATACTCATCATCAAAAAGGTCCACCCCGCCTACAGCCTGATTCTTGGAGCTCTTATAGGCGGTATTATCGGCGGCGGCGGACTTACGACAACTGTCAGCACTATGGTCAGCGGCGCGCAGAGCATGATGTCCTCCGTGCTGAGGATCATGACCTCGGGCATTCTGGCCGGCGCATTGATCAAGACCGGCTCCGCCCAGAAGATCGCCGAGACCATCGTCAGCAGGCTCGGACAGAAGAAGGCAGCCCTCGCGATCGCCGCGGCGACCATGATCATCTGCGCCGTCGGCGTCTTCGTGGACATCGCGGTGATCACGGTCGCCCCCATCGCCCTGGCCATCGGCAAGGAGGCGGATATTCCTAAAGAAAGCCTTCTGCTCGCCATGATCGGCGGCGGCAAGGCCGGCAACATCATCTCCCCCAACCCCAATACCATTGCCGCATCGGAGGCCTTCGGCGTCGATCTGACAGCCCTCATGATGAAAAACGCCATCCCCGCTGTGTGTGCGCTGGCGATGACCGTTCTGCTCGCTTCTGTGCTGGCCGGAAAAGGGTCCCTCGGCGTCTCGGACAGCGACATCGATGATACGGATCAGGATCTTCCCGGATTCCTGCAGGCGATCCTCGGACCGGCTGTCGTCATCATCCTCCTGGCGCTCCGTCCCGTCGCGGGCATTGCGATCGATCCCCTCATCGCCCTCCCCGTAGGCGGCCTCATCTGCACAGCCGTGACCGGGAACATCCGCAAAGTCGTTGAGTTCACTGAATTCGGCCTCTCCAAGGTCGTCGGCGTCTCCGTCCTCCTGATCGGCACCGGCACCATCGCCGGCATCATCAAGGCCTCCGCGCTGCAGTATGACGTGATCAATGTCCTCGAAGCGCTGCACATGCCCGCGTTCGTGCTGGCCCCTCTGGCCGGTATCCTGATGGCCGGTGCTACAGCTTCCACCACAGCCGGTGCCACCATCGCTTCCCAGACCTTCGCGCCGACTCTGTTGGAACAGGGCGTGCCCGCTCTGGCCAGTGCCGCCATGATCCACGCCGGCGCCACAGTGGTCGATTCCCTGCCCCACGGCTCGTTCTTCCACGCCACCGGCGGCAGTGTGAACATGTCCATAGGCGACCGCATGAAGCTGATCCCCTTCGAGGCCATGGTCGGTCTCACCAGCACCGTGGTCAGTGTCGTGCTGTTCATGATCCTCGGATAAAAAAGAAGCCCGCCTTGCGGCATCAGAAAAGCATACACATACAGAAAGCCCTGTGCAGGCGTACTGCGGACAGCAGTACACGAGCACAGGGCTCTTTCTGCTTCATGGAAGGCCGCCATGCAGGAGGCGGACCGTCAAAAGGTGAGCCGTCAGGAGGCGGACCGTCAAAAGGCGGATCGTCAGGAAAGGTCCTTGCCGGCATCGGAAGCCGGCGTGATCCTCACGCGGATGTCCGCCTCCTCTCCCTCGTCGGCGCAGAGGGCCTCCGCGGCTTCCACGGATTCATGGGGAGGGGCATCCTCCTGTGCGGCACTTTTTTTGAGTTCCAGCCTCCGCAGAGAGGCCTCGTAGACGTAGTCGAGGATGGCGGCGATCGGGATCGCCAGAAGGATGCCTGTCACGCCGAACAGCCTGCCGAAAAAGACCAGGGAGACCAGGATCCAGATGGGGGAGACGCCCAGCTGGTCGCCGAAGAGTTTGGGTTTGATCACATAGCCGTCCAGGGTCTGCAGGACCAGTGTGAAAGCCAGGAAGATCAGTGCGTCGAGAGGTTTGACCAGGACCAGGATAAAAGCACCGAGTGCACCGCCGACGATGGGACCGAAGGTGGGGGCCAGGTTCGTGACGCCCACGACCACGGAGATCAGTACGGCGTAGGGCATGTTGACTGCCAGCATGAAGAGCCAGTTGGCCACGCCCACGATGATGCCGTCGAGCAGGTCATAGGCGATATACCGGATCAGGATGTTGTTGCAGCGCTTGGCAAAGGAGATGAATCCATCGTAGATCCGTTCGGGCAGAAGGGCCTGCAGCAGCCGCTTGAAACCGGCGCGGATGTGGGACTTGCCGGAGAGAAAATAGAGGGCCATGATACAGCCGATCACCGTGTTCGCCACTGATCTGCCGAAGTTGACGGAGGTGTGCAGGATATTGTTGATGTTTTTGGGGATCGATGCCGTGAAGGAGCTCAGGAGTTCATTGCCGCTCCTGACAAAGCTGCTGATGTCGATGTTCATGGACTGCGCCCAGGCGCCCAGCTCCCGGAGGAGGCGCTGCGCCGTTCGGGAATAGGTGTCCGCGTTGTTGAACAGGGCGACCACCGAGTCGATGACCTGCGGGATCAGGGCCACCATCAGGACGATCAGGAACAGGGCCACCACGATCAGGGAGAGGGTGATGGAGAGGGAGCGGCGCAGATTGTCGCTGCCCAGTTTATCGGGGAGATTCTTTTCAAAAAAGACCGCCAGCGGGTCGATGATATAGGCGATCACCATCCCGAGAAAAACGGGCGACAGAAAACTCATCGCCGTGCGGAGCGCGCCGATGAAGACACTGAAGTGGGACAGCAGCATGTACAGAAGCACGCCCGAGCAGGCGGCCACCGACATGGCGAACCATGGTTTATCCAGCAGATTCTTATCAAATTTCATGGTCGATACTTCCTTGCTGTGATCTGTGGATGTGTTTCTGTGTTAAACTATTATAATCTAAAGGTAACACCGTTGACAATCCGAAGAGCATGTACGTATGTCTTTCCCTTCCCGACGGGCTTCATAAAGATTTCACAGAAAATGAAGAGATTCTTTCTGGAAAAACGGCGGGACAGGCGTATGATACTTGCTATAGAACAGATGTTAAAAGAAAGGGGCGCCCGGCGCCCCGGAACGGAGTATTTCTATGAATGAGATCAAACCTCAGCGCAAGCCGCTCATGTACTATACACTGGTCGTGCTTACCGTGATCCTGCTCCTCAACGGACTGGTCATGCCCTACCTGCGCAGGGCGGCCGTCAAGGAGGTGGATTACAACACCTTTATGACGATGACGGAATCCGGAGAAGTCAAGGAAGTGGAGATCCGGACGGACGAGATCCTTTTCATCGGGAACGATGAGCAGATCTACGCCACGGGGCCGGTGAACGACCCGGAGCTGGTGAGCCGCCTGCACAGCCTCGGCGTCAGCTTCGGCAGCGATATTCAGCAGCAGATGTCGCCGCTGGTGAGTTTTCTCCTGTCCTGGATCCTGCCTATGGCGATGTTCGCCGCCGTGGGCGTCTACCTGAACCGCAGGCTGATGGACAAGGCCGGCGGCGGAGCGGGCTCCATGATGTTCGGCATGGGCAAGAGCAACGCGCGCGTTTATGTCAAGTCCACGGAGGGGATCCGTTTTGCCGACGTGGCGGGAGAAGAGGAGGCCAAGGAGAACCTGCAGGAGATCGTGGAGTACCTGCATGACCCCGGCAAATACAAGGAGATCGGCGCCACGATGCCCAAGGGCATCCTGCTGGTGGGACCTCCCGGAACGGGCAAGACCATGCTTGCCAAGGCCGTGGCGGGCGAGTCCAATGTGCCTTTCTTCTCCATGTCGGGCTCCGAATTCGTGGAGATGTTCGTGGGCATGGGCGCATCCAAGGTCCGTGACCTGTTCAACCAGGCCAAGGAGAAGGCCCCCTGCATCGTCTTCATCGACGAGATCGACGCCATCGGCAAGAAGCGCGACGGCGGCGTGATCGGCGGCAATGACGAGCGCGAACAGACCCTGAACCAGCTGCTCACGGAGATGGACGGATTCGAGGAGAATCTGGGCGTCGTGATCCTGGCGGCCACGAACCGCCCCGAAGCGCTGGATCCCGCCCTGACGAGGCCCGGCCGTTTTGACCGGCGGGTGCCCGTGGAACTTCCCGACCTGAAGGGCCGCGAGGATATCCTCCGCGTCCATGCCAAGAAGATCAAAGTCGGCAGCGACGTGGACTTCAACAAGATCGCGAGAATGGCTGCCGGCGCCTCCGGCGCGGAGCTGGCCAACATCGTCAATGAAGCGGCCCTGCGGGCCGTCAGAGACGGGCGGCGGTTCGCCACGCAGGCGGATATGGAGGAGAGCATCGAGGTGGTCATCGCCGGCTATCAGAAGAAGAATGCCATCCTCACGGACAAGGAGAAACTGATCGTCTCCTATCATGAGATCGGCCACGCGCTGGTGGCGGCTATGCAGTCGCACAGCGCCCCGGTACAGAAGATCACCATCATCCCCAGGACATCCGGCGCTCTCGGCTACACCATGCAGGTGGAAGAGGAGGGCAACCACTATCTGATGTCCAAAGAGGAGATAGAGAACAAGATCGCCACCCTCACCGGCGGCCGCGCCGCGGAGGAGGTGGAGTTCGGCACTGTCACCACCGGCGCCTCCAACGACATCGAGCAGGCGACGCGGCTGGCGCGCGCCATGATCACCCGCTACGGCATGAGTGATGATTTTGACATGGTCGCCCTGGAGACCGTGACGAACCAGTACCTGGGCGGAGACGCCTCCCTGGCCTGCAGCAGCGAGACGCAGACCCTGATCGACCGCAAGGTCGTGGAACTGGTGCGCGCCCAGCACAACAAGGCGCTCCAGATCCTCCGGGACAACAAGCAGAAGCTGGACGAGATCGCCGAGTACCTGTATTTCCGCGAGACCATCACCGGCGAGGAGTTCATGAACATCCTGAACCGCAAGCCGGAGCCGAAGCAGATCGAGGCTGCACCGGCAGAAGGATAAGTTACTGGAATAAACAGAATATCGCATAAACGATTCCTCAAAGACCCGCTCTCGCTCATCAGAAACGCAGCGGTACTAGCATTTTTCCATCGCCGGGGGCTCGGAAAAATGAAGTACCTGCATTTTAGAAAGGTCTTTGAGGAATGTTTATGCGATCTGTTTATTTCAGACGTCGAGTTGACCATCTTCCAGGGCAGCTGTCAAGGAACCGGTATCCCTCGCCGGAGGCGTCCTTGACAGCTGCCCCGGAAGATGGTGGAGGGTTAACAAGAGGCGCAAACGCGCCTCCTGCCTCCAAAGAGGCCGGAGAACGTTATATCTGCCGTGAAATAAGGGAAATATCACGGCAGGAATAACGATACGGTAGAAGACCGTTATCAGCCATGTGAAATACAGCTAAGAATCACACAGCCCGTAACGATCCGACAGGAAAATGTCATCAGCCGCGTGAAAAGTCACTCCAGAAGCTGAGATTCAGTAGCTGTAATGACAACCCAGCCTTTTCATGTCGCTGACAGTCATTCCAGGAGGTGAGATTTTGTTGTTGTAATGACATTCAAGCTTCTTCATGTCACTGATCGTCATTACAGCTGATGATTTCCTGTTATTGGAGTGATTTTCCGGCCTGTGCAGGCTTCAGGCCGTCACTACAGTCGACTCGTTTCTGTAATCATGATGATTACGGTAATCAAATCTCTTCATTGTACACGCAGAAGAACCGGCTTAGAGCTCACACAACAAAAGTGGGGTGTCGCAGACGCGACACCCCATTTCAGGCTGCTTAATAATACAGTTTCGCGAGGAGCTTGTGGTCTTCCAGCTCCGGCGGCGGTGTGAAGTTCCGTCTTGCTACCTTGCCTGAGGGTGTGCGGGGGAAATCCTCACAGCGCACGAGGCCGGTAGGGATCATGTATTTGGGCATCTCTTCGGCCAGGAATGCGCGGTACTTCTCATGATCGATCTCGGTATCGCTGATGTAATAGCCGAACAGGATGTTGGTGCCGCCGCCGTCCTTGAAGGTCGTGCAGCAGGCCTCTTTGATCCCCGGGTATTTCAGCATGTGCTCCTCGACACCGGTCAGCTCGATGCGGAAACCGCGCACCTTGACCATGTGGTCTACTCGTCCGCAGTACATCATGCCGTCGTCCGACTCATAGACCAGGTCGGCAGTCTTGAACACTCTCTCAAAATCCGGATCCGAAGTGAAAGGATTCGGGATGATCTTCTCGGCATTCAGCTTGTCCAGGCCCAGATAGCCGTCGAACAGCTGCCGGCCGGAGATCCACAGTTCTCCCTTTTCTCCCTTCTTCGCGAGTTCCCCCTTTTCATTGACGATATAGCAGCGATAGGTCGGCATGGGATTGCCGATGGGGTATTCCGTGCGCGCATCGTGGATCCTGTAGTAGGCGATGATGGAAGCACCCTCGCTGCTGGCATAGATATTGATGATATTGTAGGGCTGTTTCCTCAGATTCCTCGCGGGTTCGCTGCCCACCATAAGGAGCTTAAGATAAGGAGACTGCGGCATGTCCATATATTTCTGCGCCATGTGAGGGGGCAGAAATGCAATGGTAGCCCTGCTGTTCAGATAGTACTCGGCGACCTGATCGATGTGCCGCCGGACCTCTCTGGGGACCAGGAGGATCGTGCATCCGGCGCAGAGAGATGCGCAGATGTCATTGACGGCAGCCACGAACATCAAGGAGGCGTAGCAGGTGAACCGGTCGTCGCTGGTGAGCCCCAGCTCCAGGACGCAGTTGGACGCCGAGGCGGTGACGCTGCGGTGGGAGAGCATGACGCCCTTGGGCTTGCCGGTGGAGCCGCTGGTGAAGATGATCACGGCCAGACGGTCTGGGTCCCCGATCTCCTCAAAGAACGCATCCGACTCCGCTGCGAGCGCTTCGCGCACGAACTCGGCGGTCACCACGAAGGAATCACCGCACTGGGAGAGGATAAAGGAGTTGTAATCCGCCGGCGAGGCATCGTCGACATAGACATAAGCACAGCCCACCTTCCAGATCGCGAGAAGGGCTGCGATGGATCCGATACTGCGCCCGGTGCGGAGCAGCACGATAGAGCCGGGTGTGATACCGGCTCCTACAAGAGCGTGAGCGATCCGATTGCTCTGTGCCTCCAGGACGGCGTAGGAGATACTGCCCTCTTCGGAGACAACAGCCTCTCTGTCGGGATCAAATGCGGCAGCCATGCGGAATAGCTGCACAACAGAATGGCCCCTGAACAGCGACGGTTCAGCAAGCAGACGGTCCGACCATTTATCTTTCATGAAACTCCTCCAAACTGATCAGATGACATAAAAATCCAGGCCGGCAAAAGCTGTTCGTATGACCTAAAATAAAGATATCATAAACTGCGGGAAAAGTAAAGAGAGAAGAGTCGGAAGCAGGGATCCATTATATTAAAGCTTCACAATATTTATCTTGTTTTTCGGGGTTTTCTAATTTTATTCGAATGATTATTGCAATTGAACAGATTTGATGGTAAAGTGTAAATATGTCAATTGAACTAATCGGCGGACGTTGTTGGAATCTGTGACCAGTATTGCACATCAACAGAAAGAGAAGGGACCGGAAAGACCTCAGGAAAGGAAAGGGACTAAAATGATAGCGAATGAATTTGATCTTACTGAAGAGCAGCTCGACCTCCAGGCTTTCGCAAAGGATTTTGCAGAAAAAGAACTGAAACAGAAGGCCATCGACATCGATCACGATCATGGCCCGTTCCCCATGGACGTCTTCAAGAAGTTCTGCGATGCCGGCTTCAACTCCATGTTCCTTCCCGAGGAGCTCGGCGGCCAGGGCCTGAGCACCCTGGATGTGTGCCTTGTGAACGAGCAGTTCGCATACTATGATGCCGGTTTCATCTGCAGCGCGACCACCGGTGAATTCGGTATGGAAGCTGTTCTGCTGTACGGCACAGACGAGCAGAAGAAGATGTATGCCGATTACATCCTGCAGGGCAAGCTCGGCGCCTTCTGTCTGACAGAGGCCAACGCGGGCTCCGATGCCGGCGCGACCGCCACGACCGCGACCAGGGACGGCGACGACTACATCATCAACGGCAGCAAGTGCTTCATCACCAGCGGCGGCCTTGCGGATGTGTTTACTGTTTTTGCCACCGTGGACAAGAACCTGAAGCACAAGGGCATCACCTGCTTCATCATCCCCAAGGACACCCCCGGCGTCTCCGTCGGCAAGCCCGAGGACAAGATGGGCATGGTCCTCTCCAACACCACCGAGCTGGTCTTTGAGGATGTCCGCATCCCCGCCAAGTATCGCGTAGGCGCAGAGGGACAGGGCTTCGGCATCGCCATGAACTGCCTGAACCGCAGCCGCGGCGTCAACTCTTACGGCGCTCTCGGCATCGCACAGCGCGCACTGGATGAGTGCGTTGAGTATGCCTCCCAGAGAAAGACCTTCGGCAGGACCATCAACAAGCACCAGGCCGTGCAGTTCATGCTGGCTGACATGCAGATCGCCGTCACGACCTCCCGTACGCTCCTGTATAACTGCGCGAGGAACTGCGACAAGGGCAACTTCGATCCGGTCCTCGGCGCTGTGACCAAGACCTACCTCAGCGACGCTGCCGTGAAGGTCACGCAGGATGCCGTGCAGGTCATGGGCGGCTACGGCTACAGCCGTGAGTATCCCGTGGAGAAGCTGTACCGCGATGCCAAGCTGTGGCAGATCTTCGAGGGCACCAACCAGATCCAGAGAATGGTCATCGGCGGCGCTCTTGCGAAATAATTGCTGAACACGCGGGAATCTGCGATAATCTGATCGTAAGAGAATTCAATCTCAGAGGGGATAGATCATGGCATTAGTAAAAGCTGATTACACTGTAAAAGATAAAGTAGCCATCGTCACCGGATCGACCCGCGGCATCGGCAGGGCCGTCGCGGAGGCGCTGGCAGAGGGCGGCGCGAGCGTCGTCATCACCGGCCGCAAGCAGGAACAGTGCGACAAGGTCGCGGCTGAGATCGTGGCGGACGGCGGCAAGGCCATCGGCGTGGCGACCGAAGTCACCAAGGCTGAGGACAGAGAGAACCTGATCGCCAAGACTGTCGAAGCCTTCGGCAGGATCGACATCCTCGTGAACAATGCCGGTGTCGGCGGCGCTCCCAAGAAGATGATCGACATGGACGAGGCCTATTTCGATCTGTATGTGGATGCCGACATCAAGGGACTCTACTTCCTGAGCCAGCTGGCCGCCAGGCAGATGCAGGCCCAGGGCTGCGAGAAGGGAACCCATCCCTACAGGATCATCAACGTCGGTTCCGTGGCGGGCATCAAGTCCCCCATCGGCGACACCGTCTATGGCTCCTGCAAGGCAGCGGTCATCCATCTGACCAGGATCATGGCCAACGAGCTCGCACGCTTCGGCATCACCGTCAACTCCGTGGCTCCCGGCTATGTGCTGACCGATATGACCAAAGACGTCATCGCCGACGAGAAGAACGCGGCAGCCGTGAACAGGATGATCACTCTGCGCCGCTATGCACAGCCCGCGGAGATCGCGAGCGTGATCCGTTTCATCGCCGCACCGGCAGGCGGCTATCTGACCGGTGTCAATATCCCGATCGACGGTGGCATGGTACTGAACTGACAACTGGAAGGGGCATAAAGAGAGGCCGCCGGCGCATTGTGCGCCGACGGCCTTTCAGTGGCTTTACGAGACGGGGGTTTATTTATGAGTATTACAAGGACCGCGGTCGTGGGCTGCGGCACCATGGGCACCGGGATAGCGCAGCAGATCGCTCTGTGCGGATTTCCGGTGGTCCTGTATGGCCGGAACCTGCAGAAGGTACAGAAAGCTGTGGAGAAGATCCGCGCATCGCTGAAACGCAGCGCGGACAAGGGCAGGATGCCGCAGGAAGAGGTGGAGCCCGCAGTCGCCAGGATCACGGTGACCGACCACTTGGAGGACATCGCGGGGGCTGACCTGGTCATCGAGGCCATCGCGGAGGATCTGGCCCTCAAACAGGAATTCTTTGAGAAAATGGACGCTCTGTGCGGCGAGACCTGCATCCTGGCGTCCAACACATCCGCCCTCTCGATCACGAAGATCGCGTCCCGCTGCCGTTTCCCTGGGCGGGTCATCGGCCTCCATTTCTTCCATCCCGTGGCGGCCATGAAGCTGGTGGAGATCGTCATGGGACAGCAGACAGCAGAGGATACCTATGCGTCCGCAAGGGACTTCTGTGAGAAGATCGGAAGGATCTGTGTCCGTCTCAATACCGATGCGCCGGGATTCATCGTCAATCGCGTGCTGTTTGCCTATTTTCTCGAGTGCGTGCACATCTATGAGGAGGGCATCGCGAGCAAAGAGGACATCGACACTGCCATCCGCTACGGCCTGAATCATCCGCTGGGGCCCTTCCGCCTGATGGACATGGGCGGTCTGGACACTTTTCCGTCTGTCTGCGCATCGCTGCAGCAGATCGACGAGGCGCGTTTTGCATGCCCCGACTCCGTGAAGAAACTGCGCGAAGAGGGCAAATTCGGCGACAAGACAGGGGAAGGATGGTATCGCTATGGAAAATAAGAACGAGGCGATGCGCACATACATCGAGGAGGACCTGAAGAGTTTTCCCGAGATCATGCCGGGAACGCTCAATCACCGGATGGATCCCTCTCTGGAGAGCTGCGATGAGGAGGCCCACACCATGGTGCTGCGGTTCCCTCTGGCCGACTGGGAACGAAACGGCATCGGCACGCTGCACGGAGGCATCATGTTCTCCTCCATGGATCTGTCCATGAGCATGCTGCTGCGGTATTTTGCCCAGAGTGCCATACCGCCCACGGTCAGCCTGACCGTGAATTTCCTCAGGCCGGTCAGTATGAAGGAGGGCTATTTCCTGGTCAGCTGCAGGCAGACTTCCCTCGGCAAAAGGAACGGCACCGTCTACGCAGAGGTGCTGATCCCCTCCTCCGGCAAGATCGCGGCCACGGGCATCGGAACGTTCGCCATCGTCAGGGCGGAATGAGTATATATGGATCATTCGCCATAGCCGGGGAATAAGGTTTTTGGGGTATTCACCGTCGCCGGGGTGAAATGATCTTTGGAACTACAGCTGCGTAAACACAGGAGACAAGACAGGAGAACACACATGAAAACAAGAGTAACGGAGATCCTTGGCATCAAGTACCCCATCATGCAGGGCGGCATGCAGGTCCTGGGCGAGCCCGGACTTGCGTCGGCGGTCTCGGAAGCCGGCGGACTGGGAACCATCAATGCGGCGACGTTCCCGGATTACGACGAGTTCCGTGAGGCCATCCGCGAGGTGAAGAGAAGGACCGACAAGCCCTTCTGCGTCAACATCTCCCTGATCCCCGACGTGCCGCACGACACCTATTTCCGCCAGCTGGAGATCATGGTGGAAGAGGGCGCACACATCGTGGAGACGGCGGGGGCCAATCCGAAGGATTTTGTCCCCTTCTTCAAGGACCACGGATTCACCTGGATCCACAAGGCCCCGACAGTCAAACACGCCCTGAAGGGCCAGGAACTCGGCGCGGATATCGTGACCGTAGTGGGCTACGAAGTGGGCGGACATCCCGGAGCCGATGAGCTCTGCGGCAATGTGCTGGTGCACCATGCCGCCAAAGCTCTTGACATCCCCGTCCTGGCGGCCGGCGGCTACGTGGACGGCCAGGGCCTGATCGCCGCGCTGGCGCTCGGCGCTGAGGGAATCACCATGGGCACCCGCTTCGTCGCCACCAAAGAATGCTGCTGCCACGAGAACTTCAAGCAGTGGATCCTGAACGCGAACGAGAAGGATACCAAGATCATCCAGCGCAGCATCCACAACATGATGCGCGCCGCCAACAATGCCGCAGCCAGAAAATGCCTCGAGCTGGAAGCCCAGGGAGCCACCCTTCAGGAACTGATGCCCGTGATCGCCGGCCGCATCGGCAGAGAGTGCTACAAGACCGGTGATACCGACGGCGGCATCTTCCCCGTCGGCCAGGCCATCGGCCTCATCGAGGACATCCCGAGCTGTGCAGAGCTTCTCGAGAGCATCATGAAGGAAGCGGAGGAGACAAGAGAGAGACTCGCCGCGATCTGACGCTTCTGTGCTTATCTGACATCTTTTTCCCCATATGACATATGAATCCGCCTGAAATTAAGGAAATCCGCCGTTCTGATGGCGCTGGAGGCATCTCCAAGGACTGTTAAACGGCGGATCCGCCTGAAACCAGGAAATCCGCCGTTTTGATGGTTCTGGAAGCATCTCCAAGGACTGTTAAACGGCGGATCCGCTTGAAACCAGGAAATCCGCCGTTTTGATGGTTCTGGAGGTATCTCTAAAGGCTGTTAAACGGCGGATCCGCTTGAAACCAGGAAATCCGCCGTTTTGATGGTTCTGGAAGCATCTCCAAGGGCTGTTAAACGGCGGATCCGCTTGAAACCAGGAAATCCGCCGTTCTGATGGCGCTGGAAGTATCTCTAGGAGCTGTTAAACGGCGGATTCGCCTGCAATCAAGGAAATCTACTTCTTCAGAAACGCCGCCGTCCGCTTCTTCTTATCCTCACTGGCCGTGACGGTGATGAACGCCTCGCTCTCATAGTCGAGGCCGGTCGCAAGGTCGGCTTCACAGGCGATGTTGACGGCCTTTTTGGCGGTGATGACGGAGAGCCTGGGCTGGGCGGCCAGTTTGGAGGCCAGTGCCATGGCGCGATCCATGAGCTGGTCGGGTTCCGTGACATCGTCTGCCAGGCCGTACTGAAGGGCAGTCTCCGCGGAGACGGGATCTCCGGTGAGGATCATCATCTTGGCCCGGGACTTGCCGATGAGTTTGGGAAGGCGCTGGGTCCCGCCTGTACCGGGGATGATGCCGAGGTTGATCTCGGGGAGTCCGAATTTGGCTTTCTGCGAGGCGATGCGGAAATCGCAGGCCAGGCACAGCTCACAGCCGCCGCCCAGAGCGACGCCGTTCACGGCGGCGATCACGGGATAAGGGAAGCGTTCGATGCGGTTCAGAGTCTCGTAGAAACGGCGGCTCTGCGTCCTGCAGGTGTTGAAATCCTCGGTCCGGTTGATCATGCCTATATCCGCTCCTGCGACGAAAGCCTTGCCGGCGCCGGTGATGATCACTGCGCGGACAGCGCTGTCCTCTTCGAGGGCGGCAAAAACTTCATCAAGTTCCGCCCACACTTCTTCATTCATGGCGTTGTATACCTGGGGCCGGTTCATGGTCACCAGGGCAACGGCATCTTTTTTTTCGAGAAGAACAGTTTTTCCAAACATAGTTGCTCCTTTTTTATATACAGTAAAGCGCCCGCCCGGATGCGGCCCAGGCGGGCGTTCTTTACTGTGACTGCACAAGGCAGGAGACACTGCTTATTTCTTCTTGGCTGCGTCGAATCTTGCCAGCATGGCGCGAGGGGTGACGGGGTGAGCGCTTCTCTCGTAGCGAGGGCACTCCTCATAGCCCGGCAGACCTGCCAGATACTTGGCGATCTTCTTGAGCTCTTCGAGGTCGTAGCGGCTCATCAGGGTGACTTCCTCCATCAGAGGCGAGCCGCCGCCGTGCAGACCCGCGACAGCCTGGCCGGCTTCGTAGGAATCGCAGAGCTTGTTCTCCATCATGCGCATGACGCGGTGCGTATCCTCTGCGCTGTAGGCGGGATTCCTGCGGATGTACTTGTTGCAGAGATCTGCGGTCTCCGGATCATAGAAGCTCTCCTCGGTAGGAAGGGAAGCGCAGATACCGCCGGTGAGATCTGCAAGAGTCTCATACTCGTGGTAGATGTTGTGGCCGGCGAGACGGCGGCCGCAGTTGGTGAGGACTTCATCCGGCACCCACTGTCCGCTCGGGAACTGCACTGCGTGGTGAGCGGAAGCTTCGCCTGCCGCGAAGACCAGCTCGGCGGTCTGGATGATGTCGCAGAGCTTGCCGCGGACGTGGGACTCTCTGGCGATGTCATTGACTTCGGCGACGAGGGCGGCCTGGGAAGCGATGACTTCGGAGACAGCGGTCTTGCAGCCGGTGTAGGAATGTCTGTGATAGTGAGCGAACATCAGGGCGAGATAGCCGGCATAGCGGCAGACGCCTTCGTGATCGCGGCCGCACATGAAGACACGGTCATAAGGGACGAAGGTGTCGTCGAAGATGGTCAGGGACTCGACGTCGCCGATGTGGGCGAACGGGGCGTCCATCTTCACTCTCTTGTGGTGCAGTCCGGGCAGAGCCATCAGCTTGACGTTGTCCCAGTCAGCCGGAAGGGCGAATGCCACGGCGTAATCCGCATCATCGGGGCCCATGAACTTGGTGGGGTTCACGATGATCTCATCCACGTAAGGAGCATTGGAGTTGCAGATCTTGGCGCCGCGGACGATGATGCCCTTGCAGGGCTTGCCATCGATGCCGATGCCGTCCACGTTGGTCTCCACGACATGCACGAACACGTCCGGATCGGGCTGCATGTGGGCTCTCTTATACTTGGGATTGCGGGAACCCTTGACGTCGGTCTGTGCGCAGTTGCAGACCAGGTCGTATTTCTGGCAGTACTCGATGTACTTGAGAAGTCTCTGGTGGTACTCGGTGCCGCAGGCCTCGTCGCAGTCATAGGTGACGGAATACAGGGCGTTCAGGGCGTCAGTGCCCATGCAGCGCTGCATACATCCGCCGACGCGGTGGCAGATGAGCCTGGTCATGAGCTGTTTCTTCAGCAGGTCGTCCTGGGTAACATGGATGTGAGTGCAGCGGTTGATCTCTTCACCGGTGAGGTGGGATTTCACGACGCAGACATCTGCGTACCTGGGATCGTTGGCTGTGTCGTAGCACTGCTTCATAACATAGCAGCCGCCGCGCATCCAGTCCGCCAGATCTCTCTCCGCACCCTGCTTGCCGTTGGAGCGGTCGATCTTCTTGCCGTTCATGTATACGTTGGGCTTCATGGCCAGAAGCCTGTCCACATACTGCTGATATGTGCCGATTGCCATAGTAACCTCCTTATTATAATGTATCAGTCATTCAGATGTACGATGCGGTCGTTCCCAGACAGCTGCATGCATCTCATGGCATTATTGTAGCGCCTGCCTTCGCCGGACGTCAACAAAAAATATGTCAATTGCTCAGTTTTTTCGATGACCCAGAATAATTCTGCCCAAATAAGCCCATTTTATACTCATTTTTTATGTCAGAATGTACTGAGCCATTGACATAATTAGGTCAAATGACTTATAATTTTCCTTGCAAGGACAGCAATACTTGTTCCCAGACAGTTGACTGCTTTGCAGGAGTAGTTCGGTAAGTCAGTTTTTAGAAAAACTCTCAGGAGGGGGTATATCAAATGGAAATGTTCAGTTTGATCATGATCCTGGTTGGTATCGTTGCCTTCATGTATATCTGCATGAAGGGTTTCCCGCCGCCGGTAGCGGCCATCGGTGTGGCAGTGTTCATCATGCTCACCAGCCGTCTTCCGATCATCAGCGGCAGCACCATCAATATCAGCGGCGAGTCCGCCGCGGGCTTTGATATCATGATGGTCAGCGCGATGAAATTCATCGGCAACTACTGCTTCACCTTCCTCAGCGGCGCTGTCTTCGGCTGCGCGATGGCTGAGACCGGTGCGGCCCGCTGCATCGCTCTGAAGCTCGCGGGCGTCGCCCGTAAGTTCAAGGGCCACGAGCAGCTCGCAGCTCTGTGGGCGCTCCCGATCATCGCTTTCGTCCTCAGCTACGGCGGAATCAGCGCATTCGTTTGCTTCTTCACTCTGATCGCGGTCGCCAAGGAACTGCTGGAAGAGATGGATCTGCCGTGGAGACTGTATGGCTGCCACATGGCAGGTGACGGCGTTATCGCCCTGACCATGATGCCCGGTTCTCCTTCCGTCAACAACGTCATCGCAGGAAACGCCCTGGGGACCACTGCCATGAGCGGTGCAACACTGGGTATCATCGCTTCCCTGCTGACCCTGGTGCTCACACAGATCTACTTCATGTATGAGCTGAACCTGGTCCACAAGAGAGACGAGCACTTCATGCCCACCGGCGCGGAGATCTCCAAGCAGGACATCGGCGATGTCAGAGATGTCTCCGGTATGAACTGGATCGTCTGCCTGGTGCCTTCCATCGTCCTGTGGATCATCCTGAACTTCCTGCACATGCCTGTGTGGGTAGCTACATTCGTCGCCATCATCCTGTGCCTGATCATCTTCTATCCCAAGGTGAAGGGCAGGATCGTTGAGAAGGTCGTCCGTGAAGGCTTCACCCGTGCGGTCGTCGCGACCCTGAACGTCGCTCTGATCGTCGGCATGGGTTCCGTCATCGCCGCAACTCCCGGTTACGCCATGGTCATCGGCGGTCTGAAGAACCTGGGCGGCAACGGCTATCTGCAGGTCGTCATCGCTGTCAACATCGCAGCCGGTATGACCGCTTCGTCTTCCGGCGGTCTGACCATCGCTCTCGGCAACCTGACCGACCACTTCATGGAGATGGGTCTGAACCCCGCAGCTGTTCACCGTATCGCGACCATTTCCTCCGGCGGCCTGGATTCCCTTCCCTGCTCCGGCACGGTCCTGAATGAGATCTACACTGCGAAGATGAAACCCGCCGAAGCCTACAAGCCTTTCGGTGTGCTCTCCGTTCTGATCCCGATCATCGTTGCGGTCGTCGTCGCTATGCTGGCCAACCTGGGCATCGCATAAGCTTCACAATGTAATAACTCGCATTTTCAAGGCAATGCGCCGGAATCGGAGGCACAGCAATGCGCCTCCGATTCTTTCATAAAAAGAGGGGAAAAAGAGCAAAACCATGTTAAGCGAAAAAGTGATCGGTCTGTCCATCGAGCAGGATTTTAACTACACCTGGAGGGATGTCGCGCTTTATAACATCGCTGTCGGCGCAGGTAAGGATGATCTGCAGTACGTTTATGAAAAGGAGCTTAAAGTGATCCCCACGTTCGCGGTGGTGCCCTGCACGGCCGTGTTCGGTGTGGAGCCTTACACCGGTTTTGCGGACATGCCCACGAGCCATGTGGAGGGGATTGTCATGGACGGCTCGGTCGCCATGGACCACCGGCTCGTCATCAGCAGGCCTTTGAAGACGGAAGAGAAACTGCACATCGTCAAGAGCATCAGCGACCTGTTCGACAGGGGCGAGGGACGCGGCGTCAAGTTCAATGAGGACGTCGTCGGGTACGACGCGGACGGGCAGGAAGTCTTCCGCAATACAGTCGGTTCCCTGAAGCGCTTCGGAGGCGGATTCGGCGGGAGACCGGTCCCGAAGCCGGCTTTCTCCATGCCGGAGAGGGAAGCGGATATCGAACTGCCCGGCTGTGTGCCGGAGAATGCGGCCGTCCTGTACAGACTGACGGGCGACCTGAACAACATCCACGTTGATCCTGCCGCCTCCAAAGCCGCAGGCATGGGGCTCCCGGTCCTGCAGGGCCTGTGCACACTGGGATACGCTTGCCGCATGATGATCGACGCACTGTTTCCGGGAGAGCCGGAGAGGATGCTGTCGATCGAGAACCAGTTCCGGGCGGCCCTCTATCCCGGACAGGCTTTCACGCTCAAGATCTGGAAAGAGGGGCCGGGAGAGGCCCTGTTCCGGGTCTGTGTGGAAGGTATCGACAGGGACGGCGCGGCAGTCACCCGCAACGCCATCGATTACGGAAGGATGACCTGGAAGGTCTCCTGAAAAAAACGTGACTGAGAAGAACAACTGAGAAGTCGATTCAGAAGAAGGGACGAGTATCATGGAAGTGAATAGAGAATCCTTAAAGACAAGAAATGTCCTGCTGATCGCGGGGACCGTCGGTCTCCTGTTCGCAGGTATCATCTATGCCTGGTCGATCCTGAAGGTGCCGCTGGGCACCGAGTTCGGCTGGAGCAACAGTGATCTGGCCACGGCCTACACCATCACCATCAGCTGCTTCTGCCTGGGCTGTATCGCCGGCGGGTTCCTGATGCGCGGCTTCGGACCCAAGGTTCCGGTCCTGGCCGGCGGTATCCTGGTCTGCCTGGGGTTCTTCCTGACCTCCACGCTGGACGGCTCCAACCTGGCCCTGCTGTTCCTGTACTACGGCGTCATGGGCGGCCTGGGCATCGGCATGGCTTATAACACACTGCTGGCGGCTATCGGCGCCTGGTTCCCGGACAAGAAAGGATTTGCCAGCGGCGTCATGATGATGGGCTTTGGCGCCAGCACCCTGATCTTTGGCAACCTGGCGGGCAGCCTGATCGCCAACGCCTCCTTCGGCTGGAGAAAGGTGTTCGTACTTCTGGCGGTCTGCACAGGCGTTGCGCTGATCGTCAACGGCATCCTGATCCGGATGCCCGGTCCGGACGCGGGACTTCCGAAGCCTCCCGTACCGGCCAAAAAGGCGGACGAGAACGATTTTGTCACGGAAGATATGCCCACCTCCCAGATGATCACGAGACCGTCCTTCTGGATGTTCTTCGTGGCCATGATGCTCCTCGGCGCGGCGGGCAGCTCACTGATCAGTTTCGCCAAAGATTTTGCCGTTTCCGTGGGTGTCGTGACGGCCGCCGGCCTCTTCGTCGGTATCCTCTCCGTCACCAACGGCCTGGGCAGGATCATTGCGGGCTCCCTTTATGACAAGTTCGGACGTCAGTTTATCATGGTGTATGTGGGTGTCGTGGAGATCGCGGCGTGTGTCGTCTGCATGCTGGCGGCCATGATGAGCAGCCCTGTGCTCTGCCTGATCGGTTTCATCCTGGTCGGCCTGAGCTACGGCGGCAACACCTGCGCTGTTTCCGTCCTGATCACATCCTTCTACGGCAACAAGTACTACGCGCAGAACTTGAGCTTCGGTCTGCTGACGCTGCTGCCGTCCTCCTTCCTGGCCAAACTGTCCACCACAGTGCTCAATGCCACTGGCGGATATATCGTGCCTTTTGCCCTTCTTGCGGCGTATGGTGTCGTCTCGCTGCTGCTGAACATCAAGAATAAGAGGCCCTGATTCACGGTGGGCACACGCCCGCAGAGAGGGAGGCAGTCATGGCCGGAAGATGGTCGGACACGCTCAAAGAGTATCCTGAACTGTTCAGAGAGCAGACTGTCGTCAGCCTGTTCCGGAAAGCGGCGGAAGCCACTCCGGACAAGCTGGCGGTAGTCACGGACACGAGAAAACTGACCTACAGGGAGGTCGAGGAGAAGAGCAACCAGATCGTGTGGGCGATGAAGGAAGCGGATATCCAGAGCGGGACCATCATCGGGATCCGCTCGGGTAGGAGCGCGGCCTCCGTCTGCGCCATGCTGGCGGTGTGGAAACTCGGGTGTGCCTATGTGTACATCGACGCTGTCTCTCCGGACAATTACAATGCCTACATCGAGAAGCAGTGCCATATGGACTTCATCATGTCGGCGGAGTTTATCCAGCAGGCCATCCACACCCAGCCCACCAGCTATTTTGCGGAGGTGGGCGACCCGGACCGGTTAGCGGTGATCATTTTCACCAGCGGCTCCACGGGCGATCCCAAGGGCGTCATGCTCTCCCACAGATCCCTGACGGCCTCGGCTTCCAACTGCTGTACGGAGCTGGACGTGAACAGCGATGACATCCTCAGCTGCTTCACCAGCCTGATGTTCGTCGCATCCGTCAATGACATCTGCACGTCATTCTGTGTGGGATGTACGCTGGACCTGGTGCCCTACGCGATACGCAGGAAGATCCGCATGATCGCGGACTATTACAGGGAACACAGGATCACCGTGGCGTATCTGCCGCCCCATATGGCGATGAAATACATGGATATGCCGCAGTCCCCTTATCTGCGGCTCCTCATGGTAGGCGCGGAGCCGGCGCGGAACCTGCGGAAGCAGGATTATCGCATCGTCAACATCTATGCCAGCTCGGAGGGAGCTTCCATCGTCACGTACTATGACGTGCAGGACGAGAGAAAAGACTACCCCATAGGCAGACCCATGCCGACTTACCGCATCTACATCGTCGACGAGAAGGGGGATCCCGTGAAGGAAGGCGAGACCGGTGAGCTCTGGCTCTCCGGCAGGCAGCTGTTCGACGGATATCTGGGGCAGGAGGAACTGACCTCCGAACTGCTGGTCCCCAATCCCTTCAGCGACGAGCCCGATTTCCGGCGTGTCTTCAAGACGAGGGACCTGGTCAGCATGACAGAGGAGGGGCTGGTCTGCCACGGACGTGCGGACGACATGGTCAAGATCCGCGGTTTCCGCGTGGAGGTGGCCGGTGTGGAGACACATATGCTGGAGTATCCCGGGATCAGGGAAGCCTGCTGTGTGGCCTTCAAGGACGACGGCGGCACCAATATCCTGTTCGGGTTCTATCTCAGCGATTATGAGATCGATCACTCGCTGTTCAGGAATTATCTGAACAAAGTCATGCCGTATTACTACGTCCCCACGGGACTCGTCCAGTGCGAGGAGTTCCCCAGACTTCCGTCCGGCAAGGTGGACCGCAGGGGATTCGCGGCACCGCCGGAGATCAACGACAGGGAGCTGCTCGTCAGGAAGTACAAGTAAACGCTGCATACAGTGCGCGCAACAGAGATCGCGCCCCGCTGAATAACAGAAAGAAAAACCTCGGAGACCCGTTTGAACCGCTACCCGTCAAGTAGACAATTAAAAAAACAAAAACTTTCTGCCATCAG
>CAMOJW010000020.1 GCA_946617225.1 uncultured Lachnospiraceae bacterium
CTTCCACATCGTCACGCCCAATTATGAGGGGATCAGGGTCGCTTTTGACGACGAGGAGGTGACAGGATGGCTGCTGCTGAGGAGATCGCTCCATGATCCGGTACTTCCCCTGAACATCGAGAGCATGGAGCCCGGAGGCACGGAGATCATCCGGAAACGGATCGCGCCGTTTTTCGCAGCCAGGGATCAGCTGGCTCTCTGACCGGGACATCGGGTGGTACATCCTGGGAGCCCTGACGCTGGGACTCGTGGATGTGTTCTGGACAGAACCCTACCGGCAGAACGCCAACGCCGCTATGTATCTGGCGATGAGCGAGGAGTAAAGCGTCTTCCTGTTATCAGCTGAAGTGAGATCCAGAAAAGAATGTTTTGCTGTGAAAAGTGAGATTCAAAAAAGAATGCTTTGCTGTGAAAAATATCACTGAGGCGGTCATCAGCACTGAGTGGGTGGATCGTCCTGCAGTGCATGGCTTTGGAATGAGCGGCATGTTTTACTTGTTTTTTCCCGAAGTGAAGGAGAGGGGGAGGGCGGCAGCTCCTGCCGCTCGAGAGCGATCTGTGTATGAAGCGCCCGGTCATCTGACCGGGCGCTGAGTTCAGTCGCGGTCCCTCTCCGGAACAAGAGAAAAAACATAGTAAAACACCGCGAGTGGAACCCGCCTGCACTGCAGGACGATACCATCAGCTTTGATGGGGACCTGCACTTTCAGTGAATACTTCCATCCTGTGCGGCGCTGACTTTCCTGCCGCAGTAGGGGCAGACGGCGGACATCCCGACGGGTACCATGAGCAGGGCCCCGCAGGAGGGGCAGGAAGCGCCGATGGAGGAGTGGATCTTCTCCGGGTCCAGGTCCGGGTTCAGCAGGTCCTCTTCATTGGGCAGCTGCTGGTCGGAGACACTGCCCGGCACGAGGGCGGCTTCCCCGCGCAGGAAGCTGATGGTGACCGTGGCACCGCGGGGAAAGGCGGCGGTATCGGCCTGGCCGGTGCGGACCGTTGCCTGCCGGATCACGCCGTCTTGTCTGTAGCGGACGATCAGGGACAGCGTGGGCTGTCCGTTGAGCGTCATCTGGTAGTCGGGCACGTAGTCGAAGATCTTGCCTATATAGGCGGTGCCCTCCTCGGCGATCTTCCGGTCCCTGCGCAGGGCGGAAATGCCGATCCAGGCAAAAAAGCCCCCGATCCCGCAGAACAGGGCCACGAACATCAGACCCATAAACGCCGTGCTCCAGGAGGGGATCCGCATCCCTGCGACCAGCATCGGCAAGCCGATGACGATTCCCAGCATCACGAACAGCAGGCCGAACCATTTCAGAAATTTATTGACATCCATCGCTGAGATCTCCTTTCTTCGGGTCTGTCAAACAGTATACCGCCGGATCCCGCGGTGCGGCAAGTTCCGGATGGACATACCGTTCCTGCGGCATGCAGAACGGCGGGACGACAGGCTGTCGGCCTGAGGACCGCAGTACAGCGGTCAGAACTCCTCCTTGCTGTAGGGCAGGAAGCCCTCTCCCCGGATCTCGGAGGCGTCGGTGAGGATCATGAAGGCATTCCTGTCCTCCTCGGCGACGATGTCCCGGAGGACCACCGCCTGTTTGCGGGAGACGGCGCAGAAGAGGACCGGCCTGTCGGAACCCGTGTACATGCCTCTGCCCTGCAGGAGAGTGGCACCGCGCTTCATCTCGTTGAAGATCCGTTCCTTGATCTGCGGGAATCGGTCGGAGATGATGTAGGCCACATAGGCGTTGCGGAAACCGCTTATGATCCCGTCCGCCAGGCGGCTGCACAGGATCACGGAGATCAGGGCGTACAGCGAGATGGCGATACCGTAGATCCAGGCGGAGAGCAGGATCACGATGCCGTCCAGCACCCAGAGGATGCGGGCCGTGGAGATATGGGGCAGGAGCCGGTTGATGATGGCCGCCAGCGTATCGGTGCCTCCCGTGGTGGCCCGGCCCATGAAGACGATGCCCAGTCCGGCGCCCATGAGGGAACCGCCCATCACGGCTGTCAGGAAATGATCATCCACCACCAAGGCGGTCTCCGGGATCAGGTACAGCCAGACGGAGAATACGATGGCCGCCAGGAACGTGCGGCGGACGAACTTCCATCCCCGCAGCAGCACGGAGAAAAGGATCAGCGGGATATTGAGCATTGCGCTGCCCAGCCAGACCGGGATGCCGCCTTCGATCAGAGCGGACGAAACAGTCTGCAGGATGATGGCCAGGCCCGTGAAACCTCCCGGCGTCATGTGGGCGGGGGTATAGAACAGATTGGTGGACAGGGCCATCAGACAGGTGCCGGCTGCGATGCAGAGATAGTCGCGCAGCCTCTCGCGTCTCTCGGGCAGAGTGGTGATCAGATCGGACATGGACAGACCTCCCGGATGCAGGTTAACTGACTGGCCGCCCGCAGTGCGGTGCGGCATGCTGTGTCAAAAGAAAAAGAGCCTTCTACGGACCCTTCAGCAGCTTCTCACAGGTGAGAAATATGGAGAGGGCGAACATTCCTGATGCGGGATGCTTGTCCCTCTTTTCTATTGTACAGTATACTATAGAAAACAGAAATAATCAGCAGGTTTTCATTCCAAAGGAGGATCTATGAGCAGCGCTTTTCAATATTATGCACCGACCAGAGTCGTATTCGGGGAGGACTCCGTGGACAGGACCGGGGAACTGGTCCGGGAAGCGGGAGGCACCCGGGTGCTCCTGCACTACGGCGGCGGCAGCGCCGTGAGGAGCGGCCTGATCGCCAGGATCCGCCGGAGCCTGGAGGCGGCGGGCGTCGGATATGCCCTTCTGGGCGGGGCGGTGCCCAACCCTCACCTGGGCAAGATCCGCGAGGGCATCGAACTGGGCCTGCATACGGGGGTCGATTTTGTCCTGGCCGTGGGCGGCGGCAGTGTCATCGATTCCGCCAAGGGCATCGCCTACGGCATTGCAGACCCGGAGCTGGACGTCTGGGAACTCTATGAGAGAAAAAAGGCCGCCCGCAAATGCCTGCCCGTGGGAGTCGTTCTCACCATCGCCGCAGCCGGCAGCGAGATGAGCAATGATTCGGTGGTCACCAATGAGCAGACCGGGCGCAAGAGGAGCTATGGCAATGATATCGCCAGAGCGCGTTTTGCCGTGATGGACCCGAAGCTGACCCTGACGCTGCCGGACTGGCAGACCATGGCGGGCTGCACGGACATCATGATGCATACCATGGAGCGGTATTTCGTGAACGGTCCCACGATGGAGCTGACGGATGAGCTCGCGGAGGGACTGCTGCGCACTGTGATGAGAAACGCGGAGATCCTGCACAGGGATCCGGAGGACCTGGAGGCCAGAAAAGAAGTCATGTGGGCGGGGAGCCTGTCCCACAACGGCCTGATGTCATGCGGCGTGCAGGGCGGAAAGGGAGATTTTGCCTGCCATATCATGGAGCACGAACTGAGCGGCAAATATGACGTCACCCACGGCGCCGGACTTGCGGCGATCTGGGGCAGCTGGGCCCGCTACGTCTACAGGGACTGCCTGCATCGCTTCTTCCGGTACGCCGTGAAGGTGATGGGCGTCCGGCCGGATCCGGGCATCTACAGCGGCGATGCCGCGGAGTCGCAGGCGGCCACAGAGCGCACGGCCCTGGCGGGGATCGAGGCCATGGAGGCCTTCTACCGCAGGATCGGCATGCCCACCGATATCCGGGGCCTGGGGATCGAGGCCTCTGACGACGATGTGCGGGAGATGGCGCACTACGCGGCCATCGCTTCCGGCGGCAAGAGGGGCAGCGCCCGTGTCCTCTATGAAGAGGATATGGAGGCGATCCTCGGGATGGCCAGATGAGCAGGGGCATCCTGCGCAGGGTCGCGGGGGCCCTTGCCCTCGCGGTACTGCTAGTGTCCACGGTCGGCTGCTCTGCCGGCAGGGACAGCAGTTCCGAGCAGGTCCCTCCTCTGACTGTCAGAGCCCTGAAAGTGGGCAAGGCGGACGCCATCCTCCTGCAGGAGGGGGACCATGTGATGGTCATCGATACAGGCGAGGAGGACGACGGCGCGGAAGTGGTGGAGAATCTCACCGGCAGGGCCGTCCACCGGGTGGACGTGCTGGTGATCACCCATTTTGATAAGGACCACACCGGCGGCGCGGACACACTGCTGGAGAGCATGCCTGTGGACCGGATCCTGGTCCCGGATTATGACGGAAAAGGCGGCCAATACCGGGAATTTCTGGCGGCTGCAGAGGCGGCGGGGATCACCCCGGAGCGCGTGAACGGACAGTGCACTTTCTCTCTGGGCAGCTGTGAGGTCCTGGTGGACGGACCGGATCCCTCCCTGACAGCCGGCGCGACCGGCGAAACAGACAACGACCTGTCCCTGATCACCACGGTCAGGCACGGGCAGAACGTGCTCCTGTTCATGGGCGACGCCGAGTCTCTGCGCATCCGGCAGTGGCTGAAAGAGGGGGAAGTCCCGGACTGTGACCTGCTCAAAGTCCCCCATCACGGGGTCTATGAGAATGCCCTGGCGGAGCTGACGGAAGCCGTGACCCCGGCTTACGCGCTGATCTGTGATTCGGACAAAAACCCCGCCGACAGCCGCACCCTGGAACTCTTAAAAAACTGTGGAGCCGAAGTGCGGGAGACCCGTTTCGGGGACATCACCGTCACCAGTGACGGAGATTCCCTGTCCTTGACGCCTGACAGTCCATAGTGCAGAATTGAGAGGGAATATCCATGATATTCCGTCAGGGAGTCAGCAGACTGTGAGCACATAGCGGAGGAAACAACTATGATGTCCGCGTCGATCTTCAGAAAGATCATCGGCGTTTCTGCGGCGGTGATCCTTGCAGCCGGCCTGTGGGCCTGTGCCGGCGCTGCACCCGGGAATGACGGGACCCCGGAGACGGAAGGAACGGAAGAGGGAAGGCAGACCGGATCAGAGCGGAGAGACACAATCCCGCTCCCTCAGTTCTGCGCGGATGAGGAGCTGAATGCCTGGTTCGACGCGCTGAATGAGCATCCGCCGGTGAAGATGGACTATATCGTCTACGGATACGGGCCTTATTCCGGGGAGATCAAGGATCCGGACCTGATCATGCAGACTGCCCTCGCCCTGCAGACGGTGCAGATAGACGGGCCTGCCGGGGAGGACCCGGACCTCGTGAACGATGCGGGAGGCTATGGCTATTCCTTTGAGACAGAGGACGGGAGAACGTTCTCCTTCTCTTTTGTCATGGGAGCTTTCCGCTGGGGAGATTCGGGATGGCATGCTGTCGCGGACACCGGTGCCCTGCGGGATCTGAATGAACAGCTGGAGGCCATCATCAATCCTCCCTATACCTATACCCATTCGGAGGACGGGGGATTCGGCCTGCGCCACCCGGAGTCCTGCGAGACGGCCTGGGTCGATGAAGGGCAAGCTTTTGGCGGTCTCCGCATCCTGCTGGACGCATCGGGGGCGATGATCACCGTGAGCCGGGTCGACGCAGAGCCGCAGGATCCCGCAGCCTATCTGCAGGGGACGGTGCAGGACACCATCGAGAAGGACCTGGAGGAGATCGGCTGTGCGTTGACAGGCGAAGGGAAACTCATCGACTTTAAGGCAGGTTCCGGGACCATGCCCTGCATGCTCTACCCGGTGAAGGGGCAGGACGGCGGCGATCAGACGCTGCTGGTGCTGATCCTCAGGACCAGGGACAGTCTGATGGGAGAAGAGCACCTGGTGCGGTTCAACTGCTTCAGCGATCCTGCGTCGGAGCAGGCTGCGGAGCACGAGAATATCTTCCGGGAGGCCATCCGGAGTTTCAACCTGTCACACATGTACTACCTGCAGGGGGAGGTCAGACCGGGCAGCACACTGCCGGAATTCTGCGGAGACCCGGGACTGAATGAGTGGTATCAGAGGGCGCTCGAAAAGATACCGGACGAGCTGACCTACAATGCGGACACCTGGTATGTCATCGATGATCCGGAGACTGTCAGAAAAGTGCTGGAAGCGCTGCAGACAGTCCGGATCGGCGGGGTCTCTCAGGCCCACGTCGGCGGATCCGGCAGACAGCTCTTCGATTTCTGCTATCACAGCGGCGGGAACAACATCTCGTTCTGGTTCTTCCAGGACACCTTCTTCTATGACGGGAAGAGTTACGATGTTCTGGACTGGGGAGACCTGAAGAACATGGACCTGAAGAAAGCCGCCTCCTATTCCGGAGGGTGACGGCGGGACTGTTTCCCCGAAAAACAGCACTGCACAAAAACGAAAGAAGGGTGACAACGTGGACTATCGGGAACTGCTGGTACAGGCAAGAAAGAATATGGCACCGAAATGCAGGGTCTGCCCCGAGTGCAACGGACTGGCCTGCCGCGGGGAGATCCCCGGCGTGGGCGGATACGGCAGCGGCAGGGGCTTTACCGTCTGTGTGGAGTACCTGCGCCGTGTGAAGATCGAGATGGACACGCTGTACGAGGAGACGGAGCCCGATCTCTCCGCCCGCCTGCTGGGACAGGACCTGTCCCTGCCTCTCATGATCTCGCCCATCGGAGGGATGGCCTTCAACTACAACGGCTATCTCACCGACCTGCAGTACAACCGCTCAGTCCTGGACGGTGCCGTCCGGCAGGGGATCGTGGCTCTCTCCGGCGACACGCCGGATCCGGACTACTTCGATTCACTGCTGCCGCTGATCCGCGGGAGCGGAGGCAGACTGGTCTCCACCGTCAAACCATGGCCGGACGATCTGATCCTGGAAAAGGCAGCTAAACTGAGAGAGGCGGGAGCCGCTTATTTTGCGATAGACATCGATTCGGCGGGCCTGCCCGCCCTGAGCCTGCGCGGACGGGGCGGACATCCCAAGAGCCTGGAGCAGCTGTCGGGCCTCATCCGGGAGAGCGGCCTGGGTCTCATCGTCAAGGGCGTGATGACGGCCCGCGGAGCGGAAACAGCCAGAAATGCCGGCGCCTCGGCCATCATCGTGTCCACGCACGGCGGGCGCCATTATGAGGACGCACCGGCCACCGCTTCCGTCCTGCCGGAGATCCGGCGGGCGGTCGGAAATGATTATCCCGTGCTGGTGGACGGCGGGATCCGCACCGGTGCGGATATCTTCAAAGTGCTTGCCCTCGGGGCGGACGCCGCCATGATCGGCCGTCCCTATGCCATCGCCGTGCACGGCAGCACGGAGGAGGGCGTGGACATCTACACACAGAAACTGCGCGAGGAACTGCGCTATGCCATGATACTGACAGGATGCAGGAACATCGCTGAGATCGGTCCGGACAGGATCCGGCTGACAGATTGACGGAAACGTCGTGCGGCCGCAGGGGGCGGCAGTCAGCGCAGCCGGAGGGCTGCAGAGAGTGAAATACAGGGAGGAGGAGTCATGCGTGACCCGGAGAGAGTGAAAAGAGCCAACAGGATCCTGATCGTGATCGTCATCCTGTTCCTGCTGTACGGCATCATCTACCGTATACAGACGGGGGACAACGGTCTGTACGTGTTCGGACACAGGATCGACCTGCCGTTCGGCACACAGCAGGAGACCACTTCGGAGACCGGATCCGGGACTGAAGACGGAGAAGAGGCTGCGGAGGAACAGACGGACGAGGACAGCAAGGGGAATTGACAGGATGTATCGTTATCTGCTGTTTGATCTGGACGGGACGCTGACGGATCCTAAGGAAGGGATCACCCGGAGCGTCCAGTATGCGCTGCGGCATTACGGGATCGACGAACCGGACACGGAGAAGCTCACGCCCTTTATCGGGCCGCCGCTGATCGATTCCTTCATGCATTATTACGGATTCAGCCGCACCGGGGCGATGGAAGCCATCGAGGTCTTCAGGGAGCGCTTCGGGACGGTCGGTATCTTTGAAAACGCCGTGCTGGAGGGGATCCCGGAACTGCTGGAAGACCTCAAACAGGACGGACGCACCCTGGCTGTGGCCTCCTCCAAACCGGAGCCCTACGTCCTGCAGATCCTGGAGAAGTTCGATCTGGCGCGGTTTTTTACGGTGGTGACCGGTTCTACCATGGAGGAGACGAGGGCAGGCAAGGACGAGGTGATCACGGAGACCTGTCTGCGGCTGGGACTGACCGGGGAAGGCAGCTGGCGCAGGGAGGTCCTCATGATCGGGGACCGGGAGCACGATATCCTGGGAGCCCGGTCCTGCGGCATCGACAGCATGGGCGTGTACATAGGCTATGCGGGACCGGGAGAACTGGAGCGGGCCGGCGCGACCATGATCGCCCATACGGTGGAAGAGATGCGCAGTCTCCTTCTGGGATGACGCACATCTGCGGCTGCAGGCTCATACAGAAGCAATATAGAAGAGAAATTATTAGCACTCATGTCCGATGAGTGCTAATTTTCTGTTGACATTTGCGGCAAAGGTCACTACAATCTTCTATGTAAAAAAGGGCAGGCTCTGTTGAGGATCCCGCCCGACAGAATCCTGAAGGAGGTTTGCATCATTATGGCAGCAGAAAGAGGCTCGCTCTCCATCAACAGCGAGAACATGTTTCCGATCATCAAGAAGTGGCTTTACAGCGATCACGATATTTTTCTCAGAGAACTGGTATCCAATGGCTGCGACGCCATTACCAAGCTGAAGAGACTGGACATGATGGGGGAGTTCGAACTCCCCGCGGACTATAAAGCGAGGATCGACATCGAGGTGAGCCCGGAGGACAGGACCATCCGGGTCATAGACAACGGTATCGGCATGACGGCCGACGAGGTGCGCGAGTACATCAACAATATCGCTTTTTCCGGTGCGGAGGCGTTTCTGGAGAAATACAAGGACAAGGCGGGGGAGGACCAGATCATCGGTCATTTCGGTCTCGGCTTCTACAGCGCGTTCATGGTCTCGGAGCTGGTCACCATCGACACCCTGTCCTACCAGCCGGGTGCTGAGCCTGTGCACTGGGAGTGCGACGGCGGCAGCACGTATGCCATGGACACGGGCGACAGGAAGACTTTCGGCACCACGATCACGCTGCATCTGACCGATGACTGCCTGGAATTCGCCAACTACTACCGCGCCGACGAAGTCCTGCGCAAATACTGCGGCTTCATGCCCGTGGAGATCTATCTCTCCGAGAAGGACACGAAACAGACCGAGACCATCAAAGAATCCGAGAGACGTCCCGACGACGTGGTCATCGAAGTCATCGAGCCGGAGAAGAAGGCATCCTCCGGAAGCGACAGCGGGCAGGAGGCCGGCGGAGAACCGGAGGAGAAGCGGTTGAAGATCCGCCGCCGCCCCGCGCTGGTCAACGACCCGCAGCCCCTGTGGGGCAAAACGCCCTCCCAGTGCACCGAGGACGAGTACAAGGAGTTCTACCGCAAGGTGTTCCACGACTACAGGGAGCCCCTCTTCTGGATCCACCTGAACATGGATTATCCCTTCAACCTGAAGGGCATCCTGTACTTCCCCAAGATCAACCTGGAGTATGAGTCCGCCGAGGGCGTGATCAAGCTGTACAACAACCAGGTCTTCATCGCCGACAACATCAAGGAAGTCATCCCCGAGTTCCTGATGCTGCTCAAGGGCGTCATCGACTGCCCCGACCTGCCCCTGAACGTCTCGAGGAGCGCGCTGCAGAACGACGGTTTTGCCCAGAAGATCTCCGACTACATCACCAAGAAGGTGGCGGAGAAACTGGCCGGTATGTGCAAGACGGACAAGGAGTCCTACGAGAAGTACTGGGACGACATCAGCCCCTTCATCAAGTACGGCTGCCTGCGGGACGACAAGTTCTGCACCAAGATGACGGACTACATCCTGCTCAAGGATCTGGACGGCAAGTATCACACTATCCCCGAGGCGCTGGAGATCAACATCTCTGATCCGGACGCTGTCGAAACCAAGGACGAGAACGGCGAGGCCGTGGAAGCGGAGGTCGTCGACACCCATGCGGACGCAGAGGAGGAGCCTGAGGAGAAAAAGGACCGCACCATCTACTACGTCACGGATCTGCAGCAGCAGGGCCAGTACGTGAAGATGTTCCGCGACAACGGCATGCAGGCCTTTGTCCTCGAACACAATATCGACCAGCCCTTCCTGCAGCAGCTGGAAGCCAGGAACGAGGGGATCCACTTTGCCCGTGTGGACGCGGACATCCAGGATGCTCTGAAAGCGGAGACAGCCGTGGATGCGGACACCAGGAAGGCGCAGGAAGAGAAGATCGCCGGCCTGTTCCGCGGGGCGCTGGAAGACGAGAAGCTGAAGGTCAGACTGGAGGACCTGAAGGATGCCGGGACTGCAGCCATCCTGACCGTGGACGAGCAGAGCCGCCGCATGATGGATATGATGAAGATGTACGCGTCGTCCGGCATGAATTTCGGAGGCGCCGGCATGGAGAAGGAGGGGCAGACCCTGATCCTCAACGCCGCCCACCCGCTGGTGCAGAAACTGATGGAAACGGAGGACGCCTCCGGGGAGCGCACCAAACTGATCTGCGGACAGCTCTATGACCTGGCCAGGATCCAGAACGGACCGCTGTCTCCTGAGGACATGACGGCTTTCCTGAAGAGAAGCAGCGAGATCCTGATGGCACTTCAGTGATCCGGACAACACGCGTCCGGGGACAGTGATCGGTATCCGGCGATGACTGCAGACTTCTCGTATGCTATAATGGGACTGCGCAGGCACAGCCTGCGCAGTCCCGTTCTGTGCATACGGCGAATGCCGCGACAGTGAGAGAACGCAGTTCCCGAACCTGTCGTCATGGCTCATTAATGAGAAATGCATTCCTTACAGGGGAACCATGAGAGAACTTTACACGCCGTCCAAAATGGGCGGAAGAGAATTTCATATCGCGGACGGCAGTGTCACTTTCTCCCGGAGGGAACTGTTCGTTTCCGTGGAACCGGGCCAGGTCGTGACGGACAGCTTCGTGATCCGCAGCAATCAGGAGGGGACGATCTGCGGGGAGGTCTTCTCCGACAGCGTCGTCATGGAATGCCTGACGCCCTCTTTCCGGGGGACGGGTGAACGGATCAGCTACCGCGTGGATGCCGCCGGCCTCGGAGACGGGGACGAGATCAAAGGGTTCCTGAACGTCCTCAGTGACAGGGGAGAATACAGACTTCCCTATCACATCTACGTCAGCAGTCCGCAGATCCTGCCGCTGGGGGGCAAGGGCGGGAGAGAGCAGGAGGGTTCCCTGCGGGATCTCTCCGGGATCATGAACCTCACACAGTTCACGGAACTGGCCAGGATGGACTGGCCCGAGGCAGTGCGCCTCTTCTACGCGGAGCAGTTCCCGCGCCTTCTCAGGACGGAGGAGGAGCGTCTCCTGTACCGGGGACTGAGCGTGCACCCGGGCGATCCCCAGAACGTGGAGGAGTTCCTCCTCGCGGCGGGACGCAAAGCGCCGGTGACTTTTTCCACCGACCGCCCCTCTGTCAGCATGGAGATCCTGGGGCAGGTGGACCGCACACGGGCGCGGGAGCAGACGGCAGAACTCACCGTGCGGAGGTCCGGCTGGGGCTTCACGCAGCTGGAGGTGGTCTGCGAGGGCCGTTTCCTGGAGGCGGGGACGGGCACGGGAGAGCAGACAGACGGTCTGCACGGCACCATCACCCACCGGGGCGCCGTCCAGCTGCGGCTGCAGGAGGCGGATTTTCTGGGGTCCGAGGCGGTGATCCGCCTGCAGATCCGCACGCGTTTCCTGCATGCGGGGAGGAATTTCGGCAGCGTCCTGCTGCGCGGACCCTACCAGGAGATCCGCGTGCCGGTGGAAGTCCTCTGCCACAGGAAGGGGAGCGGCACCACCAGAAGCACCGCGGGTTTTGGAAGGCACGTTGCGGAACTGACCCGCTGCTATGAACAGCTGTATACCGGGGGTATCGATGCCAGGGAATTCCTGCGCAGGGCGGAAGTCCTGATCCAGCGCATGGAGGTGCAGGAACCCGGCGCGGAGCTGCCGCGTCTGTACAGGACCCACCTGCTCCTGATGGAGAAGAAGGTCCGCCAGGCGGTAGCCGAACTGGAGAGCACGAGGCGGAGGCTTGCCGGCGTGAAGGCCGGCCAGGTCCTGCCCATGAGTTATGCCCAGTATGAGAGCGAGAGCGACTGGGTCTATTGTTACAGACAGTATCTGAATGCCCTGGCCCGGGAAGATGCGGCGGAGATCACGCCGCGGACAGTGCGGGCGATCCGGGAACGCCACAGAAGGGACCCCGCCGACTGGCGGATCGGCCTCATGATGATGGAACTCTCCGGTGAATATCCCGCCGGCAGTACCGCCAGATGGAGCTTCCTGCGCAGGCTGTACCGCGCGGGCAGCCGCAGCCGGATCCTGTATCTGGAGGCCTGGGAGGTGCTCGGCAGACTGCCTTCCCTGGCGGGCCGCACGGAGGAGGCGGGACGTCCGAAGACGGAGGGGGATCCCTTCACGCTGAAGGTCCTGCGCTACGGGACCGCGAGAGGGCTCCTCACACCGGAACTGGCGGAGAGGATCCTGGCCATGGCGGAGAAGAGCCGCGGCTTCTCTCCCGAGCTCGCACAGCTGCTGAGCGCAGCCTATGCGCTGCCCGCGCTGGCAGACCTGCAGGACCGGATCCTGCAGACGCTCTGCGCAATGCTCATCCGGGGAGAAAATACGGATCCGGCCTGGCACGGATGGTTTGCCAAAGGGATCGCCGCCGGACTGCGGCTGACCAGGCTCAGCGACTGCTACGCCCGGTCCCTCCCGGAGGATTTCAGCGGAGAGGTGCCCGAGGCGGTGCTCCGCGATCTGCCGTCCCTGGGGGCTGTTTCCTATCGCACGAGGGCTGCTCTGCTGCGCTCGCTGTACGCACAGCGGGAGCAGTTCCCGGATCTCTGGGAGCAGGAGCGGGAGAATACGGCGGAGTTCATCCGCCGGGAACTGCTGGCTGGCCATATCAGCGATGATCTGGCCACGCTTTATTCCGCCTGCCTGCAGGACGAGGCCTTCCGGGAGCTCACCTGGGAGCGTTTCAGCGACACGGAGAGAACGAGACTGATCGAGGCTTCCTGCATACGGCAGGTGCACACCACGCGCACCCTCCTGCAGAAAGTCATCCTTCTCTATACCGCGCATGAGGAGCAGGAGGAGAGGCGTCTGGAGAACGGTACGGCGCGCCTCCCGGTCTACGGGACCCACAACCGCCTGTTTTTTGAGGACAGCGCCGGGCACCGGTATGCCATCAGTATCCCGTACACGCTGGATCCCATGATGGACGAGGCGGACGGGGAGAGCGGCGCGGAGGCCCAGATCCCCCTGTACCTGCTGTACAGGAGCGGCGCGGAGGAGGAGAACTTCACCGTCACAAGGGAGAATGCCGGGATCTGCCTGAAGCTCCTGGATCTGAACGAGCGCAGGGGGAACCTCCTGACCTCTCGGACAGATGCTGTCCTCCGGTCCGGTCTGCTGCATTATTACGAGCAGGAGGACCGCCGGGAAGAGGCTGCAGAGCTCCTGCGCAGGACCGACCCCGTGGAGCTGACGCCCGGCGAGAGGGCCGGCGCCGTCAGGATCCTGGCGGAGATGGAGCCCCGGTCCGCTGCAGACTGGCTGCTCGATTTCGGGGATGCGGGGGCGGATCCGAATGCCGTGATCGCGGCGTTCTGCGCCGTGCCCGAAGTGCTCTCGGAAGAGGCGGCGGCCAGAATGCTGTGGCGCGCCTGTACTTCTCCTGAAGCGCGGACGGAAGAGACAGCGTACGGGGAGGCCCTCCGCCTGCTGTGCGGATCCCTGACGGGGACGTCCGCGGAACTGAGCAGGTTGAGAGAGATGTGCATGGAGCGGGAGATCCCAACCGGGGACCTCACCGTCAGGATGATGGGGCAGCTCCTGTTCACCGGCGAGGTCCTGCCGGAACAGGCAGATCTGCTGGAGGAACTTCTGGGAGACGGAACGGCGGAGCGCGAACCGCAACTGTTTACAGCCGCTCTGTCCGCCTACTGCCACCGGGTCTTCTCCGAGGAGAAGAAGACGGACCCCCGCATAGCGGACTATCTGCGCGGGCTGCAGAAGAGCGGGACCAAACTCCCCAACATCTGCATGCTCGCCCTGCTCAGAGATTACGCGGAGGAGGGCGGCAGTTATGAGGGGGAGAGCCGCGCCGTGGTCAGGCAGTTCCTGACCGAACTGCTGCAGCAGGACATCCTGTTCCCCTTTTTCCGGCATTTTTCGGGCATGAACAGCCGCCTGGACCTGTATGCCGGCGAGACCGTGGCCGAGTACTGCGACCGCTCCGGGCGCAGCGACGCGCGGATACGGATCCACTACGCCCTGGAACAGGACGGCAAGAGGGACGTTTTTTCCAGCAGAGAGATGAAGTGCGTGTATGACCGCTTCTATGTGAGCGCCTTTCTGCTGTTTTACGGGGAACAGATCCACTATTTCATCACGGACGACGAGGCCGGACGCAACATCGTGGAGAGCGGTACGCTGGAGCGGGACCACAGGATCCGCGCCGACCGGCAGGAGCGTTTTGGCAGGATCGACGCCGTCTCCCGGGCCGCGGCCAGGGGAGAGAGGGCGGAAGCCCTTGCAGAGATCGAGGATTACGAGAGGACGGATATCCTGGTGAGAAGGATCTTTCACGAGGATAGCTGATCCGCGCGGACAGAAGCGTTTCAGACAGGGCGGAGGTTTGAGAAGGTGCTGTTTGACAGACTCCCGGACAAAAAGTATATGGTGGGGATCGATCTGCAGGAGCAGTTCTGCCAGATCTCATATCTCAACGGGCGCAAGGCGCGGGTGGAGCAGGATCCGGTGACTTTCTCCCAGGTGACAGGCAGGGCCGTCTTCAACATCCCCATGGCACTCTGCCGGGAGCCTGACTCCGGCAGCTGGAGCTTCGGCCAGGAGGCACTGGACCGCGCGCAGCAGGGAGGGTTCCTGCTGACGGACCTGCTGGAACTGGCGCGAAGAGAGGAACCGGTAGCCGTGGGGCGGGAGGAGTTCCTTCCCGAGGGCCTGCTGGCCCTGTACCTGCGCAGATGCCTGTCCATCCTGGAGATGGAGGTGCCGGCGGATGAGACGGAGTGCATCACTTTCACGGCCCCCTGCATGGACAGGGAGACGGTGCGGATCATGAACCGGGTCATGGAACGGCTGCAGCCCGGTGTCAGGGAGGTGGCGTTTGAGGACCACCAGCGCTCTTTCTTCCAATATATCCTGATGCAGGGCGAGCAGCATCGCCGCAGCGGTACGCTTCTGTGCGACCTGTCCGAGGACGGCGACCTGCGCCTCTTAAGGCTCCGCTTCAACCCCGGGACCCGGCCTGTGGTCTGCATCCCGGAGGAGAAGGAGATCCGCCTGGAGCAGAAGACGACGGCAGAGAGGGATGCCGCTCTGGCGGAACTGCTGGAGGAGGAACTGGCCGCCGAGGAGGCGGGCTGCATCTATCTCATCGGCGAGGGATTCACCGGCGACCGGATGCCCGCCACACAGGCACTGGCCGCGTCGGGAAGGCGGGCTTTCCAAGGCAACAACCTCTACAGCAAAGGGGCTGCCTACGGCGCCCTCTTCCGGGTCCGGCCGCCGGAGGCGGCGCAGCGCTATTTTCTCATGGAGAGGGATATGCTGCGGTCCAATCTGGGGATCCGCGCGGAGCGGGGCGGCAGGCCCGTCTATCACGCGCTGCTGGACGCAGGCTGCCTGTGGTATGAGGTGGACGTGACGGAGGACCTGCTGCTGGAGGACAACCGCTCCCTGACGCTGGAGCGCACGCCCATGACCGGAGAGAGCCCGGAGGAACTGGAAGTCGCGCTGGAAAACATGCCGGCCAGGGAGCCGCTGACCACGAGGATCCGCATCCACATGACGATGCGCGGTCCGGACAGACTGTTCCTGCAGATTGAAGACCTGGGATTCGGGGAGATCAGTCCCTCCGGAGGCCTTCGCTGGGAGCAGGAGCTTGTCGTCTGAGAACAGGAACGGAAGAGAAGAGGAGCGGGACATGAGCGGGAGAGTGCTTCTGCCCACAGGGAGGCTGGCCCAGGTGCCGTACAGAGTGGCACTCATAGACAGGAACGTGTACAGCGCGGAGGAACTCTGCTGTACACTGGCCCAGTGCGCCTCTTTTCTCGACGACCGGATCCGGGACGAGGATCTCCTGACCTGGCTGGACACGGAACTGGGGCTGAGAGATCTTGCCAGACAGCTCCGTCCTTTCCTGAAGCAGAAAGGCGCCCTCGCCGAGTTCGCGGGCGTGATCCTGCTCTACACCGGCTACCACACGCAGGCACAGATCGACGGGATCCTGCGGGCGATCCGGGAGAGCCGGGGCATGGAACCCTTCGAGCGCAAGGTGGCGGAGGCCCGGTTCAGCGCCGGCAGCGGCAGGATCGGCCAGGCGCAGGAACAGCTCGATGCCGTCCTGGAGGGCCTTCCGACGCCCGAGAAGGAGCTGCGCGCCAGGATCTGGAAGGAAAAAGGCGTCCTCTATGCCGATATCTTCCGCTTTGAGAACGCGGCGGTCTGTTTCGGAAAGGCGTGGAAACTGGTCCGGAACCCGCAGTACGGGAGGTTCTATCTCACCTGTCTGCAGCTCACGGTCTCCCCGGAGGAGCTGGCGCAGTTCCTGGCGCAGAACAGAGACCTGAAAGGCCTGGAGGAACACGTGCGGGCGGACCTCGCGGAAGCGGAGCGCATGTTCGAACTGGGGCCGGCCGGACGACGGCTGAAGAAACTGGACAGAGCCCTGCGGGAGGGCAAGCTGAAGAATTACGACCGTCTGCTGGCGGAGCAGGTGCGGGAACTCAAGGACGAGTACCGGCAGTCCCGGGCGGGAATCGAGTGACGCGGCCGTGACGGATACTTGACGCCGGGGGGATTATTGCTATACTGTAAAGGGTTTTTTCAGACATATGTTTTTGGATGCGGGAGCGGCGCGAGACGTCTGCCCGGGAAAGGCGGAGCATGGTGAAAGACAGATACGTGAGTCCACTTTCAGAGCGCTATGCGAGCAGAGAGATGCAGTATATCTTCTCTCCGGACAAGAAATTCAGGACCTGGAGGCGGCTGTGGATCGCCCTGGCCGAGATCGAACAGGAACTGGGGCTACCCATCACCGATGAGCAGATCGGGGAGCTGCGGGCGCATGCCGACGACATCAACTACGAGGATGCCGAGGCCCGCGAGCGGATCGTCCGCCACGATGTCATGAGTCACGTCTACGCCTACGGTCTGCAGTGTCCCAAGGCGCGGGGGATCATCCATCTCGGCGCCACGAGCTGCTACGTGGGTGACAATACCGATATCCTGATCATGCGGGACGCCCTGCTCCTGGTCAGGAAGAAACTGGTCAACGTGCTGGCTGCCTTGGCCGGTTTTGCGAGGACCAACCGAGCCCTGCCCACTCTCGCTTTCACGCATTTCCAGCCCGCACAGCCCACCACCGTGGGCAAGCGCGCCACGCTGTGGATGCAGGAGTTCCAGTTGGCCCTGGAAGAGACGGACCATGCTCTGGGCAGTCTGAGACTGCTGGGCAGCAAGGGCACCACGGGCACACAGGCCTCTTTCCTGGAACTGTTCGACGGCGACCTGGAAAGGGTGGACCGTTTGGATCCCATGCTGGCCGAGAAGATGGGGATGCCCGGATGCTTCCCGGTGTCCGGCCAGACCTATCCCAGACTTTTGGACACCATCGTCCTGAACAGCCTCGGGATCACAGCCCAGGCGGCCATGAAGATGGGCACGGACATCCGGCTGCTGCAGCACCTCAAGGAGGTGGAGGAGCCTTTCGAGAAGAGCCAGATCGGCTCCTCGGCCATGGCCTACAAACGCAATCCCATGCGCAGCGAGCGCATCTGCTCCCTGTCCCGCTATGTGATGATCGATGTGCTCAATCCCGCCGTGACGGCCGGTACCCAGTGGTTCGAGAGGACCCTGGACGACTCCGCCAACAAGCGGCTGAGCATCCCCGAGGGTTTTCTCGCCATCGACGGGATCCTGGACCTCTGCCTGAACGTGACCGACGGGCTGAAAGTCTATCCCAAAGTCATCGAGAAGAGGCTCCGCTCCGAACTGCCTTTCATGGCGACGGAAAACATCATGATGGACGCCGTCAAGAACGGCGGCGACCGCCAGGAGCTGCACGAGCGCATCCGCGAACTGTCCATGCAGGCAGGCAGGCGCGTGAAGGAAGAGGGACTGGAGAACGATCTTCTGGAGCGGATCGCGGCCGATCCGCTGTTCGGCCTGGATGCCGAGAGCCTGGAGCAGACCCTCGATCCCGCCCGCTATATCGGCTGCGCGCCTCATCAGGTGGACCGCTACCTGGATGAGGTCATCGCACCGATCCTGGAACAGAACAGAGACCTTCTCGGCTTGGCCGCCGAGATCCATGTATGACATTGATCACGTTGATCCTGTGTTTCAGCAGCTTTCAGGAAAGGAGACAAACATGGTCAGAGCAGTCGTCGGCGCCAACTGGGGAGATGAAGGCAAGGGCAAGATCACGGACATGCTGGCGGACCGGGCCGATGTAGTGATCCGCTTTCAGGGCGGAGCCAATGCCGGACACACTATCGTCAATGAATATGGGAAATTCGCCCTCCACACACTGCCCTCCGGCGTGTTCCATCAGAGGATCATGAACATCATCGGAAACGGCGTGGCCCTGAACATCCCCCTCCTCCTCTCGGAGCTGGAGAATATCGAAGCGAAGGGCGTGCCCGCGCCGCAGCTGATGGTGTCCGACCGGTGCCAGATCGTGATGCCCTACCACATCCTGTTCGATCAGTGCGAAGAGGAGAGACTGGGCAAAGCTTCCTTCGGTTCCACCAAATCGGGCATAGCTCCCTTCTACTCGGACAAATACGCCAAAGTGGGATTCCAGGTCAGCGAACTCTTCATGGACGAGAGCGAACTGATGGCCAAACTGGACCGCGTCTGCGTCCAGAAGGACATCCTCCTGCAGCACCTCTATCACAGAGATCCCATCGACAGGGGCGCTCTGCTGGAGACCCTGAAGGAGTACCGGGACAGGATCGCCCCTTACGTGGGAGATGTCTCCGCGTACCTCGACAAGGCTATCAGGGAGGGTAAGGAGATCCTCCTGGAGGGACAGCTGGGCACCATGAAGGACCCGGATCACGGCATCTATCCCATGGTCACTTCCTCCTCGACCCTGGCCGCTTTCGGCGCCATTGGCGCCGGCATCCCGCCTTATCTGATCGAGCAGGTGGTGGTGGTCAACAAGGCCTACTCCAGCGCCGTCGGCGCGGGAGAGTTCACCTCCGAGATCTTTGGCGACGAGGCGGAGGAACTGCGCAGGCGAGGCGGTGACGGCGGCGAGTACGGCGCCACCACGGGCAGGCCCCGGCGCGTCGGCTGGTACGACTGTGTGGCCTCCCGCTACGGCTGCAGGCTGCAGGGAGCCACGGACGTGGCTTTTACCGTGCTGGATGTCCTGGGCTATCTCGACGAGATCCCCGTGTGCGTCGCCTATGAGATCGACGGCAGAGAGACGGGAGATTTCCCGGTCACCCGGGATCTCGCCAAAGCGCGCCCCGTCTATGTGAAGCTGCCCGGATGGAAATGCGACATCCGCGGGATCAACCGCTATGAGGACCTGCCGGAGAACTGCAGGCGCTACATCGAGTTTATCGAGCAGCAGATCGGATACCCCATCACCATGGTCTCCAACGGCCCCGGCAGACACGAGATCATCTACAGAGAGAGCAGTCTGAAGAAATGAACAGATCAGATTCATCGGATCAGAGTAAATATTCCCCCGTGCAGAGGATCGCGGCCATGGCGGGCGTGATCCTTCTGGCCGGGCTGTACGTACTGACGCTCATAGCGGCCCTGCTGAATGCTCCGTGGGCGGGGCGGCTGTTCCGCTTCTGCCTGGGGATGACCGTGGTCGTGCCGATCTTTCTGTGGATCTGCATCTGGGCGGTGGGAAGGCTGACGGGCCGCCACACCATGGCAAGCCCCGACATCCTTGACTCCGACCCGGAGGAGCGTCGCAGGATGGAGGAGGCGCTGCAGCAGGCATCGGAGGATCACGAACAGACGTGATCCTGTTTCGTGAGAAAACTTTCACTTCATCCTTGACAGCACGAGTGATCCGTGCTAAATTAACTAAGTCTGTGATGACAGACCATACAGCAAGCAGAGCTCCGCTCTCACCCAACGGCGCAGGCTTTTGGCGTTCATATACGGATTTCGGACAGACCCTGCCGAGGGGAGAACAGCGCAGGGAACATCCGGTTCGATATGAGGTGACAGTGGACAGCGTACACTGTCTTTTCTTTTGCGCGTAAGCAATGAGCCATGCGCACACGGAGTTCTCGAACCTGTCGGCATGGCGAATAGTATTCCATGCGCACACGGAGCGACAGTCATACAGCTGCTTGCAGGGAGCTCAACGATTCTTGATCTTGGAGGGCAGAGCCATCAGAAACGAGAGGGACGAGTATTTCATCAATGAGAAGATCCGCGACAGGGAAGTCCGCGTGATCGGTGCCGACGGCGTTCAGCTGGGCATTATGCCTATCGCCGAGGCCAGAAGGCTGGCGGAAGAGGCCGAGCTGGATCTGGTCAAGATCTCACCCGGTGCCAAGCCCCCGGTCTGTAAGATCATCGATTACGGGAAATTCAAATACGAGAAGACCCGTAAGGAGAAGGAAGCCAAGAAGAAACAGCACGTCGTGGAGATCAAGGAGATCCGCATGTCTCCCAACATCGACGACAATGACCTCGCCACCAAGGCGAACGCTGCCAGGAAGTTCCTCGCCAAGGGAGACCGCGTCAAGGTGACGCTC
>CAMOJW010000021.1 GCA_946617225.1 uncultured Lachnospiraceae bacterium
ACGCGCGGCATCGAGGCGACGTCGGCCATGCATGTCGTCAACAACATGCTGATCTTCTACATGACAGGCCTGGGCCTGAACACTATCTCCTCCCAGACCCAGCTCATCGACGTGATCCTCAGTACGCTCGCGGGCGTCCTCTATATGATCGCGATCATCTTCATTGACAAGAAGTACCACTGGTTCGACGTGGTTACGAGGGATGACGTGACGCCGTTCAACGAGGCGGCGGAGGCGAGGATGGCGGCGAAAGCGGCTAAATAAGCAAGCACGCAAGCGGCAGGAACCGCGGCCAAAGCGGCAAAATGATTGCGTAATAATCCTGGTGCCGGCTTAGTCTCCGGTACGATTCTATATTCACAAGTTAATAGCAGTACTGTAAATAGACCCCTAAAGCATGTAATGCAGATCGCGTTACACGTTTTAGGGGTCTTGAAAAGGGGAGCAAGTTTATTACAGCCTCTGTATGTGAAACCCTCCGTCGACGTCGATGTAGTTGCCGGTGGTGTAGCGGACGAGGTCGCTGCAGAACATGGAGACGGCGCCGGCGACGTCCTCCGGGGTGCCCCAGCGGGCGATGGGAAACAGACCCTGCTCGATGAGGGCGTCGTATTTGGCCGTGACTATGCTGGTCATGTCGGTCCTGATGACGCCGGGGCGGACTTCGTTGACGGTGATGCCGTCGGCGGCCAGGCGGTCGGCGTAGAGCGTGGTGAGCATGGAGATGCCGGCCTTGGAGACGCAGTACTCGCCGCGGTTGGTGCTGGAGACGACGGAGGAGCAGCTGGAGATGTTGACGATGGTGCCTTTGTTGTGGGCGGTGCGGCACTTTTCGTCAAAATAGTCCTGCGCGATCATCTGCTTCGCGACAGCCTGGGTCATGAACATGTTGCCCTTGGTGTTGGTGTCGACGACGTAATCGTAGCTCTCCTCGGTCATGTCGAGGAGGTCACTGCGGACCTTGGGTGCCACACCGGCATTGTTGACCAGGACGTCGATGCGGCCGAAACGCTCGACAGCTGCCTTGACAACGCGAGGGCCCGTCTGCATGTCGGCCAGATCGGCCTGCACGTAGAGGACCTCTGCACCCGCGGCCTGCACGGATTCGATGGAGGCACTGTATTGCTCCGCGGTCCCCCGGGAGGTCATGACGATGTTATAGCCGTCCTGGGCAAGCTTGCGGGCTATGGCCAATCCGATACCTCTGGTGGAGCCGGTGACGATGGCGGTTTTGTTCATGTTTCCTCCCTTGTGAACTGCTTTATTGCGGGATCAGAAATATTGTTTGCTGCAGGATCAGAAATACTGCTTCATGTACGCGATGCCTATCTGTGCCTGCTCGTCCGGTGTGCCAAAGACTCTGTAATAGCTGCTGTCCAGCGCCCCGTATGCAAAAGTCTCCATCGTTATACACCCGTCATACCCGCCGTCCCTGAGGATCCCGAAGATCTCCTCCCAGGGGATGATGCCCTGGCCGGGCGTACCGCGGTTGTTGGCGACCGCGTGCACGTGGTAGAGCCTGCCGCTCTCCACGGCATGGCGTAGGGAATCCTGAAGGCTCAGTTCATCGATGCAGGCGTGGAACGTGTCGTAGTGGAGCCCCACGTTGTCCTCGCCGATGTCCTGCACCATCTGCAGGATCTGGCCGGAAGTATTGCAGACACTGGTCCGGAAGTGGTTGAGGGGCTCCAGGGCCAGCTGCATGCCGCACTCGCGGGCTGTCTGCGACAGTTCGCGGATGCCGGTGACTGCGAGGTCCCACTCCCTCTTACGGTCGTCGTCGCTGAGGTAGTGGCATTTGCCGCCGCCCGTGTACAGAGCGCCGCACAGGAGCGTCGCGTCCAGGACGGCCCCGGTGTGGAGGACCTCTTTCAGGTAGGTCATGGCGGCCCGCCTCTCCTGCTCGTCAAAAGACGACAGATCCCGCCCCTTAGGCAGCGACGCGCACAGCGTCACGGTGAGGCCGATGTCGCGGATCTCCTGGGCCAGGTCTATGGGAAGTGTGGACTTGGTCATGGGGATCTCGACGGCCGTAAATCCCATCTCTTTCACTTTGGTGGGCAGGCCCTTGCAGTCGGGGCCGATGCCCTTGACCCAGTTCCACAGATTGATTCCAAGGGAAGGCATTTTTACACTCTCCTTTGTGTCAGATCCTGTTGCGTTCCTTTGTCTAGCTGCGTCTACGTCCTCAGGCTCTGCTGCGTCCTCAGATCCTGTTGCGTTCCCGATACGCCCGCCACTGGTTCTCGAAGAAATCATCCGGCTGCGGGATCGGCCGCACGGGGCGCCAGGTCGCAGTCAGTTTTCCGACGATACGCTTCCCGTCGATCCGATTCCCATCGAGCGGATCCCCGTCCTCCGCGCAGCGGATCTCCTGGATCATGCCGCTGTGGGCACCGCGGTCCAGGGTGCAGCGGAAGATCTCCGGGAGGGGCTCTCCCTGTGCATTGGATGAGCCGGGCATCTGACCGTTCGGGTCGGTGTAGAGGGCTGAGCCGCGGCTTCCCGCACCATGCTCCGCGTAGTCCTGCATCGCGCGGAGGTACATCCTGCGGCTCAGGAGCATGTCGTACACGCGGTAAAACAGGGGCAATTCTCCTTCCGTCGGCCTCTGCAGCGTCTCTTCAAAATGTGTCAGATACCCTTCCGTCTGCGCCAGAGCTGCGGTGATGGCCTGTCTGTCGCGGATCATACCGCCGGCAGCACTCATGTCAGCGGCCAGTTCCTTCCAGAGATCCGCCGCTCTCCTGCTGCCGCGGGCGCGCGCGGGCATCTGCGCGAAATAGGCAGCTTCTGCACGGAGGGAATTTCTGTGCCCGGTTTCTGTCGTGGCTTCTGCCAGGGCTTCTTTTGCCTGCGAATCGTTGCAAGGTGCCTTTTCTCTTATTTTATCATCCGATGAGTCAGTCGTTGTATCCACCGCCGGTTTCTCCTGCAGTTTACGCAGGTGGATCGCCTGGGCTGCGCGCACGGCGCCGACCTGGCCTGCATTGAGAGCTGAGCCGCCGGGGCGGGTCACGCCGTGGGAGCCGTTGACTTCGCCGACGGCGTAGAGCCCGCGGATGCAGGTCTCCCAGTCCGCGTCCGCAGCCAGGCCGCCGTTGTTGTGCTGCGCACAGATAGCGATCTCGAGGGGCTGCGTGTGCAGGTTCACGTGGTGGTCCGCATAGAAGTCGATGGCCGGCTGGTTCATGTGCGCGAGGCGCTCGATGGGCGTCCCGAAGAGGGCTCCGGCCCGCTCCAGATAGGTGCGGGCTTCTTCGGACAGGCGGTCGAACGGGATGGGACGGTTGCCCGGGTTTTTACGGAAATCCAGGAACGCGCGCCTTCCCCGCAGGATCGTCTCCCGGTAGACCAGCAGGTCGATCACGGAGGAGCCTCCGAAGATCTTGTTCACATCGAACGGCCACTGGTAGCCCTTGAGAAAGGTCATGGAGAGCATCTCGCCCTCGTCCGCAAAGTACTCCGAGAGGAACTCCCGCTCGTCTCCTCCATTCCTGTCCGTGGAGTAAAACCGCGGCAGCACCTGCATGTACGTCCCGGACACGTTCCAGCGCGGCGCGGTCGAGGCAAGGCCGAATTGCCATTCGGTGAGATTTTTTCCCGCAGCGCCAGCCGCAAAAGCCATCCCGCTCCCGCCCAGCTGCGACTGCGGGTAGACACTGTCGCGGTACATGCCCGCGGGTCCGCCGGTGGCCAGGACGACGTTGCGGGCCCAGAGGAGGACGTAGGGGCTGCTTCCCTCTGTATCTCTGTCTGTACTGTATGTATTGCCTGTGTCGTCTGCGCTGTACATACTGTCAGCGCTTCCGTGCCCCAGTTCCCCGCGTTTCAGGCACAGCACGCCCCGTACCTGCCCGTCCGCGCAGAGGAGGCGGATCGCCTGCAGGCCATCGAGGATCTCGATCCCTCTCCCGCGGACGGCCCTCTCCAGGGCTTGGGTCATCAGTTTGGACGTGTACGGACCGGCGCTCGTGGCCCTGCGGCCGCGGTCGTGGTCCGTCTTGTAGCCCATGAATTCGCTGTATTCGTTGCAGGGAAAAGGCACCCCAAGCTCCACGAGATTAAAGAACCCGCGCGCGGACAGGGCTGCCTCACAGAGGGCCGTATCGCCATCCACAGCCCCACCGGCAAAAAGATCCTCCGCCATGGCTCCGACACTGTCCGGGTCGCCGCCGGCGAGAGACAGCTTGTAGTAGGTCTGCTTGTCCGAGCCGGTGTTGCGGGAGGTGCCCGCGTTCATGTTCTCGGTGACGATCGCGGTGTCATGCTCGCCCAGGTCCCACAGCCGGAGCGCCGTCGCAAGGCCGGCCGCTCCGCTCCCGATCACGATATTTTCTATGCTTCTTTCCTGCATCCCCGACTCCTGAAACTGAACACGGCACCCTCTGGTGTCATCCCCTGAAATTCTCCGGCAGGCTCCTGCTCTCCTCGACGTATTCTTGATAGAACTTCCCAAAGATCTTATAATTGCGGACCACGCAGCCCGTGGGCTTGTAGGCGCGGATCAGGTCACCGCATTTGCCGCAGGTCACGCAGACGCGCCTGGGATCGATCCGGCCGTCGTGGAGGATCTCGTTGGCAAAATCCGGATCCGCAAAAGCCATCCGCCCGAACAGCATACCGTCGATCATGCCCTGCTCCACCGCACCGGCCGTGAACAGGTCGGCGTACTGGCGCAGATAGGAAGGTGCGGAGCCGTAGACGGTCATGTCCGGTACTTCTTTTTTCACCTCCGCGATCCCATGGATCATGCGGGCGATGCCTGTGAGCGGGTGCTCGTCGGGGACGTATTTGCCGGCGTCAAAGGGCCGGGTGACGTGGGTCGTCACGTAGGGATTGCCCATGGTCAGGTCGATCAGGTCCAGGCCATAATCCGTGTGGAGCTGTCTGACGAGGGTTTTGGCCTCGGTGAGATCCGGCTCCAGAGAGCCGTCATCTCTCACGCCCCAGCCGTAGGGATAGGGAGTGCCGTCATAGATCCCCAGACGGCAGGTGACCATGAAATGATCGTTTTCGTAGGGTTTTGCGGCGAGAATGCCGTTCCGAAGCAGACGTGTGCGGTTCTCAAAACTGCCGCCATAGAGGCCCGGGCGCTCGTAAGCGCCGGACAATTCGGCTAGCAGGTAGCCGTGACAGGATTTGATATCGATGGCGTCAAAACCAGCCTCTCCGGCCAGCGCGGCGGCCTCCCCGAACTTCTCCTCCAGGCCCTTCAGATAGTCATCGGTGGCGATGCAGGTGTCGTCGGCCGCTCTGTACTGCTCATAGATCGGGTTGCGGTAAGCGATGATCGGAGCCGGCTTGTTGTCCGGGTTGGAATAGCGGCCGGAATGATTAGCCTGCATGATCAGGTATGGAGCGAAGCCGTTCGCTTTCAGACCGGCTTCCCTGACTCTGTTGCAGAGATATTTGTAGTTGTCCAGGTTGTCCCTGGTGAGCATCAGCTGCGTGCGGCTGGAGCGTCCCTCCTCGACGATAGAGATGGCCTCGAACCAGATCACAGCACTTCCGCCTATCGCCTCGCTTACGTAGCGCATGGTGGTGTACTCTGAGGGCGAGCCGTCGGGCAGCGAATCGGCGCCTTCCATCGGGGCGATGCCCAGACGGTTGGGAAGGACCAGGTCGTCGCGGATGCGGACCGGCTCCGCTAAAGAATGTGTATTTTGCGCGAAAGGCAGAGGGCTCCCCAGCTCAGCGGCCCTGGTCTGCAGCTCTTCCAGCGTCCTGTAGTGGAACTTCTCCATGCTCATGGGATCCCCCTTTGTTCGAATGCTTATTTTCCATTATAAAGTACGAAGAGATTCCTTTGCAACGAGAAATGCAAACGTTTGCAAAATATGCCGGGAAATGTTATTCTTATCTCATGAATGGTATCCTTATCTCAGGATCTGTTGGTAATCCGAATGCGTTTCATTACAGGAGGGAAAACAATGGCGACCAAAGACAATTTCTTCCGCACCAGTGACGACGCGATCCTGTACTTTGAGGATCACTGCCCCGAAAAGGGCGATCCCATCGTACTGGTCCCCGGCTATTGCTGCACCACGCACTATTATGACAACAATATCCCCGGGCTGTCTGAGAACCACCGCGTGATCACTTTTGATCCCCGCGGACAGGGCGCGTCCTCCAAGGGACTGCAGGGCCACACTGTACACCGCAACGTCCAGGATATCAAGGAACTTCTGGATTACCTGAAGGTAGAGGACGCCGTCATGCTCGGCTGGTCCATGGCGGGCCAGTTCGTCGTGAAGTATTTTGACATGTACGGCGCACACAGGATCAAAGCCCTCGGCCTCATCGACTGCCCTCTCGGCGCCATGTACGACGAGCCCTGGAACGCCCACGGCCTGAAGGGCTGGAACAGCACGCACCTCACCGACCAGCTCAAGATGGTCTACAACGGCTGGGAAGGCTACTGCAACTTCTTCTGCCACATGATGTACGACGGCAACGACGACAGTCTGGTGGACTGGAGCACGGGCCAGATGACGCAGACGCCGCCGTGGATCGCTTTTGCCATCTACAGCGACATGACCGCCATCAACTGCTACGAGCTCCTCGAGAATATCACCGTTCCGATGGTCTTCTTCGGGGCTGACGGCAAGGTCACCGCCAACGGCCGCGAGCTCGCGACCAAATGGTGGCCCGAAGGCGCCAAAAACTCCCCCTACACCGAGAGTTATCCTTTCGAGCACGGCGGGCACGTTTTCTTCCAGGTCCATGCCGAGGAGTTCAACGAGAAGCTCCTGCATTTCATGGAGGCGCTGAAAAAAAGGTGAATTGACCCTGGTCTGTTTCTGATCCGGGCCTGCAAAGGATCCGGACGTATCTTTCAGCCTACGTAACGGAACGGCGTGTCGCATTTCAAATGCGACACGCCCTTTTCTGTGCAGTCTCTGAAGCCGGACCTCGTCACAGCATATCCTCTTATCTCGGGATCTCATTACAGCTGGAGGTTTTCTGTTCTTGTAATGACGTCCCAGCCTCTTCAAGTCTCTGCGTCTCTCTCCTTGCCGGCACATCTATCAAAACAGCCTCCGGCCTCCTTGGAGACAGAGCTGCGTCAGCAGCTCTTGGCTATAAAACACCATCTTCCGTCAGAACTCGAACCGTGTCTCGCTCCACTTCTTGAAGTTCTCCTCGCTCTCCGGATCGCCGCCGAGGTAGCGGTTCGCGTTGAGGGCGCGGATCTTGTCCATGTCCTCCTCTTCCAGCGCGAAATCGAAAACTTCCATATTGGCTTTCATATGGTCCGGATTTGTGGATTTGGGGAAAGTGATGAAACCTTCCTGCATATGCCAGCGGAGGACAATCTGCTGCAGGGTGCGGCCGTATTTCTCCGCGAGGGCGAGCAGGGTCTCGTTGAAGCGGATGCGCTTGGAGCCGTGGGCAAGCGGGAACCAGGACTCGAGGAGGATGCCTTTTTTCTCCAGGAAGGGACGGAGCTCGACCTGCTGCTGCAGGGGATGGCACTCCATCTGGTTTACGGCAGGGACCACGTCGGTGGCATCCAGGAGGGCCTCCAGCTGGGGCCTGGTGTGGTTGCAGATACCGATGGAGTGAACCAGGCCCTGTCTCTGTACCTCTTCCAGGGCCTTGTAGGCGCCGATGTTGTCACCGACCGGGCGGTGCAGCAGGAGCAGATCGATGTAGCCGATGTCCAGCCTCTGCATCATGAGGTCGATGGCCTTCAGGGCCTGCTCATAACCGTAATCTTGGACCCACAGTTTGGTGGTCAGGAAGATCTCCTCTCTCTCGATCCCGGACTCGCGGATCGCGCGGCCGACTGTCCTCTCGTTGAGGTACGCCTCTGCGGTGTCGATGTGGCGATAGCCGAGGTCCAGTGCGGTGCGGACAGTGTTGTAGCACTCCTCTCCGTCGGGCAGCAGGTAGGCGCCGATGCCCAGCTGCGGGATCTCATAGCTGTCATTCATTTTCAGTGTGTTGATCATAATATCCTCCCAAGAAGCGACTTGAAGTAAAAACCGACCATGCTCATTATGGCATGGTCGGTCTCACTATAGCAATAAATGATATATAATTGTCACACAATTCAATGCGCTGGTCCTGACACGGGGATCCTCCTTCTTCGGGGCCCCTCAATAGCCGAGCTCCTCCGAATCCATGATCAGGGTGAAGGGGCCCTCGTTGGTCATGGAGACGTGCATGTAGGCGCCAAAGATCCCCGTCTCCACGCGGTACCCCTGCGCGCGGCAGGATTCTGTGATATACTGATAAAGTGCCTCAGCGTGTGCGGGAGATCCCGCCTTGATGAAGCTGGGGCGATTGCCCTTGTGGACATCCGCGTATAGCGTGAACTGGGAGACCATCAGCAGCGACCCGCCCACAGCAGCAAGGTCCAGGTTGGTCTTGCCGTTCGCGTCCTCGAAGATCCGCAGTTTCAGGAGCTTTTTGATCATGCGGTCTGCCGTCTCCCGCGTGTCGGTGTCGGTCACGCCCACCAGCACGAGCATGCCGCGGTCGATGGCACCGGTAACCTCTTCTGATACAGTGACGCGTGCATCCCGCACGCATTGAATAACGAAACGCATATAAGGAGGCCCTCCCATGGCCACACAGCGTACAGAACAATATTCCCACGAACAGGATATCAAAAATACGGCCAAAATGCGAGAGATCCTGGACACTCTGCCCCGCTTCTGCCGGCAGTATTTCCGCGGGATCGACAGCACCACTTCGGCGAGGACCCGTCTGGGCTATGCGTATGATCTGCGTATTTTCTTCGAGTTTCTGAGTCAGAACAACCCTTCTCTGAAGGATGTGCCCATCCAGAGCTACAGTATGGACATTCTCCGCTCGATCGGCAAGGAGGACGTCGAGGAGTACGTCGAGTATCTCTCCTACTACGTCAAGGACGGCAAGACATACACCAACGACGAGCGCGGCAAGGCCCGCAAACTCTCCGCCCTCCGCAGCATGTTCCGCTATTTCTACCAGTCGGAGCTCCTGGACAGAGATGTGACCGCTTTGGTCCCTCTCCCCAAGCGCCACGAGAAGCCCATCATCCGCCTGGACGGCGGGGAGGTGGGGCAGCTCCTGGAACAGGTGGACGACGGTGCCATGCTGTCCCGCAAGGAGCTCTCCTTCCACAAAAAGACCCGCATCCGGGACGTAGCCATGCTGACCCTGCTCCTGGGCACCGGCATCCGCGTCAGCGAGTGCGTGGGGCTGGATCTCCAGGACGTCAATTTCAGGGAAAAAGGGATCCGCGTCCACCGCAAGGGCGGTTACGATGCTATCGTCTATTTTGGCGAGGAGGTCAGCGCGGCCCTGCAGGAATACATAAGCGAGAGGGAGCATGCCATCCCGCAGAGCGGCCACGAAAATGCCCTTTTCCTCTCCATCCAGAACCGCCGCATCACTGTCCGGGCTGTCGAGAACCTTGTCAAAAAGTACGCCTCCCGCGTCACTACGCTCAAGAAGATCACTCCCCACAAGCTGCGCAGCACCTACGGCACCAGCCTGTACAGGGCCACCGGCGACATCTATCTCGTGGCCTCAGTCCTGGGCCACAAGGACGTCAACACCACTCGCAAGCATTATGCGGCCATCGACGAGGATCGCCGCAAGAGCGCTGCGGACGCGGTACAGCTGCGGGAACCTGAAAGTTGACAGGCACCTTTTGGCGGGAATACAATTTTTATGTTCGTCAGTATAATTGTTCACACGTCTTAGGAGGGTTTATGACACGGCAGGAATATGAACAGCAGATCAATGCGGCTTTTGACAGGGAAGATTATCAGACCGCCCACAGCCTCGGCAATGCCATGTACAGGGAAGGGTTCAACAAGGGCTGGTACTACATGGGTGCAGCCTCCAACATGCTGGACCAGGCCAGGCAGGCTGAGAAGGAGCTCCGCACTTATCTGAAGAATGCGGACGATGCGGACGGATGGTATCTCCTCGGACAGGTCCTCCTGGACCAGGATATCTATCTGGAGGCTGTGGACTGTTTTGACAAGGCTGCCGAGCGCGGCAATGACGAAGCCCTCGGCTATGCCTCCGCATGCCGCTATATCTACGGCAAAGACCATCTGAACGACCGACCGAACGATGTGGAGTTCAACGACGAGATCTATAACATGATCGAGAACGCTATCGACCAGGCAGAGGCATGTATTCAGAGAGCCCCCTCCCAATATCCGTTCTATAATATCCTTCCGAATATGTTCTATACCGACTATTCGATGGCTGTCGTCGGAAGGGGGCATCACTCACATGTCACGGAGACTGTCACCAGAGGCACCGAGAAGACTGTGACAGAGCGGGATACCTATATGTCCATGGCGGATGACGGTAATCTCTGGAGCAATCAGAGAGTTTTCAAGGAAAATGAAAGGATGTCCCAGAGCCAGGCTGCCGCTGTCTTCCGCCGCGCCATGCGGCTGGCCAACACCCTGGATCAGATCGGTCAGAAGGCCGAAGCCGCCATGCTCCGCTTTGAGATGATCTTCGCAGAGATCGAGCTGAACGGCCAGAGAGGCATCGCGCAGGATGCGGTCTGGTTTTATCAGAAGGCCATCGAGATCGCCGGTGATACGCTTGGGAATGGCTTCCATGAATGGCTCGAGGATCACAAGTCCTTCAGGGAGGACTACGGCACCCTGCTGAGAAAATACGGCAACCAGATCAAGGAAGCCCAGCAGAGGCACCAGAAGATCAACTTCCTCCGCTATTATCTGGATCCGGCTCTCTGCCCCGCCGAGGAAGAGGCGGACAGCGCTGACGCGCAGGTCATGGGTCTCGACGAACTGGCCGCCGAGAGCACCAAAGCTACCACGTCCGGTATCCTCCAGGCTGTCGCTGATGCAGACGCCCTGGCACTGGCTCCTGTCATCTGTGCAGGTTTCCTGTTCCATTTTGCCAAGGGCAACGGCATGTTCGTCACGACGTTCATCTTCATCGTCTGCACAGTCATCTTCCTGGTCGGCCTGGCCAAATCGAGCAAAAAGATCGCCTCCGACGGAGAGAGAAAATGCCACCTGCTCGGACTGGCCCTCCTCTATCTCCTCTTCCTGGTCCACTTCGTGCTGGGACTTGTGGGGCTGATCGCGTGCAAGGTGATGTTTAAGTCAAAGTAAAGAAGTCAATAGACAATACTATAATAAGAGGGCGTCGCGTTTGCGATGCCCTCTTTTTTGTGCGGTCGATGTCTTTGAGACTAGATCTTATCACAGTTTCGTTAATTATATCCGGCGAAATAAGCCCAGATCCTGTTTTGGCTGCTCCAGGCTTACTGCGTTTTCTGTATGTAAGCCTGCGGCAGGAAATGGCGATTCGAGGCTTACGGCTATTCCTACAGTGTAAGCCTGAAGCAGGGAATGTTGACCTTGAGCTTACTACTATTCCAGAGATATAAGCCGGAGCCCTGATAACTTGTGCACAGGCTTATCACCCCTTTGACTCAAATAAGCCCCGCGCAATTATTTACAACTTGAAGCTTATTTGCCCATGAGCCCCCAATTAGGATTTCACCTTCCAGGCTTATCGTCACGAATAGCCTGTAGGCCTTTAAGGCTATCTTGCGCCGCTTAGACTTACTGTCACGAAAAGCCAGTAAGCCCAGAAGAAAAACCTCGCGCCTACGGGCTTACCACCTTAAGAAGCCCGTAAGCCAGTAAGGCGATTTCCCGCCTCCAGGCTTACCCCTGATTGTCATCACATCGGATGATTTCTGTTATCGTTGTTCCCGTCGTGATATTCCCTTTATTTCACAACAGATATAACTATCAGAGATAGGTTTTTCTTACCAGAGATAAAATGTCCGTGCGGGATACCTCCCCCACTCGTAATCCAGCCGCCTTACTTCTCCGCTATCCCGGTCGATCATAAAGAACTCGGGCAGGACGCCTTCTCCCTGCGCTTTGTAGATGTTCACGAAGAGGCGGCCGTAGCCTTCCTGCCAGGTGAGATCTTCATAACAGTCGCCGTAGTAGTACATGAAGGTGTCGTAGTCCATCATGGACGGATAACCTTCGTCGTAAGAATCATCATACCAGGCATAGATCTTGTGCTTGTTCTTCAAGTAGGCGATCAGAGCACTCACGTAGTCCTGGTCCGTGAACCGGGACCAGACGGCGTACAGGGTGACGGTCTCTCCTTTCACAGGAGTCAGGTTCTTCACGGAAGCCTTGTTCTTGAATTCAGCCGTCTCCGCCTCTGCATCCCTGCTCCAGCCCAGGAACTTGTAGCCGCCCAGCTTGAAGCCGTTGGCGGTGAGGGTCACGGTTTTGCCGTAGGAGGTGCTGATGCCTTTGGTGCTGCCGCTGGTCGCACCGTTGCCGTCAAAAGCGATCTTGTAGCTGTTCGCTGTCCACTTGGGATAGAGGGTCTTGGTACCGGTGCTGCCCTGCTTGATGGTCGTGACTCTCTTCTTGAACTTCTTGTCACTGTACCAGCCGCCGAAGGTATAGCCGGTCCTGACGGGTCTCTGCAGGGTGATGGTCTCGTCCAGGATGGTGTAGGTGGCGGGATTCATCGAGTTGTCGACGTCGGACGTCACGTTGTAGTTGATCCTGTAGTTGGTCAGTCTCCACTGGGCGTACAGTCTGATCACGTCGCCGTTGACGGTGGAGAGGCCGTTTACCTTGGCTTTGTTGGCGTAAGCTTCGCCATAGCCCTCGGGATCCCGGTTCCAGCCCGTGAAGGTGTATCCCTTGCGGGTGTAGGCATTGGCTGTGAGCGTTTTGGTGGCGTTGAAGGCGATGCCGGTCATGTCCTTCATTTTGCCACCCGTCGCGCCGTTCCTGACAAAAACGATCTTATACTTGTTGGGCGTCCATTTGGCGTAGTAGGTCTTGTTGCCGGTGGTGCCTTTTTTGATCGTCGTGACTCTGTTCTTGAACTTTTTGTCGCTGTACCAGCCGCTGAAGACGTAGTTGGTCCTGGTCGCCTTCCTGAGCGAGAAAGCATCCGTCACGGTATAGGTGGCGGGATTCTCCTCACTGTTCGTCCCTCCGTTGGGGACGTAGGTGATGGTGTAGTTGATCTTCTTCCACTGCGCGTAGAGCTTGACCGTGCCCTTGTTCCTGCTGGTGAGGGCAACGACTGTCGCTTTGTTCGCGTACTGGATCCCGCTGCCGTCCGCCGCGGTGTTCCAGCCCGTGAAGGTGTATCCCTTGCGCTTGAAGGCGTTGGCTGTGAGGGTCTTTTTGGTCCGGTAGCCGACGTTCTTGACAGTGGACATCTTGCCGGAGGTGGCTCCGTTGCCGGCAAAAGCGATGTTATACTTCACAGACGCACTGCGCTTGTCGTCCAGAACGATGATCTCCTTGGTGTCGGACACCTCTGTGCCGTACTGATCCACGGCGGTCACCGTGATCTCTGTCCTGCCTGTCTTCATGCCTTGCAGATAGAAACCGCTCTTCCCGCTCCCGAGCACACGCACGATCGCAGTGTCCGCACTGGTCACTGTCAGCGCAGAGGGGTCGATCTCCTCACCGTCCAGCGAGGCCGTCACCTGTTTGCGGGTGTACAGGTAGGTCTCCTCCGGCACGTCGCTCCTGAGACGGATGTAGACCTGATCTCTTATGTAGTTGTGGTCCGCCAGATTGATCTGGGAGGCCTCGTAAGTTCCCAGCGTATCGCTGTCGTAGGTGTAACGCACCGTGGAAGGAATACGGAAAGTGGCCTGCGACATCTTGCCGCTGCTGTTGATCAGGGAACTGGACGGTCCCGCCATGAACAGGGCCCCCGAAGCGCCCACGGTAGTGGGTTCGGAATTGGTGATGTCCACCAGATAGTTCTCGCCGTCCTCCATCCTGACGACGTTCCACATGTGGTTGCCGTTGCCTGAACCGACGGACATGGTCCCGATCACGGTGATGCAGTCGATCCTGTCGTCAAAATCCGTCTTATCGCACAGATACTTGAACGCCTTGGAATAGCCCTCACACACGACGTTGGTCGTGGAGTCCCCGTCAAAGACCCAGATCAGCTGCCAGGGATTGCCGTAGGGATAGCCACCGTTCGCGGCGCTTTTATTGTAACTGACACTGTTGCAGATGTACTGTTTGTAGGCGCACAGCTTGTCATAGTCCGACAGACCGGCTGCAGACTCCACGACCGCTGCGGCATTCTCCAACGCCGTCTGTATGGACTGGCCGACGGAAGTGTCGACTCTGTATATGCCTGCGGCATACTCAGCGGCTACAGAGAAGTAGAAATGGAGGCTGCCTTTCATGGTCAGTTTCCACTTGCCGTTGGTCTTCTGGGCACCGTAGGAGATGCCGTTGATGCGGGTCCCGGCAGTCTTGTCGTACCAGTACAGCTCATACGGGCAGTCAGCCATCAGCGCGTCCATGACCTTGCTCAGGTTAAATCCCGCCTTGCTCCACGCCGCATCCATCGCCTCGGACGTGATCCTGCCATTGGAGACTATAGTGGAGACTCCCAGCGCGGAGGCATCCCAGGTCAAGTTAGATCCCAGTGTGGAGATCGGCAGGGTGACCTCCGTGGAAGCCAGTTCGCCCGCGGCGATCTGTGCAAACTTCCTCTTCAACGCGCTGTAGACAGCCAGTTCATTGGTGGTAAGGAGACGGACAGCGCTGCCTTTGGGCGATTTCTTCACGCCCTGGCTCTGGCCGTTCTGGGCATCTGCCTGGCTCAGCTCGCCCGCGTCGACCCCCAGCTCCCGCTCCACATAAGCGGCAAAAAGCGCGTCATTATCCGCACCGCCTCTGCCGGTGTACTCGATGAGGTCTGCGTCCTCGAGGATCTCGTCGGAGTCCTCAGCGTCTTCCTCTTCTGTGATTTCTGTGGGATCTTCTCCCTCTGCTTCAGTTTCTTCTACCTCTGCTGTGGGCTCTGCGGGATCTTCAGCGCCTGTTGTGGGTTCTACGCCTTCTGCGTTATTTGCGGGATCATTCACGGACGCTGCGTCTTCAGCGCCTTCTGCTCCATTTGTGTGATCTGCAGGTTTTGCGCCTTCTGTGGGATCTTCCACGGACGCTGCGGACTCTTCATCCTCAGCTGCGGGCTTCTCGGCATCTGCTGCAGCCCCTTCTGAGGCCTCTGCGGGCTCTCCTGCAGAATCTTCCGCGGAGTCTTCAATCACAGCATCAGAAGAACCGGCGTCCTGCGCGTACAGGACCCCCGCATGCGAGAAGGTCATGGCTATGATCAGGAAGATGGCTAGTACTCTTTGTCTCATTGATTCTCCAGTCTCTATAAGCAATGCGCTGCTTTTGACGATATGACCGTAATTCTCCTTATATAGTATAACCGAAATCCCCGGAATTCGGCAAACTATTTAACCCCTCCTCTGCTCCTTCCTAAATTCCGGGTGACTTTACGGAAGGGCCTGTACCCCACTATATTTTTTCTTTCGAAGTGCGGTGACGTTCCTTCTGAAAATGTAGCCATTTGTAAAGTCAATAGAAAAAAAGGGTACATGGATGTACCCAATTAATTGAATACCACCCTTCCCAGGTGAAAAGTGACTTGTGTACAGCCTGCAATGTCACCTTTTTATTAACTGATTGAAATATTGGGTACAGGGTTTTGGGAAATGTCATCCGGAAAGAGGATTCAGACTGATGTTGGGGACAAATCACAGGATCCTGTCACCCAGATGAGAAATAATATGATAGTCAAGGTACATAGGCTTGAGCCTTGTCACCCAGATGGGAAAATAAGTGATAGTCAAGGTACAAAAGACAGTGAATATGTGAAGAGACCGGCGTCGAATGACGCCGGCCTGTGCCTGTGAGTCTGCAGTGTTGCCTGTAAGGCAGGTCACTTTTTCTTCCACTTCGCGTACACCGTCACGTTTTCATTGGTCCCCACAGCGATCTCCGAGATCTTGCCGGTCTTCAAGTCGCTGTTTTTGTACCAGCCCTGGAAAGAATAACCTTTCCGGGTCGGGGTCGGGAGCTTTTTGGCATTCGTTTCTACTTCAAAGTAGGTGAATGTCTTCGGATACGTGCCCGACAGCTTGCCGCCGTTCAGCTTGTAGTTGATCTTGTAGTTGGTCGGTGCCCACTGTGCGTACAGGATAACGGTATCGCCGTCATCGGGTGTGACGTTGGCTTTGGCCATCTGGACAGCGAAAGATTCGCCGCTGCCGTCAGGTTCTGTGTTCCAGCTGGCCACGGAATAGTGGTCAGTTTTGAAGGTGCTGGCGGCCAGTTTCACGGTGCTGTCGTAGGTCAGGTCCTGCTCCTCCATGCTTCCCTCAATAGGGCTTTCGGGGCAGAAGGCTTCGTTTTTGTCGAAAACTACAGTGTACGTGTGCGCTGTCCACTTGGGATAGAACGTCTTCGCGCCGGTGCTGCCTGTTTCGATCGTCAGGTTCGCGGGCTTGGTGAGCTTGGCGTCAGCGTACCAGCCGACGAAATCGTAACCGGGGCGGGTGGGCGCCTGGAGCTCGAAAGTGTCGTCCTCGATGGTGTAGGTCGCCGGGTTCAATGCGTGGTTGACCGCGGTCGCGGGCAGGTTGTAGTTGATCTTGTAGGCGGTCGGGGCCCACTGGGCGTAGAGGGTGACCCTGGCGCCGGGGTCGGAGGAGACGTTGGCTTTGGCCATGGCGTTGGCATAGTCCGTGCCGGGCTCCTCCTCGGTGGGCGCAGGGACCGTGTTCCAGCCGGTCATGGTGTAGCCGTTCTTCTTGAACGCGTTGGCCGTCAGCTTGGTGGAGCTGTTGTAAGTAAGGGTCTGGCTCTTCATGGTACCGGTAGTAACCGGTGTACCAGGATAAGCATCGTCGTTCTTGTTGAAGATCACCGTATACTTGTTGGCCGTCCACTTGGCGTAGAGGGTCCTGTTGCCGATGGAGCCCTTCTTGATGGTCGTGACGCGTGTCTTGAACTTCTTGTCACTGTACCAGCCGTTGAAGGTGTAGCCGGTGCGGGTGGGTCTCTGCAGCGTGATGGTATCGGTGATCACCTGATAGGTGGCGGGGTTTGCTTCGTTGTTGGTGCCGCCGTTCAGGTTGTAGGTGATCTTGTAATCGATGATCTCCCACTGAGCATACAGCTTGATCACATCGCCGTTGGTATAGGACAGGCCTTTGACCTTGGCTTTGTTGGCGTAGGCGGTGCCGGGCTCCTCCTCGGTGGGAGCGGGGACCGTGCTCCAGCCGACGAACCTGTAGCCCTTGCGGGTGTAGGCGTTGGCGGTGAGAGCTTTTTCCGCGTTGAAGGCGATGCCGGTCATGTCGGCCATCTTGCCGCCGGTCGCGCCGTTCTTGACGAAGGTGATCTTGTACTTGTTGGGCGTCCACTTGGCGTAGTAGGTCTTGTTGCCGGTGGTGCCCTTCTTGATGGCAGTCACCTTGGTCTTGAACTTGGCGTCGCTGTACCAGCCGCTGAAGACGTAGTTCTCGCGGACAGGTTTCTGGAGGGTGACCGCGTCAAGGACAGTGTATGTCGCGGGGTTCTCTTCGCTGTTGGTGCCGCCGTTGAGGTTATAGGTGAGCTTGTAGTCGATGATCTCCCACTGAGCGTAGAGGGTGATCTTGCCGTTGTTGGTCCTGGTGAGCTCCTTGGCCACTCCCTTGTTGGCGATAGCCAGGCCGGAGCCGTCCTTGCTGGTGTTCCAGCCGACGAATTTGTAGCCCTTGCGTGTGAAGGCGTTGGCGGTGAGGGCTTTGCCGGTCTTGTAGGGGATGCCGGTGAGGCTCTTCATGGACCCGCTGCCGCCGTTGGCGTTGAAGACGACAGTGAATTTGTTCTTGGCATACGCCGGGTTGCCGGACACGCGGACGATCTGGGAATAGCTGAGGCCGGAGCCGTCCTGCACACTGGCGGTGATCCGCGCCCAGCCATCGTCAAAACCATACAGATGCCACTCGCCGTCCTGCTGGTAAGGTTCAAGCACATCCTCGTTGCTGCTGGTCACTGTGATCTCTGTGCAGGTGGCATCGGCCGGTAAGACCGACGCGGGGATCGCTTCCGAATTGGTGTCAAAAGCCACCAGCTCGGGCAGTTCTACCGTCATCTCCTGCGCGGGTATGATCTCGGCGACGTCACAGTGGATGCGATACAGGGAACTGAACTCCTCCCAGCCGCCGTTGTAATCGATGATCCTGGAGAACAGCTGCCGGAACTGCTGCTCGGAGCCGCCGTAGTAGATATGGGCCCTATAGCCGATGTCGAACAGATCTCCCGCGATCTCTTCCACGCCTGAAGGGATCACCAGATAGCCGGTGCTGCGGCCTTCAAAGGCATTTTCTCCGATCTTTCGGACGCTTTCCGGAAGGGTATATCCTTCAATGCCTTTGCAGTTACTGAAGGCATAGCCGCCGATCTCGTACAGACTTGAAGGAAAGTCGATGCTGCGCAGGGCATAGTTGTATCCGAACGCGCCGGGGCCGATGTGGGTGACATTTTCATGGAATGTCACGCTCTGCATGTTTTCGCAGAACCAGAACAGGTAGTCCGAGATCTTGTGGATCTTTTTAGGGATCACCACCGACCGCAGCTGCGTGCAGGTGATAAAAGCGCCCTCCGACATGACTTCCAGGCTCTCCGGGAAGTTGATGCTCTTGAGCGATGTGCAGTAGGCAAAAGCGAACTCACCGATCATCTCAATGCCATCCGGCAGAGTGATGGTCTGCAGGGCAGTGCAATCGCCAAAGGCGGAGTCGCCGATCTCGATCAGGCCCGCGGGGAGGCTGACATTTTTCAGTTTCTGGCAGCTCTCAAAGGCATAGGAAGGGATCCTCTTGATGCCCGTTCCGATCACGACCGTCTGCAGATTGGGCAGAGACCCTAACTTCAGATCGCCCATGTCAGTGACGCCGTTCTCAAAGACGATTTTGATGATGTTCTTCCGGTTGGAGCTCCAGGGCTGGCTCTGATTGTTGATCCACTTCAGAGAGCCGTTGCCGTAGAAAGTCAGCGTCCGCTTGGCTCCGCTGCCGGTGACCTTCCATTTGGCGTTCTGCACTGTGGTCTCGCCTTCGTCCAGGGGATGGTCGTAGGTGAGTGTGATGCTCTCCGAGAGCTCCAGCGGGAGCGCAGTGACCATCTCGCCGCCCGGTGTGCGGAAAACAGCGGGAAGGGCGATCTCTTTGTTCAGGTGGAGCGGGGCCTGGATCACGCGGAGCGCATCCATGCCGGCAAAGACATTTTCATTGATCCCGCCCAGAGACGACAGGTCAAAGCTGCTCAGATCCAGTTCCTCGATGCTGCTGCAGCTCTTGAACATGCTGTCGATCTTGACCAGATCCGCGGTGTTCCAGCCGGAGAAATCGATGGTCTGAAGGCTGGTGCAGCCCTCGAACATCTGTGACATATCCTGGACATCGGTGACGTCGATGCCGCTCATGTCCAGTGTCTTCAGCTCTTTGAGAGGGCTGAACAGCTCCCTGCTGTTGTACGGCAGGAGGACGCCGGGCTTGAATGTCAGGGAGCGGACGTCGCCATTGAACATGTCGGGCGTGATGTGGATCCTCTCATACAGGACACCTTCCGCCATGGCGCTGCCGTATATGACCAGGTCCCTCCGGTCCTCATCGCCCGTGTAATAATACAGGAAGATGCCGTTGTCATAGATATCGACATCATAGTAATAGTCACTCAGCCACTCGCTGGTCTCGCCGTGGACTGTCACGGTGCACTCTTCGTATAGGTCAGATCCGTCCACTGTGCTGATGTATATGTCCGTGGTACCGGGCTTCAGCCCCCGGATATAGTAGCCGTCCTCTTCCTGATAGATCTCCGCGACCTCGGGGTCCGAATAATCGATCTGCAGGGACTTGTCGGTCGTGTCAGCCGGAAGGACTGTCAGCAGGATCGGAGCCACTTCGTCTACATTGAGGTCCGAGGGGATCGAGGGGATGAGCTCTTCCGCCAGGATGATCCCGGCCAGTTCCGTCTCGTGTACGCCATCCTCGTCGCTGAAGATCCTGCCGCATCTCTCGCACTGCCAGTATTCCGTGTCGCCGTCGACCGTCAGACCCTCCTCGTGGACCAGAGCGTGTCCGAGAGCAGCGATCAAAGCCTCTTCCAGGATGATCTCCTCTGTGCCATTCGCATCCCGGAAGATCAGTCCGCAGTCCGCGCACGTCCAGTAGGCGATGTTGCCGTCGTTTGTGCAGTCGGGCGCCTTGGCAGGTGTCTCGTA
>CAMOJW010000022.1 GCA_946617225.1 uncultured Lachnospiraceae bacterium
TTGACAAGAGGTGCTGACGCACCTCTGCCTCTGACGAGGCCAGAGATCGTTATAGGAGAAGTGAAAAAAGGAAAATATCACCGTAGGAATAACGATATAGTCGGATAACGTTATAGCCACGGTGAAAAAAGGGAAAAATCACCGCGGCAACAACGATATGGCCAGAAAACGTTATATCTGCCGTGAAATAAAGAGAATATCACGGAGGAAATAACGATAGCGGAAATCATTTGTTGTGATGACGATCAGAGGACAGGAGATCACAGGTGCGGCCTGGGAACTTTTTGTGCTGGTAGGCCCCGAGGCGAGAAATAACTTGCGAGGCCTATGGCTAATACGTGATGATAGGCCCCGAGGCGAGAAACTATTTGCCAGGCCTACGGCCCTTTCATGAAAGTAGGCCTCAAGGCACGAAACCTCATGCGAGGCCTATGGCCATTAGGTGATGGTAGGCCTCAAAGTGAGAAAAGGCCTTGCAGGCCTACGGGCAGATAGGCCTCAAGTTGTAAACAGCAGCTGCAGGCCTATTTCAACTTAAGAAGGATAGGCCTGCGTATAGATTATCAGGATCAGGGCCTACATTGTTGAAAAGGCGGTAGGCCCGGAACAGGTGATAGAAGGGCTGAGGCCTACATCGCCGGAAGGGATGTAGGCCTGAAGCCGTCTGTTCCTTCCTCGGGCCTATCCGGGGCGGGCGAGTCGGAATCGGCCAGACTTTTGAAAATGGATCGATCTCAAGGTACATGCAGGGTCGTCAGCCTGAGAGAGTGCGTCTTCCGCGGGCAGACCGTGGGCTCTGACACCTCATCATATAACTGAATAGTATTCTGAAATCGCGTTATTAAATCACAACATATTGATTTGCTTGTAAATTTCAGATAATATGAAAATTCTGTCTTTATTGTACGCATAAAATGTGGTAGAATAATATTGGAGTAAAAGCGAATAGTCCGAGAAGCAGGGACATGGAATCTCTGAGACAGTTAGTAGAAAGGCATGTTATGGCAGAGAAGACGATAGCAGTGAGGAGGGCAGCTGTCGGAACCGGAAGCAAACCGGTCAGACCCAGAAGAGAGACGCTCAAGCAGAAGAGAGAGAACGAGAGAGCGGGCAAGATCGGGCAGCTGACACAGACGAGAGAAGAACTGAACAGGAGGCTGGGAGAGATCACGAAGGAACTGGAAGATCTGGCATATCCCGAGATGGTGGGCTGGACCCTCGTCCACAGGCTGTACGGCGAGGGGATCGTAGAACAGCAGAACGACGCGGTATTGACTATCCGCTACGGAGATACCGAACGCAGACAGAAACTCCCGGCAGTGCTCACGGGGGGAACGGCGAGCACAGACAACACCGATGCCATGGAGATGTGTGCCAGAGTCGAGAGCCTCGAGAAGGAGCGCACCTCCATCGAGAGCAAACTGAAACTCAACTGGCACGGCCTGGATGCACTTCTGAACCCACAGCCGCATTCCAGAAGGAGCAGAGTATAAGGATCAAGGAGGCGCTGCATGTGCAGCGCCTTTTTTACGGAAAAGTTTTTTGCCTGAATGCTGCAGATCTGGTGATGCTTCAGGCCGTGTGTGGTATACTGGTCCTACAGGTACTGTCATCACATCTAGATGGGGGGAGGAGTTATTATGAACTGTCAGTTTTGTGGTGCGGAATTGCCGGAAGGGGCAGAATTCTGTCCGGAATGCGGGAAGAAGCAGGTGATGCCTGCGGCCCCGGCAGAGGCAGTCACAGCAGAAGAGAACCCGGCAGAGGCAGTTACAGCAGAAGAGATCCCGGCAGAGGAAAGCCTCGCGAAAGAGGCGGCTGTCGATGTTATTGCGGCGGAGGGACCCACCGAGGAGCCCACAGCAGAGGAGAGCCCCGCCGAGGAAGCGGCTTCCGAGGAGCCTGCAGCGGAGGAGACTGCTGAGGAGGTCACTGCAGAAGGAACTGCTGCGGAAGGAGCCGCTGTAGAGTGGCCCACTGAGGAAAAACCTGCCGAAGAGACGCCTTCCGAAGAAACGCCTGCGGAGGAAGCAGCAGGCGAGGCGACGGCACCGGCCAAGAAAAAAGGCGGCAAGGGCCTGGTGATCGGGATCCTGGTCGCCGCCCTGGCATTGGCGGGCGGCATTGGTTACGGCGTGCATATGTCCAATCTGAAGAAGGGGTACGAAGCGGCGCAGGTCCTCTATGAGGAGGGCAAGTACGCCGAGGCGGCCGAAGCTTTTGCAGCCCTGGGCAAGTACCAGGATTCTGCTGCAATGGCGGAGAAAGCCGGCCTCTGGGATGCAGCCGAGAAGGCTTACGACGCGGCGGGAACGGATGCTGCGGCCTGGGACAAGGCTGCCGATGCTTATGATCTGCTGGAAGAGGCGGAAGCTGCGGCACTGGCGGCTGACTGCCGGAACCGGGCGGTCTATTATCGCGCAGACGCGCGCCTGGCAGAAGGACCGGAGGATCCGGCCGTGATCACGGAGGCGCTGGAGATGTACCGCAGCTGCGGAGGCGTCCTGGACAGCGCGGATATGATCACGGAGTGCGAGAACAGGCTGGTCTATCTCTCCGCTGTGGCACTCATGGGAGAAAAGAAGTGGGAGGATGCCGCTGCGGCGCTTCAGAACCTTGCCGACAATTTCTACAGGGATTCGTCGGATCTGCTGCTGGAGTGCAATACCCGGACGGCCTACGCCAGCGCTGAGAAGCTCCTGAAAGACAAGAAATACTACGATGCCTACAAGAAGTTCATGAGCCTCAAGGGCAAGAAATACGAGGGCATGGAGGATCCTGAGAAGAAAGCCAAATCCTGCATCCAGAAACAGCCTTCCGCAGGAGAGGTGTACCATAACCCCTCTTACAGCAACAACAATGTGCAGCTGACCATCGACAACAAGGGATTCATGAACAGCTTTGTCAAGCTGATCATAGGGGATGACCTGGTCGTATCGGTCTTCATTCCGGCTGACGGAAAGGTCTCCTTCTGGCTTCCTTCAGGCACGTACAAGATGAAACGCGCCTACGGAGAGAACTGGTTCGGAACGACGGACCTGTTCGGTGACGAGGGCTACTACTGGACCTGCAAATTCGGCGGAAAGGAGAGCTTTACGCTGGAGAACGGTTACGCTTACACGATCTCTACCGGCGGTGAAGGGACCGGCATCTCCAACTCCGCCACCGGCCGCGGAAGTTTCTGAGGCTGTCCAGGCTTACAAAGAAGATGAATCTGTCCGGGAATTGTGATATAGTAGGCATATTAGACGTGCTTTACTATCGGAAGGACAGATCATCAGCATGAAAAAATATCAGATTCGCATATGGAAGCCAGAGGAGTACTCGTACCCGCTGGCTTTCGGCTTTATTCCGAGCCTCACTTTCTACCTGCACGAGGACAGCCCAGAGCAAGGTACGTCGGGCAGACCCTTTATTCTGATCGTGCCCGGCGGCGCCTACTGCCTGGTCTCTCCCTCGGAGGGGGAGATCGTCGCCAAGACGTTCTATGAAAAAGGATGGCAGGCGGGGGTACTGACCTACACGACCAACCTCCTGATCAAAGAGCCGCTGCGGGACCAGCCCCGCAGGGACCTCTGCCGGGCCATGCGCCTCATCCGCGCCGACAGCAGGCAGCTGGGGGCGGATCCGGACAGGCTGGCGCTCTGCGGCTTTTCCGCCGGGGGACACCTGTGCGCGGACGTCTGCATCCGGGGAGATGAGACACCGGACGACCTGCCGGCCTATGCGGGCCTGTCCCCGGTCCCCGACGCGGCAGTCCTCTCCTATCCGGTCATCACGTCCGGAGAATACGGACACAAGGACAGTTTCCGGGCTCTCCTGGGCCGGGATGCCTCGGAGGAGGAACTGCGGGCAGCTTCCCTGGAGCTGCAGGTCCATCCGGGCGTACCGCCCTGTTTTCTCTGGGCGACAGAAGATGATCAGAGCGTGTCAGTGCAGAACACGAGACTGTTCGCACAGGCGCTGAGAGAGGCCGGCGTTCCCTGTGAAATGCACATATTCTCCCACGGGGTCCACGGATCGTCCGTTGCCACGGAGGAGTGGGCGGCAGAACACTACGGGGAACCCTACACCCTCGAACAGACACTGCGTCTGATGGAAGCGGTGGACAGCGGGAGAGTGGAGGTGCCTTCCGGGATGAAACAGGCCCTGGCCGAAGCTGGGCACCGGGCTCAGGGAGGCAAAACTTCCAAGAAGAGGGAACCGAACCCCGAAGTGGCTGTCTGGCCGGATCTGGCGGACCGCTGGCTGCGGGAGCAGCTGTGGATGGAGATGTGACCGTGAGAAAACGGCTGATCAAATGGGCGGCCCGTTATCCGGCGGGAGGAGACTGGGCAGGAAGAGCCCGCAGCCTTACACTGGCGGCGGAACTGCTGCCGGTGAACAGACCAGGGGAACTTAGCGAGGTTCTGGATCTGCTGATCCCCGCCCTGGAGGGACTGCGGGACTGCGGCCGGCCGGAGGCGGTGAGAAGCCATCTGAAGATCTGGAGGCGCCTGGATGCCCGCCTGGCTGCGCAGGCAGGAGAGAAGGATCCGGTCACAGCCCTGTTCATACAGTATCGCCTGGCAGATGCCTGTGAGGCAGCTGCCGCTTTACTGAAAGAAGATACACAGCGGGAGGAGAGAGAGACACTTCGGAGAGAAGCGGACAGCCGTTTCTCCCAGGTGGCGGACAGTCTGGAGAACTATCTCGGTGCAGACAGCTCCATCGTCTCGGAAGTGAGAGAGAGGGCACAGAATGGACGCAGAGAGAACATGGAACAAATATGACAGGCTGAAGGAGATCCTGCAGGCATGCGGCAGTGCGGCGGTGGCTTTTTCCGGCGGCGTGGACTCCACGCTGCTGCTCAGAGCGGCCGCAGAGGCACTGGGAGACCGCGTTCTGGCGGTGACTGCCGTGAGCCCGTCCTTCCCGCAGCGGGAGAGGACGGAGGCGGAGGCCTACTGCAGGGATGAGGGTATCCGCCGCAGGGAGATCCTGTTCGATCCCTTCCGGACGGAGGGGTTCTCCGACAATCCCGTCAATCGCTGTTACATCTGTAAAAAGGCGCTTTTCAGCGGACTCCTGGAGGAGGCGCGGCGCGAGGGCTGTGCCTGCTGCGTGGAGGGGACCAATGCCGACGACAGCCGGGACTTCAGGCCGGGGCTTGCGGCTCTCCGGGAGCTGGGCGTCCGCAGCCCGCTGAAAGAGGCCGGACTGAGCAAGGAGGAGATCCGCTTCCTGTCCGGGGAGCTGGGACTTCCCACCGGATCAAAACCGTCCTACGCCTGCCTGGCTACACGTTTTCCCTATGGGGAGAAGATCACCGCAGAGGGCCTGCGTCGGGTGGAACAGTCCGAACAGCTGTTGCAGGATCTGGGATACGCCGGGGCCCGGGTGCGCAGTCACGGGAACGTGGCCAGGATCGAAGTGCGGCCGGAGGACTTTGAGAAGGCGGCAGCGCAGCGCGAACGCATTGCGGAGGGGCTGCTGAAGGCGGGGTTTGCCTACGTGGCGCTGGACCTGGTGGGCTACCGGACCGGGAGCATGAACGAAACGCTGACAGATGCGGAGATAGAGGCAGGCCTGAGAGGCAGGTCTGTCACCGGATAGAAGCGGATCTTTCAGCGGATCCGTCAGCGCGTCCTCAGGCGCATGACATGATCAACGGAAGCAGACATAGCAGAGGAGCGGGCATGGCGATCAGAGAACTGCTGGAACAGGTCAGAGACGGTTCCGTCTCAATAGAAGAGGCACACAGAAGACTGGCGGTCAAGCCGTACGAGGACCTGGGTTTTGCCAGGCTGGATTCCCACCGGGAGAGCCGCAGCGGATTCCCGGAGGTGATCTACTGCAGCGGCAAACCGGACTCCTATCTGCAGAAGATCTACGTCAGCATGGTGGAACGCGAGGGCCGCGCTTTCGGGACCCGCGCCACGGAGCACCAGTACGGACTGATCAGGGAAGTTCTGCCGGAGGTTCAGTACGACCCGGTCTCACGGATCCTGAAGGTGGAAGCACCGGGTGAGGCTTCCCGGAGGAGCGGCTGCATAGCCGTCTGTTCGGGAGGCACCGCGGATGTCCCCGTGGCGGAGGAAGCCGCCCAGACTGCCGAATACTTCGGCAGTTACGTGGAGCGCGTGTATGATGTGGGCGTGAGCGGCCTGCACAGGCTTCTGGACAAGGTGGAACTGCTGCAGAGCGCCAATTGCGTCGTCGCCGTCGCGGGCATGGAGGGGGCGCTGGCCAGTGTGGTCGGCGGCCTGGTGCGCTGCCCGGTGATCGCCGTGCCCACTTCCGTGGGCTATGGCGCCAGTTTCCACGGGCTCTCCGCCCTGCTGACCATGATCAATTCCTGCGCCAACGGCGTTGCGACAGTGAACATAGACAATGGCTACGGAGCCGGTTATCTCGCCACACAGATCAACCGCCTGGCGGTGAATGGCGGCAATCGGTGACAGAAACTTTCAGCCAGTATGGAGCCGGGGAGCCCGGAACGGAGGGATCCGGAGATTTATGAGAGAGAGGATTTTGTATCTGGAATGTGCTGCCGGGATCAGCGGCGATATGACCGTGGGAGCCCTGCTGGATCTCGGGGCGGACAGGGAGACGCTGATGCGGGCCATGAACAGTGTGCCGGCGGACGGTTTTTCCGTACAGATCGGACGGGTCTTCAAGTCCGGTCTGGACTGCTGTGACTTTTCCGTCCTGACGGATGCGGCGCACGAGAACCACGACCACGACATGGCGTATCTGTACGGTCATGAGCATGACCACGGGCATGACCGCGAGCACGATCATGACCATGAGCACGAGCATCACCATCACCATGATCATGACCATGATCACGACCATCACCATGATCACGACCATGATCATGACCATCATCACCACCACGAGCACCGCGGTATGGCAGAGATCCGGGAGATCCTGGCGCAGGTGGATATGACACCGGAGGCGCACGCGCTGACCCTGAAGATCTTTGGGATCCTGGCCCGCGCAGAGGCCAGGGCTCACGGGACGACACCGGAACAGGTCCATTTCCACGAGGTCGGCGCGGTGGATTCCATCGCGGATATCGTGGCGGCAGCGGTGTGCTTCGATGATCTGCGCAGGCGGGAGGGGATCACCCGCGTGGCAGTCCCGTCGCTCGCGGAGGGACAGGGGACCGTGCGCTGTGCCCACGGCATCCTGCCCGTCCCCGTACCGGCTGTCACGCACATCGCCGCTGAAGCGGGACTGACCCTCAGGATCATGGAAGCCCGCGGGGAGTTCGTGACCCCCACCGGAGCAGCCATTGCTGCGGCTCTGATCACGGACCGGGGGCTTCCGGAGGCTTTCCGTATCGTGAGGACAGGACTGGGTGCCGGCAAGCGCACTTATGAGCGCCCCAGTGTCGTCAGGGCCATGCTTCTGGAAGCAGAGAGCGCGCAGCCGTCGGACGGATCGGATGAGGTCATGCTCCTTGAGACGAACATCGATGATGCCTCCGGCGAGATCCTGGGCTACGTGATGGGACGGCTGCTGGAAGCCGGTGCCAGGGATGTCTGGTACACGCCTATCCATATGAAGAAAGACCGCCCCGCCTGGATGCTCTCCGTGCTCTGCACGGAGCAGAACAGGATGCCGCTGGAGCATCTGATCTTCTCGGAGACCACGACTATCGGGATCCGCCGTGTCCGCATGGACAGGACCGTGCTCCCGAGAAGGACGGATGAGGTACCTACCCGGTGGGGCAGCGTGAAGGTCAAAGTGTGCACCCTCCCCGACGGTACAGAGAGAAAATATCCCGAATATGACAGCGTGCGGGCCACTGCCGCGGCAGCCGGCGTCCCCGCTGCTGACGTGTACAGAGAAGCGGAGAGATGCTGAGGGATAAGCAGGGTATACCGGGGGTATACTCTGCCCTGCCTTGACTTTTCTTTTGAAAGCTCTCATACTTAATAATTGCATAAAAGCAGAACTTATCCCAATAAACGACGAAACGGAGACAGAATGGCAGGTAACGTCAAGATAGAGAGAAATGCCCCCTGTTGGTGCGGGAGCGGCAGAAAATACAAAGCATGCCACATGCACTTCGACGAGAAGATCCGCAGCTATGAGCTGAAGGGACACATCGTCCCCGACAGGAGCATCATCAAGACGCCGGAGACCATCGAAGGGATCAAAGCGAGCGCCAGGATCAACATGGCCTGCCTGGATGCTGTTGCGGAGGTGATCCGCGAGGGCATGTCGACGGAGGAGATCGACCGGATCGTCTACGACACGACCGTGAAGATGGGAGGGATCCCCGCGCCGCTTCACTACGAGGGATTTCCCAAGAGCGTGTGCACCTCCATCAATGAGGAGGTCTGTCACGGCATCCCGGACGAGAAGCATATCCTCAAGAGCGGCGACATCATCAACGTGGACTGCTCGACGATCCTGCACGGCTATTTCTCCGACTCGTCCCGAATGTTCTGCATCGGTGACGTCTCCGAGGAGAAGAGGAAACTGGTACAGGTCACGAAAGAATGTGTCGAGATCGGCATAGAGGAGGTAGTCCCGTGGCATTTCCTCGGGGATATGGCCGATAAGGTCCACCGCCATGCAAAGGAAAACGGCTACACCATCGTCCGCGAGATCGGCGGCCACGGCTGCGGCCTGGAGTTCCACGAGGACCCCTTCGTCAGCTATGTGACTCCGCCGGGCACGGAGATGCTGATGGTACCGGGTATGGTCTTTACCATCGAGCCCATGGTCAACATGGGGACACATGATATCTACGAGGACGCCGACAACGGCTGGACCATCTACACACAGGACGGCAAGCCTTCCGCGCAGTGGGAGGTGCAGATCCTGGTGACGGAGACCGGTCATGAGGTGCTGTGCTGGTGACGGCCGGCACGGAACACAGAACAGCAATCGAAGGAGCAGACATGCAGAACAAAGGAAATTATTACATCACCACCGCGATCGCGTACACATCCGGCAAGCCGCACATCGGCAACACCTATGAGATCATCCTCGCTGACGTGATCGCGAGATATAAGAGAGCGGACGGCTACGACGTGCGCTTCCAGACGGGCAGTGACGAGCACGGACAGAAGATCGAGTCCCGCGCGCTGGCAGCCGGCAAGACTCCCAAGGCCTTCGTAGACGAGATCGCCGCGGAGATCAAGAGGCTGTGGGACCTGGTGGACACCTCCTACGACCGCTTTATCCGCACGACCGACGCGGACCATGAGAGACAGGTCCAGAAGATGTTCAAAAAGATGTACGATAAGGGCGACATCTACAAGGGACATTACGAGGGACTGTACTGTCAGGAGTGCGAGGCTTTCTACACGGCCTCCCAGGTCGTGGATGAGGACAAGTGCCCCGTCTGCGGCAGCAAGGTCCATCCCGCGAGAGAAGAGGCATACTTCTTTAAAATGAAGAAATATGCCGACCGCCTGATCGAGCACATCAATACGCACCCCGAATTCATCCAGCCCGTCTCGAGGAAGAATGAGATGATGAACAACTTCCTCCTGCCCGGGCTGCAGGATCTGTGCGTCTCCAGGACCAGCTTCAAGTGGGGGATCCCTGTGGAGTTCGACCCCGGCCACGTGGTCTATGTCTGGCTGGATGCCCTTTCCAACTATATCACCGGCCTGGGCTACGACGCAGACGGTGAACACGGCGAGCTGTATAAGAAGTACTGGCCCGCCGACCTGCACCTGATCGGCAAGGACATCATCCGCTTCCACACGATCTACTGGCCCATCTTCCTGATGTCTCTGGAGGAGCCGCTTCCGAAGCAGGTCTTTGGCCACCCCTGGCTCCTGCAGGGCGGCGAGAAGATGTCCAAGACCAAGGGCAACGTCATCTACGCGGACGACCTGGTGGATATCTTCGGAGTCGACGCGGTGCGTTATTTTGTCGTCCATGAGATGCCTTTTGAGAACGACGGCGTGATCACGTGGGATCTCGTCACGGAGCGTGTCAACAGCGACCTGGCCAATACGCTCGGCAACCTTGTCAACCGCACGATCTCCATGAGCAACAAGTATTTCGGCGGTGTCGTGGAGAACCGCGGAGCAGCAGAACCGGTGGATGAGGACCTGAAAGCCTTTGTGACCGGTGCCTATGACCGCGTCGAGAAGAAGATGGACGAACTCCGCGCAGCGGACGCGCTGACCGAGGCGATAGCCGTCTTCAAGAGACTGAACAAATACATCGACGAGACCGAGCCTTGGGTGCTGGCCCGTGATGAAGCCAAGAAGGACCGCCTGGCCACCGTCCTCTACAACCTGATGGAGGGCATCACCATCGGCGCGAGCCTGGTCGCCCCGTTCATGCCCCGCACGGCGGACAAGATCGCGGAAATGATCGGCTTCCCGACCCGTGATTTCGATACTCTCGGCACCTTCGGCCTGTATCCTTCCGGGAACAAGGTCACCGACAAGCCGGAGATCCTCTTTGCCCGTCTGGACAGAAAGGCTGTCGCAGCCAAGGTCGAAGTCATCATGGAGAAGCAGCGCGCCGCTGCCGCCAGAGAAGCCGAACTCGCCAAGGTGACGGATCCCGCCGTCAAGGCAGCTGAGAAGGAAGCGCCGGCGGAACAGGCAGCTGCAGCAGAGAAGGAAGAGGCACCGGCCCTTCCGCAGATCACTATCGATGATTTTGCAAAAGTGGAGCTGAAAGTCGGTGTGGTCAAGACCTGCGAAGCGGTGAAAAAATCCAAAAAACTCCTGCTCTTCACCATTGATTTCGGCAGTGAGACCCGCCAGATCGTCAGCGGCATCCAGAAGTACTACGCACCCGAGACGCTGGTGGGCAGAAGAGTGGTGGCGGTCACGAACCTCAAACCTGCCAAGCTGGCCGGTATCCTGTCAGAGGGCATGCTTCTCTCTGCTGAAGGACCGGACGGAAGCCTGGCCCTGCTGACGGTGGATCCCGACAAGGAGATGCCCGGCGGCTCCCAGGTGGGCTGACGGCGGCCGGAACGGCTGACTGGAGATATCCGGAAGGAACTTCCATGAAGGAAATGTTGAAAACTACAGTCCTGACTCATCTGTACAGGACAGCGGCGGTGATCATGATCGCAGCCGCTGTCCTGTTTGCGCCTTCAGAGGTCCGCGCAGAGACATCGGATCCGGAGGGGATCACGGAGATCCTTACATCTGAATCGGAGAAGGACAAGCTCAGAGAAGCTCTGATCGAACTGGAGAGGCAGGGACTGACCCCGCGCGTGGTGTGGAAAAAACTCCGCGGCCAGTGGGAGAGCGGAGATCTGCCGGATCCCGCCGGACTGGTGCAGGATGCGCGGGACGGCGCGGTCGAACTGATGGAGGACGCCTCCACGGAGTTTGAGGATGTGGAGCAGGAGGTCAGAGAGAACCTTCTCCAGCAGCTGCTGCGCATGATCGGTGAGAAATGGGAGGGGTGGTTCGGTCAATGAATCGTTTTTTTGATGCAGAAAGCCCCCTCATGGTCTTTCTGAACAGGGTCTGCGACCTGATGATCCTGAATGCCCTGTTCATTTTCTGCTGTATCCCGATAGTGACCATCGGCGCGTCCTTCACGGCCCTTCACTATGTATGCTACAGGATGATCCGGGACGAGGAGGGCTATATCTCCAAAGACTTCTTCCGTTCCTTCCGGCAGAATTTCCCGCAGTCCACGTTTATATGGCTGTTCGTCATAGTCGTCTTCCTGCTCGTCGGCACGGACATGGTACTGATGAAAAACGATGTCCGGTTTTTCCCGACACTGCTCCGGTATTTCATCTATGCCGACGCGGCAGCCGTCGTGGCGATCAGTCTGTACGCCTTTCCCCTCCAGGCAAGGTTTGAGAACAGCATCTTCGGGACACTGCGCAACGCGGTCCTTCTGACGATCGGGGCTTTCCCCAGGACACTGGCCATGCTCGTCGTGATGGCCATGCCCTTTCTGATCCTGTTCTTATTCCCGCAGCTGCTGCCGATCCTGGTCATGGTGGGATTCTCCGCGCCTGCCTATGCCTGTGCTTCCCTGTATGCGCCGGTGTTCAGGCGGATGGAACCCAGGACGGAGGAGACGGAGCAGGACGGCGAAGGGCCTGCAGAAGAGGCATGACAGGGGCTGTACAACTTGCCTACTTTAGGACCGGATTTGTGTACATCCTGCCGAAAAATACGAAAAAACACCTCACCCGGGACCAAAGATTGCCCACTGGTCCCGGTTTTCTTTGTGAATTCGGAATATAGCACTAAAACGAGGCGTATAGTATACTGCCATTAGCTGAAAAAAGCTGTGTTTACACGATGTATGCCCAGAATAAAGGAGCAAAAAAATGGCAAGCTTATCTTTAGAGAATGTATGCAAGGTTTATCCCAACGGATTCCAGGCTGTCAAAGATTTCAACATGGAGATCGCTGACAAGGAATTCATCATCTTCGTCGGCCCTTCCGGCTGCGGTAAGTCCACGACTCTGCGTATGATCGCAGGTCTGGAGGATATCAGCTCCGGTACTTTCAAGATCGACGGCAAGGTCATGAACGATGTCGAGCCCAAGGACAGAGACATCGCGATGGTCTTCCAGAACTACGCTCTGTATCCGCATATGTCCGTGTATGACAATATGGCGTTCGGTTTGAAGCTCCGCAAGGTCCCGAAGGACCAGATCGACAAGCAGGTCAGAGAAGCCGCCAAGATCCTCGACCTGACCCACCTCCTTGACCGTAAGCCGAAGGCTCTGTCCGGCGGTCAGAGACAGCGTGTTGCCATGGGCCGTGCTATCGTCCGCAGCCCCAAGGTCTTCCTGATGGATGAGCCGCTGTCCAACCTGGATGCGAAGCTCCGTGTTCAGATGAGAACCGAGATCGCCAAGCTCCACCAGAGACTGGGCACCACCATCATCTACGTTACCCATGACCAGACCGAGGCTATGACCCTGGGCACCCGCATCGTCGTTATGAAGGACGGTGTCGTTCAGCAGATCGATTCCCCTCAGAACCTCTATGACAAGCCGGGCAACCTGTTCGTCGCGGGCTTCATGGGATCCCCTCAGATGAACTTCATGAACGGCACATGCAAGATCGAGGGCAACAAGGTTTCCCTCCTTCTGGAAGGCCAGGAGATCGTTCTTCCTGCCGAGAAGGCCAAAGCCCTCATCGACGGCAACTACAACGGCAAGCCCGTCATCATCGGCGTCCGTCCCGAGAGCATCATCGAAGTGAAGCCGGGCGACAATGTTCCTTATAAGTTCAGCTCCATCGCGAACGTGTACGAGCTTCTGGGCGCAGAAGTGTTCCTGTATTTCGAGTTCCAGGGCAGCAACATCACCGCAAGGTTCGAGCCCACCACCAAGATCCGTCCCGGTGATACCGTGACCTACACCTTCGACACCAAGAAGATCCATGTCTTCGACAAGGAGACCGAGCTCACCATCTGCAACTGATCAGTCAGAACGGTTCTGTTCCGGCAGACAATGTGATAAAATGGGCAGTGTGCGACAGTTGCGCACACTGCCCTTTCTTAATGCAGTGGAGAGCAGATGTTTCCGAGGTCGTCCGGGTCCGGCCGCTGTGCCGGCTCCGGGAAGGAATGAAGAGGTGAGAGAATGATATCATCGCAGGTCATCAGGTCCTGTCTGGAGGAACTGTGCAGCATCACCCGCACTGAATTCTGTGTACAGGATCCCGGCGGAAACGTATTGGCAGCGACGGAGAATATGCCCATTCCCGACACAGACCTGATCGTCAGTTTTGCCAGATCAGCTGTGGACAGCCAGATCGTGGGCAGCAGTTACTCCCTGAAGGTGCGGGATGATGAGGAGACGGTCCTGATCCTGACGGCAGCGGGCGAGAATGACTACACTTTCATGGTGGCCAGGATGGCTGTCAGTGAGCTGCAGCACCTCGTGGAGGCCTACAAGGAGAAGCTGGACCGCAACTCTTTTTTCCAGAACCTGCTCCTGGACAATCTGCTCCCGGTGGATATCCACAACCGGTCCCGCAAGCTCCGCATCCCGTATCAGGTGCCGCGCGCGATCCTGCTCTTTGAAGTGGAGACGGAGCAGGACCGGATCGCCTCTGAACTGCTGTCGGGCCTGTTCACCGTGGGCAGCGGGGACTATCTGACAGAGGTGGATGAGAACAGAGTGATCCTGATCAAATCCCTCGATGATCCGGACTCTTATCCGCAGCTGGAGGAGAGCGCCAGGACTGCCGTGGATATGCTCAACATGGAGGCCATGGTCAAGGTGCGCGCGAGCTACGGCACCATCGTGGAGGACCTGGGTGAACTCTCCAGATCTTACAAAGAAGCATGCATGGCCATGGATGTGGGCAAGATCTTCCGGGCGGAGTATACTGTGAGCTCCTACAATGAACTGGGCATCGGGCGTCTGATCTACCAGCTTCCCGTGGGTCTCTGCAGAATGTTCCTGCAGGAGATCTTCGGGGACAGCAGGCCCATGGAACTGGACAACGAACTCCAGACCACCGTCAACACGTTCCTGGAGAACAACCTGAACGTCTCGGAGACTTCGCGGCAGCTTTTCGTCCACAGGAACACGCTGGTCTACCGCATCGAGAAACTGCAGAAAAGCACCGGACTGGATATCCGCACCTTCGAGGACGCCATGACCCTCAGGATCGCCATGATGGTCAGCGCCTATATGAGGTACCAGGACTCCAGGGACAGGCAGTAAATGTTTAGGAAATAATACACTTTTTGCCGCCAGCACTTGAAAAAAACCCCCGAATATGTATACAATATGTGGAGCATTAACGCATTAAAGTAACATCGGCAGCTGCGGCAGCAGCCAGCTGACAGCAGAGGACGGGGGAAACATCAATAACGGGAGCCCGCACCGGCGGGCTCTTTTCTATGGATGGTTTTCCGGTCGAGAGCAGAGGTTGAGAGATGAATCCAAAAACGATCAAGTACATCCTGAAGCGAATCGTTCTGGCGCTCTTCACGATCTGGATCGTGATCACGCTGACTTTCTTCATCATGCACGCGGTCCCGGGCGGACCGTTCGTGGGTGAGAAGGCTGTTACAGAGGCCGTCAAGAAGGCCATGGAGGCCAAATACGGACTGGACAAGCCCCTGTCCCAGCAGTATTTTACCTACCTGACGGAGGTGATCCAGCTGCGCTTCGGCCCGTCCCTGAAACTCAGGGGCCGCATGGTCATCGATATCATAGGGGACGGTCTCAAGACCAGCGCCAAGCTGGGCGTCATTGCCGCCGCACTGGCTACAGTGCTGGGTGTCATCCTGGGTTCTTTTGCGGCGCTCCGCAGGAATACCCTTCTGGACCGGATCATCATGGTCATTACTACGGCCTTTGTGTCGATGCCGTCCTTTATCATGGGCTCCCTGCTGCTGGTTGCTTTCGCGGTCAAGACCCACATCTTCCCCGCCAACGGCGCCGCGCCGGGCGGTCTGATCCTGCCGATCATCACGCTCATGCTGTATCCCATGTCCTACATCACCAGGCTGACCCGCTCATCCATGCTGGATGTCCTGGGACAGGACTATATCCGCACTGCCAAGGCCAAGGGCGTCTCCCGCACCGCCATGATCTTCCGGCATGCTCTCAAGAATGCGCTGATCCCGGTCATCACCTACCTGGGCCCCGAGCTGGCTTACATCACCACCGGTTCCCTGGTCGTGGAGCAGATCTTTGCCGTACCGGGCATAGGCCGCGCCTTCGTCAGCAGTATCACGGGACGTGACTATCCCCTCATTATGGGAACGACCATCGTCCTGGCGACGTTCATCGTAGTCATGAACCTCATCAGCGACATCATGTACAAGGTCGTCGACCCGAGGATAAACTTGGAATAAAAACAGCACCATGCCCGAAGAAGAAAGATACGGGCAGAGAGCTTGCTCGCTGACAGGATCTTTCTTCTTCGGGCAAGGCGGACAAGGCGCGAAGCGCCTCTGTCCGCCGCCAATCTCAGAATGCGGAGCATTCTGAGATATGGTGCTGGAACCCCAGCTGCGAAGCAGCGAAGCGATCCGTGGGTTATTCCAAGAAACGGTGCTGCCCCCTTGGGACCCGCCCAGACATGAGCAAGGAGCGTTATTGATGCGAAGCAGCAAAAACAGCGGATTGCGAATGGCTGGAGGAGCGCGGGAGCTGCGAAGCAGCGGAGCGATCCGTGGGTTATTCCCCTCCCCCGATACATTCCACGATTGGAAAGGAATCACTGATATGGACATCAGCAAACTCAGCATGCACGTGAATGTGGAGGATTTCATCCCCGCAACAGAAGCAGAGAAAGAATACATGGTGCAGATGCGCCCGTCGAGCACCTTCTTCAAGGACGGACTGAAGCGCCTCAGCAGGAACAAGGTCGCCATGGTCAGCTTCTTTATCATTCTGATCATCACCCTGGCCGCGATCTTCGTGCCCATGTTCTGGCCCTATAAATATGAGGCCATGCTGGGCATGAAACCGGGCAAGCCCGTGGACGCCTCCTTCAATAATCTGCGTCCCTTCGAGTACTCGACGACGGAGCAGAAGCTGATGGAGGAGGGAGAGAAGGTCTTTCCCCACGTGCTTGGCACAGATTCGAGCGGCCGCGACTATTTCATCCGCGTGATCTACGGGACCAGGATCTCGCTGGCGGTCGGCTTTTTTGCCAGTATCATCGTGCTGGTGATCGGCCTGCTGGTCGGCTCGATCTCAGGCTACTGCGGCGGCACGGTGGATATCATCATCATGCGCATAGTCGATATCATATACTCGCTGCCCGACATGCTGATGGTCATCCTGCTGGCGTCGGTCATGAAGGTCACGCTGGGACCGGCCATCGACGGCACGCCGCTGGCCAAGATCGGCTCCAACATCATCTCGCTGTTCATTATTTTCGCGCTGCTGTACTGGGTCTCCATGTCGAGACTCGTACGCGGGCAGATCCTGTCCCTTCGCGAGCAGGAATACGTGCTGGCGGCACAGGCTGCCGGCGCAAAGGGCAGCTGGATCATCCGCAAGCACCTGATCCCGAACTGCATCTCCGTCATCGTCATCTCGACGGCGCTGCAGATCCCCAGCGCGATCTTCACGGAGAGCTACCTGTCCTTCCTGGGCCTCGGCGTCAATGCGCCCATGCCTTCCCTGGGATCCCTCGCGTCGGATGCCCTGAACGGCCTGAATTCGTATCCCTACAGGCTGATCATCCCGGCGATCGTGATCTCCCTCATCGTCCTGTCCCTGAACCTCTTCGGCGACGGTCTGCGTGACGCGTTCGATCCGAAGCTCAACAGCTGAGAAAGGAGGAAGTGAAAAATGTCCTTACTGAGCGTAAAAGATCTGCACACCTCCTTCTTCACCGACGCCGGCGAGGTGCGTGCAGTAAACGGTGTTTCTTTTGAACTGGAGAGAGGCAAGGTCCTCGGCATAGTCGGCGAGTCCGGCTCCGGCAAATCGGTCACAGCCTACTCCATCATGCAGATCCTTGCCGGCACAGGCAGGATCGTATCCGGCTCCATTCAGTTCGACGGGCAGGAGCTCGTCGGGGCGGGAGAGAAGGTCATGAAGGACATCCGCGGCAACCGGATCTCCATCATCTTCCAGGACCCCATGACCAGCCTGAACCCGACCTACACGATCGGCCAGCAGCTCATGGAGGCGATCCTGCTCCACACGGACCGCAACAGGCAGCAGGCCTGGGACCGCGCGGTCGAGATGCTCCGCCTCGTCAACGTCAACGAGCCGGAGAAGAGAATGAAACAGTATCCCTTCGAGTTCTCGGGCGGCATGCGCCAGAGAGTCATGATCGCCATGGCGCTCGCGTGCGAGCCGGATATCCTCATCGCCGATGAGCCCACCACCGCTCTGGACGTGACCATCCAGGCGGGCATCCTGGAACTGATGAAGGATATCCAGAAAGAGATCGGCATGGCGATCATCATGATCACGCACGACCTGGGCGTCGTCGCCCAGCTCTGCGACGAAGTCATCGTCATGTACGCCGGGGGCATCTGCGAACAGGGCACGGCGGACGAGATCTTCTACAATCCCTGCCACGAATACACCAAGGGCCTTCTCCGCTCGATCCCCACGGCGGACGACAACGGGGAGAAGCTGGAGCCCATCAGCGGCACCCCGATCGATCTGCTGAACATGCCCAAGGGCTGTCCTTTTGCACCCCGCTGTGACAACGCCATGAAGATCTGTCTCAGGGAAAAATGCGAGAGGATGCAGATCAACGACGATCATGCTGCCGCGTGCTGGATGAACGTCAGAAAGGCGGTGAAAGGCGAATGAGCAACCAGGACACGAAAGTGAACAATCAGGGCACACAGCCGCTCATCGAGGTCAGAGGCCTGAAGCAGTACTTCCAGATCAACACGGGCTTTTTCCGCTCGATCCCGCTCAAGGCCGTGGACGACATCTCTTTTTCCATCCGGGAAGGTGAGACGCTGGGGCTCGTGGGTGAGTCCGGCTGCGGCAAAACTACTGCCGGCCGCTCCATCCTCCACCTGTACAAGCCCACCGCCGGCGAGGTGATCTACAGGGGCAAGCCCATCGTGACGCCTGCTGATATCGCGGAATTCCGCACCAAGGCCACCATGGTCTTCCAGGATCCGTATTCTTCTCTGGATCCCCGTATGACCGTTGCGGACATCATCGGCGAGCCGCTGGACGTGCACCATATGTACAGCAGCCAGGAGGAGCGCCGTGAGAAGATCCTGGAACTGATGGATCACGTGGGGCTCAATTCCGAGCATGCAGCCCGTTATGCCCACGAGTTCTCCGGCGGACAGAGACAGCGCGTAGGTATCGCCCGTGCGCTGGCTGTGGATCCGGATTTCATCGTCTGCGACGAACCGGTCTCCGCGCTGGATGTCTCCATCCAGGCGCAGGTCATCAACATGTTTGAGGAGCTGCAGGACAAAATGGGGCTGACCTACCTGTTCATCGCCCATGACCTGCTGGTGGTGCGCCACATCTCCGACAGGATCGCAGTGATGTATCTGGGCCGCATGGTGGAACTGGCGGACGCACAGGAGATCTACGAGAGGCCTCTCCATCCCTACTCCAAGGCCCTGATCAGCGCCGTGCCCGTGCCGGATCCCAAGACGGCCCGCGCCAACCAGCGCATCGCTCTGACCGGTGAGATCCCGAGTCCCCTGCATGCACCGTCCGGCTGTCCTTTCCGCACCCGCTGCCCCTACGCGCAGCCCGTATGCGCCGAGAGCATGCCCGCCTTCAAGGAAGTGGAGAAGGGACATTTCGTCGCATGCCACCGGACGGAGGAGATCAACTGAGACAGTTTACATAAAAATCATATCTGTTATCACAGGAATGTGGTATCATAGTGTCGTTCTGAAGCGCGGACGTATCGCCATTTCAGGCGGTGGCGATGCGGCTGCGTCCGAAGATACATGGGGGGCGACCCCAGGGGAGGAACTATTCTCCGCCGTGTCACGGATCGTGATGCGGAAACAGCTTTCAGTTATGAAAGGAGTAAACAATGAATCTTAAGAAGTTTCTTGCGCTTGCGCTGGCATCCGTCATGGTGCTGAGCCTGGCGGCCTGCGGTGATTCCGCGGCCAACAACGCTGCCCCGGAGCAGACCGAGGCTGAGGGTGAAGGAACAGAGGAGACCGCCGAGGCTGAGGCCGAGGTACCGGAAGGCCTGAACGTCTGCCTTTCCTCCGAGCCCGCGACACTTGATCCCGCTCTGAACAGCTCCGTCGACGGTGCTACTCTCTGCATCCACCTGTTTTCCGGTCTGTCCAAGTGGCAGCAGGCAGCGGACGGCACTCTGGAGCTGGTTCCGGACTGTGCTGTGGATCTTCCGGAGGGCGTGCCGAATGATGACGGCACCATCACTTACACCTACACCCTGCGCGACGGCCTGAAGTGGTCCGACGGTCAGGATGTCAAGGCCTCCGATTTCGTCTTTGCATGGAACCGCTGCGCCAGCCCCGCTCTCGGCGCTGACTACGGATACATGTTCGAAGTCGTGAAGGGTTGGAATGAGATGCAGGAAGACGAGAACGCCAAGCTCGCCGTCGAAGCTCCCGATGACAAGACCATCGTCGTCA
>CAMOJW010000023.1 GCA_946617225.1 uncultured Lachnospiraceae bacterium
TGAACCGGGCATTGACGAACAGGCTCCGCACGGCCGCCTCATACTGCCGGCGGTCCCGGGCTTTGCGGATCTCCTTGAGCAGCCTGTCCGCCCCGGAAAAACAGGTGCCCATGTACAGCCAGAGCTCCTTCATCCTGCCGATCGCGACGGCATCGCCGGGCAGGTCCTCCCTCTGCGCTTCCCACAGCGCGTCGTGGAAGTCCCGCAGTTCCCGGGAAGTCAGAGGCGCGCCTCCGCCCGCCTCCCTGATCAGCGCGGGATCCGCCAGAAGGCCTCTCCCCAGCATCACGCCGTCGATCCGCGGATACCGCTCCCCGATCCGCCGGATGTCCTCCGCCGTGCGCAGGTCCCCGTTGTAGCAGATCTTCCTGTCATCGGGGTTGCTGCCGGACAGAGCATCGAGAGCTCTCCCGAACATGGCGGGATCCGCCGGGTTCCTGTACAGGTCCTTCTGCGTGCGCGGATGGATGATGAGAGCCGACAGGGGATATTGCCCGTAGACGCGCATGATCTCTTCGATGCCCTCGAAATCCTCCACGCCGAGCCGCGTCTTCACGGAGATCCGCAGCCCCGGCCCGCAGGCGCGGTCCAGGCCGTCGAAGACGCCCCAGAGAAAACGGTCCAGCATCCCGGGGTCCGCCAGCATGCCGGAGCCCTTTTTCTTGCGGGCGATCATGGGCACGGGGCACCCCATGTTCAGATCGATCTCCTCATACCCCATGCTCCGGATCACACCGGCCGCCCACAGGCACTCGTCGACATGATTCGACAGGATCTGCGGCACCAGTGCCAGCCCGGCGTTGTGTTCCGGTGCCAGATCCTCCTTTTCTTTGGTCTTGAGGTTCTTCGTGTGGTTCGGCGCCACAAAAGGCGCGTAATAGCGGTCCGTCTGCGGGAAAAAAGCGTGGTGCACCCGGCGGTAGACCCATCCCGTGATCCCCTCCAGCGGCGCTGCGTCATAATACATGGTCTGTGTTCTCCGTACTTCTGATCCTTCCCTGTCCGAAGCCCGCGTAAAAGGGCTGTCACATTGAGCCGATCCCCGCAGGGACGCCCGGGAGAGACCCGTTGCGTGCCCATACAGGTGTCCGCTCAGTGCGACAGCCCCTTCTGCGCTGCAGATCCTCCGTGTCAGGTGGGGATCTTTTTGTCCGTGAAGATAGTGCCGAAAGAGAAATCCTGCGGAATATTCCTGGACTGCGAATACTCCACGAGCCGGCCGTTTGCGTCGTAGGACCGGCTGGTGACGACCGCCACGCAGTCCCTGGGGAAAGGATCCAGATAGGTCAGATCATCTTCCGTAGCCGGTTCCACAGTGACCCTGCGTCTGGAGGAGATCAGTTTCTCCCCCGCTCCGCCCATGATATACTCATAGATGGAATTGCGGGCGATCTCCTCGGTCAGTCCCCTGACCATCCTGTCGGGGAAACGGGCGATCTCGATGGCGATCGGCACATCATCGACCAGGCGCAGACGCTTGATCTTGCACATGGGCGTGCCCTCCTGGAAGCCCATCTCCGCTTCTCTCTCCCCGGCGGTATAATGCTTCAGTTCCAGGACTTTGTTGTCCACTTTCTTGTTCTGACGGCTGTAGAAAGCGATCGTGCTCTCAAAGCCCTCTCTGAAATATGTCAGCAGTTCCTTGTGAAAAATCACCACCACGCCCTTGCCGTGGATGCTCTGGACGTATCCCAGATCCTGGAGCTGCTGGATCGCCCTTCGTACGGTATTGCGTGAACAGTGATACTTCTCCACCAGAGTGAATTCCGTGGGAATGCAGGATTCCGGCGGATAAACACCATCCTCGATCTCCTGTTTCAGATCCTGATAGATCAAATAGTACTTCTGTGCAGGCATAGTCTCACCTCAAAAAAACCTGACTAAAAGCTGCCCGTCCCCTCTGATGCATAAAACCCTTGAGTATGCAAGATATTATACAAGCTCAGATTCTATAACGCAATAAAAAATGGTTCAACATTTGTTCAAATGCCGTGAACTGACCGCTCTCCGATCCCCTCGTTCCGGGCCACAGCTCCCTGAACGGCTTGTTTTCCCGGCTGACGTAACGTACAATACCCTTATTCAAAGGGCGCCTGCAGCAGGGATGTGCCGGCACGCAGCGCGCCCCGGAACGGAGAACTCCATGATCACTCTTCATACTCTCTCCGTCGATGAGATCGCGCGGAGGGACCTGTCCCCGGTCAGAGACCGGTTTCCGGAGCGATGGGCCGATGCTCACAGAAGGCGCAGCGAACGGGACCGCCTCCTGTGCCTCGGTGCCGGCCTGCTCCTGGCGGATGTGCTGCAGATCCCGGATGGATCCTGTCTGCATAAAGAATCATTCGGCAGACCGTATGCGGATGGTTTTCCCCCCTTCAGTCTCTCCCACAGCGGAGATCTCTGTGTCCTCGCGGTGAACGGGGGCGAGGCAGGGGCATCCCCGGTCGGCGTGGACACGGAACAGCTGGTCCCCAGGGATCCCCACAGGCTGCGCCGGCTGCTGCTGCCTGAGGAGCAGGTCTGGGCGGACAGCGTCCGCGCGGCAGATCCCTCCGGGCAGGAGGGCATGGTTTTCCTGCGTGCTTTCTACACGCTCTGGACCCTGAAGGAGAGCGTCATCAAGGCGTGCGGCCGCGGTCTGTCCCTGGACCCGCGCCGTCTCTGCGTCCTGCCTCTCACAGAAGGAGGATGCATTACCGCAGCCGGTGAGGACTGGTGCGCCGTCACTCTGGAACAGGACGGGCATATCATCAGTGTCTGTACGGCAGAAAGAGACCGGACAGCGCTGCCGCTGCCCGGTCCCGGACCGAATACCTGATCATCATCATCCGGCTCCTCAGGGGCCGGATGTTTCCGTATGTCAGCCGGCGGATCACTCTTCCCCGTCGGCGTCTTTCTTCTGTTCCTGGTCGGAGGGACTCTCCAGGTTGGCTCCTCTGATGATCTCCACGCGGATGCGGATAGTACCCTCGTGCTCGGGATCCGCCAGGATCACGCCTTCGGGAAGCAGTTCCCTGGCGTCGATGACTTTGTTCAGGCTGCTCTTGAGCCCGTTTATGTTCAGCATCTCCCCCGGCACTTCGATGCTGTTGATCTCCTCCAGCACCGAACGCCTGGCGGCGATGGTCAGCGTCCCCGGAACGATATCGATCTCTTCGGAGGCCTGGTATCCCTGTGCGGGAGCTCCCGAGATGCCGCAGACGATGGGTACGCTCTTGGTAGGCAGTATCTCAGCCCTGACCATGACTCTCTCGATGTTGGCGGTGAGGCTGCTGCTCATGGAGATTTCGCGGTCATCCGCGTCATACAGCCGGATGTCCAGATTGGTGTTGATATTCCCCGTCGCGTCATTGACGTCCAGGACCACGGCCGCCCTCCGGATCGACTCCACCACGGAGAGAGGCCCCGTGACGCGGATCTGGTTCTGCTCCGCCGACACGGTGCTGAGCAGATAGCCCTCGGCCACCGTGCCCGTTGTCTCGGTCTCCAGCATGAAGACGGCTGATCTGCGCTCCTCGATGCTCACTCGGACCGTATCCGTGCTCCCGCGGACAGACTCCACGCTGTCGCTGTACCGGTTGACGGAAAAAGTGATGGGGATCAGACCTTCCGGCGACGCGCTGTTGAGATCGGCCGTCGCCACTATGTTCTCCGCGGACAGGGATTCGATCACGGACCTGTTGGCTATCACCGTTACGGTGGACACCACATCGGAATCATCCAGGACCGTGCAGATCCTGTCCTCTTCCGTCAGTGTCTCCGTGTGGAGGAGCCGCACCGGAATGTCCGAAAACTGCCTCGAGACCACGGGATCATGGCTGTTGTTGATCGCCAGCCAGAGAAAAGCGGCGATGCAGACGGACAGCAGTTTCCAGTTGAAATTGTGGAGGGGGTCCTTGAAATTGAACAGCTTCTCCAGCCATCCCCACAGTTCCCCCGCAAAACGGAGAAGTCTGTCTTTCATGACTCTTCCCTCCTCTCCGTTCTCTTTCTCTGCTGGCGGGAGAGGATGCTCAGGACGGACCTGCGCCCGGCGGAGAGCTCTTCCTTGTTCTGGATCGTCACCAGACGCGCCCGCAGATGGTCTGCATCCACGTTTCTGGTCAGGTTGCCGCGGTAGGCCAGGCTCACCATGCCGTTCTCCTCGGAGATGATGATGGTGAGTGCGTCGGAATTCTCCGAAATGCCCATGCCTGCCCTGTGTCTGGTCCCAAGCCCCTTGTCCATCAGGCTCTCCGAGAGGGGCAGGTAACAGGTGGCCGAGATGACACGGTCGCCCCGGATCAGAACAGCCCCGTCGTGGAGAGGGGTATTCTTTTCGAAGATATTGATGAGCAGCTGACTGGACACGACGCCGTCGATGGTTATGCCGGTCCTCTCGATCTCCTGCAGAGGAGTGTTCTGCTCGATCACGATGAGGGCGCCGGTCATGTTCTCCGCCATCTGTTCACAGGCGCGCACGATCTCCCGCAGCGTCTTGTCCGAGAAGAGGCCGTCCTCCGTTCCCACGGGATCAATACGCAGCAAAGAACTGAGAAGATCAGTCTGTCCCAGTTCTTCGAAAGCTTTGCGCAGCTCGGGCTGCAATATGATGACAACGGCTATGATGGCGATACCGGCCACGTTCTGCACGATCCAGAGTATCGTAGTCATATTGAAGAAAAACGCGACCAGCACGAAGCCAAGGACCACCAGGAGGCCCTTCATCATGGCCCAGGCGCGGGTGGCCTGCAGCCATACGAGTATGTGGTAGACCACGAAGGCGATGATCAGGATCTCGACCAGGTCTGTCACGTGGATCGCAGGCATATGAAGTTGGCTCAGATATCTCTGAAGAAAATTTAAGGCGTTCTGCATTTCCACTGCCCCGGCAGCTGTGCCTGTTGTCAGGCCTGCCCCGCTGTCCTGTCCGTCCTGACCTTCTCTGTTTCTTTTTTACGTGTTTCTGTCAAGGGGACCGTCCGCAGACAGTTCTCTGGACAGTTCCTCTGCCAGTTCTCTGGAAAACTCGTCCGTCTCGACAGCAGACTGTCCGTCGACCGCCGTCTCCGGCAGGAACAGATCGTCGCTGTCCTCTTCTGCTGCTGTCACAGCGGCCTCTGCGGAGGCGATTTCCTCTTCTGTTTCTGTTTCTTCTGTTCCTTCCCCTGATTCCTCTGCCTCTGCGGAGGCGGCCGCTTCGGGCTCGTCCGTCCTGGCGCCTGCGCCGGTCCTGCTCCAGTCATCCAGGAATTTCCTGACTTTGTCCAGGAAGCTCGGAGAAGCAGCGCTGTCCGCCGACGCTCCCGCCGCGGATGTCTCTGCTGCGGGTGCCTCTGCCGCCGTCATATCCGCCGCAGGTGCCTCTGCCGCAGGTGCCGGAGCCTCTGCCGCGGTCTCTTCCGGTACGGCTGCCGCCTGCGCCTGCTGAGGTGTCTTCTCAGTTACAGGTGCAGCCTTTGCGGGAGCGGTTTTCTCGGGAGCCGCCTTCTCAGGGGCAGGTGCCGCGGGAGCGGCAGGTGCGGCTGCCGGTCTCTTCAGAGTCGGCAGGACTGTCGTGTGCGCTGCGGCGGGCTTTGCCTCCTCCGCGCTCTCCTCCGCGCCATAGGCATACAGATCCCTTTCCGGTGCCTCGCGGTAGAAGTCGCTGGCCTTCCGGTCCGGAGCCTCCATGGAGACTCTGGGGATCGCTTTGACAAAGTAATAGTAATCGTCATCCGCGAACTGCACGTTCTCCATCCGGGCAAAATCCACGTTGAAGACGAAGAAGGTGAGGACCACGGCGATCAGCAGGGACAGGAGGATCCAGGGGATGTTCCGGACGATCTCCGCCGGCACGCCGTAGTGGTACTCCGCGTACACGAGGATCAGGATCTCCGTCAGCGCACCCGCCGCGGAGGCGATCAGCCAGGAGTGGGCTACGGCCAGTCTGCGGATAAAATACACCACCAGCACCGTTGCCGCGAGGGTCCCGGCCATGACCCACATGGCGCGGTTGTGCACCATGTGATCCACGAGAAAACGGAAGTTGGTCAGCAGGCGCTCCACACTGTCCGCGCCGCGCAGCCAGTTCCGGTGCTCCACGACCAGGTACAGGTACTGCCAGATGACGACGCCCAGGGCCACAGGCACGCAGGCGCCCACCGAAAACAGCAGTCCCGCCGCCAGCGGCACCGCAAAGTGAAGGTTCAATGTCATGGCCAGCGGCATCAGAAGCAGGATCACGCCGCTGTGAGGGGCAAAACGGAAGAAGATCAGAAATACGATCAGCAGGATCGCCGCTCCCAGAGCGGCCGCTTCCATCGACAGCGAGTACAGGTGCAGGAGCACGACCAGGGCCAGGACCGCCGCCATCATGCTCATGGGCATCAGCGTACAGGCGAGAGCGATGATCATGATCAGCAGGTAATTGTTGAGCCGTCCCATGAAGCCCATGTTGTGGCTGATCTCAAAAAGGATCGCAAGGGCGAGAAGGAACTTGAACAGGGGACGGAAGACATAGTCGAATCCCCTGTATATATCTATGATCCTGTCCCGGACCTCATACAATGTAGTCATACGGTCTCCTCCGTTGTTCCGTTATCCTGCGGCTTGTCATAAAGCTCGTATTCTTCCGCCATGAACTCCAGGTCACGGCGATATTTCTTCAGTCTGCTCTGCGCGCGGCGGAAACGCCCGCGGTAGATCACGAAAGTGATGGCGCAGAAACCGATGATAAAAACGGCGTAATAACGCACCCACTGTTTCAGCACGTCCAGGATGGAATTGTCGAACAGCCGCAGGAACATAGTGTCAAAATGATAGCCGCAGTAGACGGCAAAGACTATCCCGAATGCGATCGTTCCGGAAATAAAGGAACCGACCATCTGGGAAAACACGTAGTCATTGCCGAAGTATCCGTTGACCCTCTCGTCCCTGGCGATCTGTTCCTCTTCGTAGATAGCCAGGCGCGTCATGGTGCGGATCCTGTCCTGTTTCAACATAATGCTTGTTCTCCGATCGCCAATGTCAGGAAAAAGACCGGTCCGGCCCCTGCTCTCTTGAGCTCGCGGGCACAAGCGTCCATAGTCGCCCCGGTCGTATAAATATCGTCTATGAGCATAATCGATTTTGATTCTACACTATTTCCAGACACATGGAAAGCATTTTCTGTATTTTTCTGGCGTTCCCGGGCCGTCATGCCCCGCATCAGAGGGGTGTCGCGGACCCGATTCAGGACGCCTTCCGCAGTTGGTATCCCGGTCTCCCGGGACACCGCACGGGCCAGCAGGGCGCTCTGATCGTACCCTCTTGCGCGGACTCTGTCCGGGGAGGAGGGGACCGGTATGAGGAGCTGCGGAGGACAGCGGCGGACCAGGGCGGGTCCCTCCGCGGACCAGCTGCGCAGCCTCTCCGCCATGACGCGGCCGAACAGGTCGGCATATTCCTCCCTGTGTCTGTATTTGAACCTGTAGAGGGCACCGCTGCAGCTCCGGTAAGTGTAGACCGCGGCCCCCGCGTCAAAGAGATGTTCTCTCCGCTCACAGTCGGGGCAGTACTCCCTGTGCGGATCCACGGGCTTGCCGCAGCACATGCAGACATGTCCGCCCACGGGATGCAGTGTTTCCGCACACTCCGGGCAGATCCACTGTCCGAAGGGCCTGACGGGGCGGTCGCAGACCGGACATCTCCGTGGGAACAGGAGGTCGGCCGCCCCGTTCCCCAGGGCACCCAGGACAGCTGCCGCCCGCAGCGCAGTGCCGCCGCCGTCCGTTTCCGGTGTCCTCCGTGTACCCGGTCTCTTCCGTATCTTAAGCAGTCTCTCCCTTTTCTCCGTATTCCCTCCTGCGGATCTCTTCGATCCTGTCCCGCAGTCCTGTGTACCGCAGGCTCTGCCTGGTGTTGGCGATCATCTCGCGCACGGCCTCCCTGCTCCCCAGGATCACGACGCAGTTCCTGGCCCTGGTGACGGCCGTGTACAGGAGGTTCCGGCTGAACAGCCCGGAGGGTCCCGACAGCAGCGGCAGGATCACCGCCGGATATTCCGAGCCCTGGGATTTGTGCACCGTCACGGCATAGGCCAGTTCCAGGTCTTCCAGCTCCGCGAACGGGTAGGTGACCATCCTGTCCTCGTCAAAACGGACCGTCATCGTCTGCGCGTGCGGGTCGATCTCCTCCACGCGGCCGAAATCCCCGTTGAAGATGCCCGTCCCCTGCTCGACGGGGATGCCGAAATTGCCCCGGATCTCCCAGGCGATCTGGTAGTTGTTGCGGGTCTGCATGACTTTGTCGCCCTCCCGGAAGGTCACTTCCTGCCGGGTGATCTCCCGCCGGTCCGGCGCGGGAGGATTCAGTACGCTCTGCAGCACCTCGTTGAGCCTGTTCACGCCCAGGCTGCCCTTGCGCATGGGCGTCAGGACCTGCACTTCCCAGGGATTGCACCCGGCGTAAGCCGGGAGCCTGCCCTGCAGCAGATCCACAGTGTGCTTGTAGATCACAGGTATCTGGTCCCGCTCCAGGAAGAAAAAGTCCCTGCTCCGGTTGTCCAGATCCAGCATCTCCCCCTCCAGGATCCGGTGGGCGTTGACCACGATGTCGCTCTCCATGGCCTGGCGGAAGATCTTTTTGAGGCGGATCGTCCGGAAGGCGCCGCTCTCCATCAGATCCTGCAGGACCCTGCCGGCGCCCACGCTGGGCAGCTGGTCCACGTCTCCCACCAGGATCAGTCTGGTGCCCGGCAGGATCGCCCTCAGGAGCGCGTGGAACAGGTGGGTGTCCACCATGCTCATCTCATCGATGATCAGGGCATCCGTCTCCAGCGGATTGTCCCGGCCCTTCTCGAAGCCGCCCCTGTCGGCCTGCCCGTCCTCGGAGGGCAGTCCCCTGACGCCCAGCATGCGGTGGATGGTCATGGCGGGAAAACCGGTCGCCTCCGTCATGCGCCTGGCCGCCCGGCCGGTGGGCGCCGCCAGCATCACGCTGAGATCCGCGTCCCGCAGCAGCCGGATGATGGTGTTGATGGTCGTCGTCTTGCCGGTGCCCGGTCCTCCCGAGAGGAGCAGCACCGTATGTTCAAAGGCCTGCAGGACCGCTTCTCTCTGCAGATCGTCCAGTTCCAGGCCCTCTCTCTTCTCGATATCGCGGATCCTGGCCGCGGGGTCGGCCGTATCCGTCTCCGTGGGTCTGTCCGCATCCAGTTCCAGGAGCATCCTCGCGATCTGCTGCTCCTCGCGGAAAGCCCGCGGACTGTAGATCTGCTGCGGCTCCCTGCCCCTGGCCACCAGTTCCCGCTCCACGAGGAGGTTGTCCAGCTGCAGACTTACCTGGTCCTCCTCCACCTGGAGCAGGCGGACGGCGCGGCGCACGGCCTCCTCGCGGGGCAGATAACTGTGCCCCTCCCCGGAGGCCTCCGAGAGGATGTACAGCAGGCCGCTCCGGATCCGGAAATCGGAATCGGCCCGGATCCCCGCCCGGGAGGCGATCAGATCCGCCGTGGCAAAACCGATGCCCCGCACATCCTCCGCCAGGCGGTAGGGATTCTCCTTCAGGATGCCGTACACGCTCATGCCGTAAGTCTTCCAGATCCGGACGGCCATGGTGTTGGAGATGCCGTACTGCTGGAGGAACATGATGGCGTCCCTCAGGTCCCTTTTGTCCCTGGCCTGGGCGCCGATCTCTCTGGCTCCCCTGGCGCTGATGCCCTTGACCTCCGCCAGGCGCTCCGGCTCCTCGTCGATGATGCGCATGGTATCACTGCCGAAACACTTCACGATCCTGGCAGCCAGCGTCTCGCCGATCCCCTTGATGGCGCCGGAGGCGAGATAGCGGAGCATGGCTTCCGCCGTCTCGGGTGCGACCGCCTCGAAGCTCTCCAGCTTCAGCTGCCTGCCGTAAACGGCGTGCTGCACATAGGAACCTGTCACCCTGCAGCTCTCGCCCTCGCTGATGGACGCCACGACGCCTGTGCACGTGACCGTCTCGCCCGACGCGCTCAGCTCAAACACCGTGTAGGCGCTCTCCTCGCTCCTGTAGATGATATTCTCGACAAAACCCCTGATCTCTTCCATTTACCCCCGCAGCCGCTGCCTCTCCTTCTCCAGCATCTTGTGGATATAGTAGCCCGTATAGGAGCTGTGTTCCTGTTCCAGATCCTCGGGCGTGCCCTGCGCGATCACGGTGCCCCCGCCGTCTCCGCCTTCGGGCCCCAGATCCAGGATGTAGTCCGCCGTCTTGATCACGTCCAGGTTGTGTTCGATGACCAGCACCGTATTGCCGCCCTCCACCAGCTGGTGAAGGATGCGGGTGAGTTTGGCCACGTCCTCGAAGTGCAGGCCGGTGGTGGGCTCGTCGAGGATGTAGATGGTCCTGCCGGTGCTCTTGCGGGACAGCTCGGTGGCCAGCTTGATGCGCTGAGCCTCTCCTCCCGACAGCTCCGTGGAGGGCTGCCCCAGCTTCACATAGCCCAGGCCCACGTCGTAGAGGGTCTGGATCTTGCGCCTGACCGAGGGCACGTTGGCAAAAAAGTCCACTGCCTCCTCCACGGTCATGTCCAGGACGTCGGAGATGTTTTTGCCCTTGTAGAGGACCTCCAGCGTCTCCCGGTTGTATCTCTTGCCGTGGCAGACCTCGCACGGGACGTAGACGTCCGGCAGGAAGTGCATCTCTATCTTGAGGATGCCGTCGCCGCTGCAGGCCTCGCAGCGGCCGCCCTTGACGTTGAAGGAGAAGCGGCCCTTCTTGTATCCCCTGGCCCTGGCGTCGGACGTGCCGGCAAAAAGGTCCCTGATCAGATCGAACACGCCCGTATAGGTGGCCGGATTGGACCGCGGGGTCCTGCCGATGGGCGACTGGTCGATGGCGATGACCTTGTCCAGCTGCTCTATGCCCAGGATGTCGTCGTGGTCGCCGGGGATCGTCCTGGCCCTGTTCAGGTCCCTGGCCAGCCTCTTGTAGAGGATCTCGTTCACCAGGGAGCTCTTGCCGGAGCCGGATACGCCCGTCACGACAGTCATGACGCCCAGCGGGATATCCGCGTCGATATTCTTGAGATTGTTGACCCGGCATCCCTTCATATGGAGCCACTGTTTCGGCTTCCTGCGCGTCACGGGCACCGGGATGGCCCGGGCGCCGGACAGATACTGGCCGGTGATGGAATTCGGATCAGCCATGATCTCCTCGGCGGTCCCCTGTGCGACGATCTCGCCGCCGTGAGCGCCCGCTCCGGGACCTATGTCCACGATATGGTCGGCAGCCCGCATGGTGTCCTCGTCGTGTTCCACGACGATCACCGTGTTCCACAGGTCGCGCAGGTTCTTCAGCGTCCGGAGGAGCTTGTCGTTGTCCCGCTGGTGCAGGCCGATGCTGGGCTCGTCCAGGATATAGCATACGCCGACCAGGCCGGACCCGATCTGGGTGGCCAGGCGGATCCGCTGCGCCTCCCCGCCGGAGAGGGTGCCCGTCGCCCTGGCCAGGGTCAGATAGTCCAGACCCACGTCGATCAGGAACCCCACCCTGGCCCGGATCTCCTTGAGGACCTGGGCGCCGATCATCCTCTGGGTCTCAGTGAGATCCAGCCGCTCCAGATGATCCTGCAGCGCGCGGATGGACAGGCAGGTGAGCTCATAGATGTTGATGCCGCCCACGGTCACCGCCAGGGACTCCCGGCGCAGCCTCTGTCCGCCGCACTCCTTGCAGGGCGTGATCTGCATGAAGCTCTCGTATTCCGCTTTCATCGTCTCGGAAAAAGTCTCCCTGTAGCGGCGCTCCGTGTTGCGGATCAGTCCCTCGAAGACAGTGGGATACACGCCCCTGCCGCGCTGTCCCTCGTAGTAGACGTCCACCTGCTCTTCCGTCCCGTACATGAGGATGTGCCGGACCTCCTCCGGCAGTTCTCCCCAGGGCGTGTCCAGGCTGAACTTCCACCGGGCAGCCATGGCTGTCAGCAGCGCATTGGTGAAGCTGCCCTTCTGCATGCAGGACTGCCAGCCGGTGACGGCGATGGCGCCTTTGTTGATGCTGAGGTGCTCGTCGGGCACGATCAGGCGGGGGTCGAACTCCATCCTGTAGCCCAGTCCCGCGCAGACCGGGCACGCGCCAAAGGGATTGTTGAAGGAGAAGCTCCTGGGCTCGATCTCGGGCACACTGATCCCGCAGTCCGGGCAGGCAAAATTCTGCGAGAACTGCAGCAGCTCATTCTCCGGCTCCTCACCGGCTCCCTCCGAACTCGCAGTTTCCGCATCAGGCCGCGGTCTCTGGACATCCACCTGCAGCAGGCCGTCCGCCAGCTCCAGGGCGCTCTCCACGGAGTCCGTGAGCCTCCTGCGGATGCCCTCCCGCACCACCAGACGGTCCACCACGATCTCGATGTTGTGCTTGTTGTTCTTGTTGAGGGAGATATCCTCCCCCACGTCGTAGAGGCTGCCGTCGATCCGGATCCGGACATAACCGGCCCTACGGGCCCTGTCGATCACCTTGGCGTGCTCGCCCTTGCGGCCGCGGACCACCGGGGCCAGGATCTGGATCCGGGTCCGCTCCGGGAGCGCAAGGATCCGGTCCACCATCTGGTCCACGGTCTGCCGGGAGATCTCCCTGCCGCACTGCGGACAGTGGGGGATGCCGATCCTGGCGTACAGCAGGCGGAAATAGTCGTAGATCTCCGTCACCGTCCCCACTGTGGAGCGCGGATTGCGGTTGGTCGATTTCTGATCTATGGAGATGGCCGGCGAGAGGCCCTCTATATTGTCTACGTCCGGTTTCTCCATCTGGCCGAGGAACTGCCGGGCGTAGGAGGACAGGGACTCCATGTACCTCCTCTGCCCCTCGGCGTAGATCGTGTCGAAGGCAAGAGAGGACTTGCCGGAGCCGGACAGCCCCGTCAGCACCACCAGCTCATTCCGGGGGATGTCCACATCCAGATCCTTCAGGTTGTGCTCCCTGGCGCCCCGGATCCGGATACAGTCCTCCTTGTTGATCATCTTCCGGCGCTCGGCGTCCCTCTCCAGCAGAGTGCCGGCGAGCGCCTCACTCTCCCTGAGTCCGGGCCAGTAGTCCGGTTTTCTCATCTTTTCTGCCATAGTCCGTCCTCTGTCATTTCCCGCCGGTGATCTCCAGCTCCTGTTTCTTCAGCTCGAGCATCCGGTCCCTCAGTTCGGCGGCCGCCTCGAAATTCAGCTCCGCCGCCGCCTTGCGCATCTGTTTCTCCACCTCGTCGATCAGCGCGCGCAGTTCCTTCAGATCCATGGATTCCGGATCTTTCTCGAAGCGCACCTGCTTCTCGGTGATCTCCCTCGAGATGCTGATCAGGTCGCGCACGGCCTTCCGGATGGAGGTCGGCGTGATCCCGTGTTCTTTATTGTAGGCGTCCTGCACCTCCCGGCGCCGCCTGGTCTCGTCTATGGCCCTTCTCATGGAGTCCGTGACCGTGTCCGCGTACATGATCACGTGTCCGTCCGCGTTTCTGGCCGCCCGGCCGATCGTCTGGACCAAGGAAGTCTCGGACCGGAGAAATCCCTCCTTGTCCGCGTCCAGGATCGCCACCAGGGAGATCTCCGGGATGTCCAGGCCCTCCCGCAGCAGGTTGATGCCCACCAGGACGTCGAAGACGTCCAGGCGCATGTCGCGGATGATCTCCGCCCGCTCCATGGTGTCGATGTCGGAGTGCAGGTACCGCACCCGGATCCCCGCGTCCGCCAGATATTCCGTGAGATCTTCGGCCATCTTTTTGGTCAGCGTGGTGATCAGGACCTTGTTCTTCCGCTCCGTCTCCCTGCGGATCTCGGCGATCAGATCGTCCACCTGTCCCGCGGTGGGCCGCACGTCCACCTCCGGGTCCAGCAGGCCCGTGGGGCGGATGATTTGTTCCGTCCGCAGCAGCTCATGGGCAGCCTCATAGGGGCCCGGTGTAGCGGACACGAAGAGCAGCTGGTCGATGTGCTGCTCGAACTCCTCAAAGCGGAGGGGGCGGTTGTCCAGGGCGGAGGGCAGCCGGAAGCCGTAGCGCACGAGCGTCTCTTTCCTGGACCTGTCCCCGTTGTACATGGCCCCGATCTGCGGGATGGTCATGTGGGACTCGTCCACGATGATCAGGAACTCGTCCCTGAAGAAATCCATCAGCGTCAGCGGCGGCTCTCCGGGCTGCATGAAGTTCAGGTGCCGGGAATAGTTCTCGATGCCGCTGCAGAATCCCGTCTCCCGCATCATCTCGATGTCGAAATTCGTGCGCTCGCTGATCCTCTGCGCCTCGAGCAGCAGGTCCTCTCCCTTGAAATAAGCGACTCTCTCTTTGAGCTCCGCGGCGATATTGTCGCACGCTCTGTTGATCTTTTCCTGCGGCACCACGTAATGGGAGGCCGGGTAGATCATCACATGGCTGAGGCTCCGGTGCACCCTGCCGGTCAGCGGTTCCACCTCGGAGATCCTGTCGATCTCGTCGCCGAACCACTCAACCCGCAGGAGGTAATCGCTGCCCTGGGCGGGATGGATCTCCACAGTATCCCCCCGCACGCGGAAATCGCAGCGCTCGAGATAGCTGTCGTTCCTCCGGTACTGGATCGCGATCAGCTCCCGGATGACCTCGTCGCGCTCCTTCTCCATGCCGGGACGGAGGGAGATGGACATTCCCTGGAACTCCTCCGGGCTGCCCAGCCCGTAGATGCAGGACACGCTGGCCACCACGATCACGTCCCGCCGCTCCGACAGGGAGGCGGTGGCCGACAGCCGGAGCTTGTCGATCTCGTCGTTGATCATGGCATCCTTGTCGATATAGGTGTCCGTCTGGGGGATGTAGGCCTCCGGCTGGTAGTAATCATAATAGGAAACAAAATATTCCACGGCATTCTCCGGGAAGAACTCCTTCATCTCCCCGTACAGCTGTCCCGCCAGCGTCTTGTTGTGGCTGATGATCAGGGTAGGCCTGTTCAGGGCCTGGATGATGTTGGCCATGGTGAAAGTCTTGCCGGACCCCGTCACGCCCAGGAGCGTCTGGAACTGGTTGCCCTCCCGGAATCCCCTGACCAGCGCCTCGATGGCCTGCGGCTGGTCGCCGGTGGGCTGATATTCCGATACAAGTTTAAAATGATCCATGCTTCAGCTCCCGATCTTCACTTAGCTCCCGATCTTCACTTCCAGAAGGCGGAAATGTTCCAGTTCTCTGAACGTCAGACGCACCGGTTTGGCAGACCATCCGTCCGCGATCCTGTAGACGGCCGGCGCTCCGTCAGGCATCTCCTCCCTGCCGTAGCAGAGCATGTGGTGGTTCCCGTATTTGGAGTGGCCCCGCACCTGCAGGTACAGGACGGACCCCCTCTCCAGCGCCTGCGTCACGCTGCCCTCGGTGGGGCGGATCTGGAAGCCCAGAGTCGGCGCCTCCAGCCCGTATTCCCGGAAGCACCGCCGCAGATAGAGACCTGCGAGCGCGTCCGAAGTGCCCCCGAACCGGTGGAAGAGGTCCAGATTGATGTACATCAGCCTGTGATTCCCGATCTGGGAGACACGGTCAAAGATCTTCTGCGTCTCCTGCGGGAGCCTCCCCCTCTGCCTCCTGCGCATGGCGGTGGTCAGCAGCAGGTTCGTGATGGCCGTGGGACCGCAGTGACGGTGGTAGCGGTCATGGAGCTGCTCCTCCTCCCCGTCCCGCGCCTTGCCGAAAATGCCGCGGAGAACGGTCCGCTTGAGCTGTTCTTTTCTCTGAAACTGCCATGTCGTGCAGTATGCCTCTCTCAGGATCATTTCCTTCCCTCACTGCGCGCCTTGCGGGTGCGATGAACTGCCCGGCGTCTGCCGGTCCGCACCGGCCCGACGTCATGTCCTATGATTGTACCACAGAACGCCGTCAAAAAGTGTACGATCGGAAAAAGAATCCTCCGTCCCTCCCGCTGTACTGGGCCCATAATCCTTCTTTCGTTCCCCTTTCCGGCATGCTATAATCTTCATGATGCGGAAGTATGCCCTGTTGCGTCCTTCAACTGACACGATCGCTTTTCGGGAAGGAGACCCCTATGTTCTATCGCTGCAGCAGCTGCGGCTCAAACATGGTCTACAACTTCAATAAAAAGACTCTCGAATGCCTGAACTGCGGCAATATGGGTGCCCCTGAGCTCCTGCCGGCGGCGGCCGACGGGAACTGCCGCAACTGCGGCGCTCCCCTGGAGCCCGGTCCCTACGACATCGCCGGCAAGTGCCCCTTCTGCGGCACCTACCACGTGTACGAGGAGAAAGCGGTGGGCGAGCACGCGCCCGTGCGGATCATTCCCACCACGCTCACCCGGATCGAGGCCTTCCGCCTCCTGCAGAAGGAATTCAACGGTTACATCTGTCTGGTCCCCGAGATCTTCAGCGAGAAGAGACTCAACGAAGTACAGACCGAATATGTTCCCTACTGGGTGTTCGACTACACCGTGCGCATGGGCTACACCGGACAGCTCAGAGAGAGCATCCACCGGGGGGACGACACCATCGTCAAGACGCGTCAGGTCAACTTTTCCTTTGAGGCCGTGATGAACAACGTCCCCAAGGACGCCTCCGACCGCATGCCGGACGATATCATGGACGAAGTGGAGCCCTTCCATTTCTCCACGGCCCTCGATTTCAGGCCGGAGTACCTGTCCGGCGCGCGGGCTGAATATTACAACCACCCCTCCGCGGAATATGAAAAAGACGCCTATGCCAAGATGCGGGAGAAGGCCGTGACCCTCTTCTGCGACAAGCTTCTGGCGGCCTACCCCCACAGCGACCTGCGGGAGGCGGACATCCGCGACGGCGTCCGGCTGGAAGTGATCGAAAAACACTGCGAATTCGATCTCCTGCCCGTCTACGTCTATGAATACACGATGGAGAGCGGGAAGAAATTTACCTATTATATCAACGGGCAGACCAAAGAGATCTACGGCTCCGTGCCCGTCTCCCGGCTGCGCATGGCCCTGGGCTGTGCGGCGGCCGCTGCCGCTTTTCTCGGGGCGGCAGGCATCGTCAACCTGATCCTGATCATTCTGGGAGGTGCGCTGTGAGATTCAGGAGGTATATAGCCATCCGTTTCGTCCTGGCGGCAGTCGTCCTCCTCGCCTCCGCCGGCGTCTTCTTCTTTTCCACGAACCGCACGGCCGCGAGGGAAAACAGCCTGTGTGACACGGACGAGCGCGTCTTCGACTACGGGGAGTACATCTCTGCGGAAGAGGAGCGGGAGCTGGCCTCACAGATCGGCGTCTGGGAGCGGAACTGCCGCACCGATCTCGTCCTGTACACGGATGCGGAGTATATCAGCGACAGCGAAGTGGTCAGCCGGGTGCAGCAGTTCCTGATCGATCACGATTTCGGCTGGGACAGGAGCAACGGGGACACGGTCCTGCTCTACTTCAACATGTCCACCCGCTATGTCTATGTCTGCACCGCCGGCCGGGCGATCGGCATCTTTAACAGCCAGCGCATCTACGACAAGATCGTGGAACTGGTGGGCGACGAGGCCAAAGAGGGCAACTATTACCAGGGTTTTTACAACGGCCTGTCCCGCATCCGCTGGCACATGCTGATGGGCAAGTACGTCCCCGCCCCCATCCTGTATTTCCTGATCTGGATCATCGGCACGCTGGGCAGCTCGGGCGTCTTTCTGGCCAGGCAGACGCGGAACCTCGCCAGAGTGCCCGTGGACATCAATGACTACCGGGTCTCCTCCCGCGTCCTCAGCAACCGCGCCGCCACGATCAGCACCCATGTGATCCACCATCCCCGCTCTTCCGGCGGGGGGCACGGCGGTCACGGCGGGGGAGGCGGTTTCTCCGGCGGCGGGGGCGGCGGCCACAGCTTCGGCGGGGGAGGCGGCCACTTCTGACACTGACAGCCGGCATCATTCCTTCGCCGGACCCACAGACGCGGCTCACGGTATCCGTTCTATCGCGGATCATCCGGGCGGCCGCACAGACCCTCCACGCAGCACTCCGGAGATAAAGAGTCATGAACGAAGACAAACTCATGAATGAAGACGGCCTCATGAGCGCAGACAAAAAAATGCGCAAAAGAGCCAACACCTACTTCTTTTCGAAAGTGGTGTTCAACCTGTTCCTGATCATACTGGGAGCAGTGCTGATCTCTGTCTGTCTGCGCAAGATCCAGATGGATACCGCTCTCGGCAAGCAGCGGGAGAACTGTGAACTGGCCATCAGCGAAGTCATCGACACCCTGCGGAGCAATGAGCAGGATGCCGCCTATCTCTCGGAAGTCTTCCACGAGGACAACCAGGTCGTGCTGAGTGACCTGTGGCAGCTGTTCACGGGAGGACTCTCCGACTCTCTGACGCAGTCTGACAGAGACGCCCGCTCGAAGGTCTTCCGGGACGTCGTCGAACGCTCGGGTGCGGATTATCTGTACCTGCTGTCCCCGGACAGCCGGATCATCCTCGGTCCCGAGCAGGAGCATATCGGTCTCAACCCCGCCGCCCTCTCCATCATGACCCAGGAGAACATCAACCGCCTGCTGGAGGGGACTGTCCTGGAGGACGGAACGATCCGCCCGGTGACAGTCATCAACCAGCACGGTACCTATTACTTCTATTCCATGCCCTATACCTTTCAGGGGGTGGAGTACTCCCTGGTGCTCGGGACGGATGCTTCCCTGCTGGACGTGCAGATTGCCTCCCTGAAGGACGTGTCTGTCGTCCTCAGCCGTGCCGCCGTCGGCAACAATGGTTTCCTGTTCGCGGTGGACAAGACAGACAACACCTTCCTGTATTACAAGAACGGGTCCGAGATCCTGACAGGCCAGAGCGCCCTGCGCGCAGGGCTGTCGGAACAGGCCCTGCAGGACGGCTATGTCGGCACGGAGATCATCCGCGGAATCCGCTATTACTGCGTATCCAGGACCTTCGGAGACCGGACCGTGATCTGCGCGGTGGCGGACACTGATACCATCCTGCAGTATGACCAGTATGTGATCTTCTGGTCCACACTGGGCTTTGTCCTGGTCATGCTGCTCTGCCTGGCCTACGCGGTGGTGGTGCGCAACGATTTCGTCCGCCGCGCGGTCGATACGGAGCGCCTGACGCTGAACCCCCGCGCGAACAATCCCACCTATTTTGACAAGTCCATCTTCCGGAAGCTCTTCCCCCTGATGCTCCTGGGCATCTTCATGATCTTCGGGATCTCCTTCTACACGCAGACGCTGCTGGAGATCACGCAGGGCATCGAGAGATCCTCCGTAGCCCTGGACGAAGTGACCGGCCGGTATGAAGAGAGTCTCATCAACCGGGAAGTGATCCGCAACTACTACTATGACCGCTTTCTCTCCAAAGCCCGGCTGATCTCCTTCCTGCTCGAAGAGGACCCCTCCGTGCTGAACGAGGAGTCAGACCGTTATTACAGTGTCTTTGACGAGGACAGGAACCGTCATTTCCTCACCGACGATGAGGGAGGGCATCTCCGAAGCGTCCGCTCCTCCGCCAGACTGCAGGAGCTGTGCGACGCCAACTCCATCGAATCCGTTTACATCTACGACGAGGACGGCCGCACCATCGGGACCAATGCCTCCGACTGGTACCGCACGATCAGCATGGACACGGAGGATCCCTCCTCGGAGTTCCTGCAGATCCTGAGCGGGTGGTCGGATGATTATATCCAGGAGATCCAGACCGACGAAGAAGGCAATAACAGCCAGTACATAGGCACTGCTTTCAACTACTACACCGCAGCCGGTGAGGACGGAAAGGCGGTCTATGTCTCGCGCTTT